>NZ_JARCCY010000001.1:0-11713 GCF_039907775.1 Arthrobacter sp. CC3
AGACTCAATCCTCAAAAAAGTCGCCCGCGGCCGCGTCGCTCTCGAAGCCATCAAACAAAACTGAGACACACCACTAGGTAGCAGCAGGTGTCGTTTTGACCGCTCAAAACGACACCTGCTGCTACCTAGTTGGGTCGTGTGTGCGCGGGCCTGTGGATAACTTCCTCGCCCTCGCACCATATTTGCCACCATGGGGCCATGAAGACTCCGCAGCCGCTGCCTTGGCCCCTTAGTTCCGCAGCGTTCACGTACCAGGAAGCGGTCGACGCCGGGGTGACGCGCCGTCGTTTACGGCACCGCTCGCTGACCATGCCAAGCCGGGGGATCCGGCAGACGCGTCAAAGCGGCGGTATCGGGCTCCATGGGCAGGTGCGGCCGGTCACCTTGGTCACGGCATTCTCGGCAGCGTCCCACGCGACTGCGTTTACACTTTGGTCTTTTCCGGGGTTCCTGCCTGGCGCTGACGAGCCGATTATTCACATTTCCCGACCAGACACGATGGCCATTCCCAGACGGGCCAGCGTGCGTGGCCACCGTGGCCAGTTCTTCGGGGACGAAATTGTCGCTCTCGACGGGCTGCTCGTTACCTCGCGGCCGCGGACCTGGCTGGATTGCTCGCGGAAGATGAGCATCAATGAACTGACCGTTGTGGCAGACCACTTGCTGAGGATTCCGCGGCCCGAATTCGAGGGTCGAACGGACCCATACGCCACCATGGAGGAACTAGCGGACATACTCGACCGGCATAAGGGAACTCCCGGCATCCGGAAGGCCCGGCTCGCCCTGGAGCAGGCCCGGGTGGGAGCCGACTCGGCTCCGGAGACCCGCCTGCGGCTGGCCCTGGAGAACGGTGGCCTCCCCGAACCGCAACTGAATGTGCCCACCGAGCTGCGTCCCGGCGTCGTCCGTCGACCGGACCTTAGTTACCCGGAACACCGCGTAGCGGTGGAGTACGACGGTGAGGGCCATTCGGAAATTGCGCAGATCGTCCGGGACATCGCCCGCGAAGAGGATTTCGGCCGGGCCGGGTGGGTGCTGGTCCGGATCTCCAAACGGCACATGGGCAGTGATGCCCGGCCTGCTGTAGCGAAGGTCCGCTCGGCACTCCTCGGCCGCGGCTGGTTGCCCAAGTAGGTAGCAGCAGGTGTCGTTTTGAGACCTGAAAACGACACCTGCTGCTACCTAGTTGGGGGAGAAGAAGGACCTGCTTACGTCAGGGTGCGCTGCTTGGTCTCGGGGGCGAAGAAGGCCATCCACAGCACCGACAGCAGGACCAGCCCGCCGGCCAGGGCGAAGGACGTCGCAAGGCCCAGCTGCGGCCACAGGACGGAGGCGAAAATCAGCGGACCGAAGCCTGCCCCCAGCCGGGAGAACGTGGACGCCCAGCCGAAACCCGTGCCGCGCAGGTCCGTCGGGTACAGCTCGGAGACGTATGTATAGAGCACCGGGATGGCCACCTGCACGATGAAGCCGAACACCAGCAGCCAGAACACGGCGGCGGACGGGATGTCCACCACGAACGCCACGATCACCAGCGTCAGCGCGGACAGCGGCCCGGTAATCGCCAGGATCCACTTGCGGCCCACCCGCTCCACCAGCACGGCGGCCACCACCACGCCCAGAAGCCCGACGGCGGCCATGGATGCCGTAGTGAGAAAAGCCTTGTAATCCTGGAAACCGGCGCCGATCAGGATCCGCGGCATCCACGTCAGGGACAGGTAGTAGACCAGCAGGATGCTGAAGAACAGCGACCAGGCAGCGGCGGTGACCTTCCAGTTGAAGCGCCAGACGCGGACCAGCTGGAGCCAGGCGCTCCCCGCGGAGAGCCGAGGGGCATCCTGTGCCTCAGGCAGGCTGTAGGCACGGGGCTCGGCGCCGGTGGCCTTGACCAGGTCGTCGATGACCTTGGCGGCCTCGTCGCGGCGGCCCTTGCGGATGAGGAAGAGCGGAGACTCGGGCACGCTGCGCCGCACCCAGAACACCAGCAGGGCCGGCAGCACCATCACCAGCATGGTCAGCCTCCAGTCCGCGAACGCTGCAACCAGCCAGGCCGAGACGAAGCCGCACAGCGCGGCGCCCACCGGCCACCAGCCGTCCATCGCCGTGAGGACCTTGCCGCGTTGCTTCCGCGGTGTGAACTCACCCACCAGGGCATAGTCCACCGGAATGCACCCGCCCAGGCCGAAACCTGCCATGAAACGGAACACGCAGAACCAGATGAAGTCGGGGGAGAAGGCACCCAGCACCGTGAAGAGGGAGAAGATCAGCAAGGTTGCAGTGAAGGCCTTCTTGCGGCCGATGGTGTCCGCGATGGTGCCCCAGGCGAATGCGCCCAGCGCCATGCCGACCAGGTTCGACGTTCCGATCCACGCGGCATCGCCGGGGGACAGTGCCCAGTGGGTGGACAGCAGCGGAATGAGGATCCCGTTGAGCGTCACGTCCCAGGCGTCGAACATAAAACCCAGCCCGCCGATCAGGAAGATCCTGCCCTGCACCCTCCACCGCCACGGCAGTTCCTGGACCACCTGTTCGCCGTTGGGCACAGTGGTGTAAGTATTCATCTCGGCCTCCTGGGAAAACTCTACGTCGCAGCGGCGGGTCTGCGCGCGGCCTTCACACACCGGCGCGCAGGGAGGGCATCCGGCGGGACGCGATAAACTGGCCTCATCCCCACCAACCGCGGCACCCCACCGTGTCAAAAGACGGAGACCTTTGTGAGCTTTACGCAGCTAGACCGTGTTCCCATCCGCCGAGCCCTGATCTCGGTCTACGACAAGACCGGTCTGGAGGAGCTCGCGAAGGGCCTGCACGAAGCAGGCGTCAAGATCGTCTCCACCGGCTCCACCGCGAAGAAGATCGCCGCGGCGGGCATTCCCGTCCAGGAAGTCGAGGAAGTCACCGGCTCCCCGGAAATGCTGGACGGCCGTGTCAAGACGCTGCACCCCCGCGTCCACGGCGGCATCCTGGCCGACCGCCGCGTCCCCGCCCACATGGAAACGCTGGCCAGCATGGAGATCGAGGCCTTCGACCTCGTCGTCGTGAACCTGTACCCGTTCGTGGAGACCGTGAAGTCCGGTGCCGCGCAGGACGACGTCGTGGAGCAGATCGACATCGGAGGCCCCGCCATGGTGCGCTCCGCGGCGAAGAACCACGCCGCCGTCGCCATCGTGGTGGACCCCACGTTCTACGGCAACGTCGTCCGCGCCGCGGCTGAAGGCGGCTTCGACCTGAAGACCCGCCAGCGCCTGGCTGCCAAGGCCTTCGCACACACCGCCACCTACGACAACGCCGTGGCCACCTGGACCGCCAGCCAGTTCCTCGATGAGGACGGCGACGGCGTCATCGACTGGCCGGCGTACGCCGGCCTCGCGCTGGAGCGCTCCGAGGTCCTCCGCTACGGTGAAAACCCGCACCAGCAGGCCGCACTGTACGTGGACAAGGCCGCTCCTGCCGGCATCGCCCAGGCCGACCAGATCCACGGCAAGGCCATGAGCTACAACAACTTCGTGGACGCGGACGCCGCACTCCGCGCCGCATTCGACTTCGCCGAGCCCGCCGTGGCCATCATCAAGCACGCCAACCCGTGCGGCGTGGCCGTTGGTTCCGCCGACGCCGCGGACCCCATCGCGGATGCCCACGCCAAGGCCCACGCCTGCGACCCCGTCTCCGCGTTCGGCGGCGTCATCGCTGCCAACCGCACGGTCACCGCCGGAATGGCGCAGACCGTGGCCGGCATCTTCACCGAAGTGGTCATCGCCCCCGGGTTCGAACCGAAAGCCGTGGAGATCCTCGCCAAGAAGAAGAACATCCGGCTCCTGGCCCTGCCCGAGGGCTACGGGCGCTACCCGGCCGAAATCCGCCAGGTCTCCGGCGGCGTGCTCGTGCAGATTGCAGACAAGGTGGACGCCGAAGGCGACAACCCCGCCAACTGGACCCTCGCAGCCGGCGAAGCCGCGGACGACGCAACGCTGGCTGACCTTGCGTTCGCCTGGACCGCCTGCCGCGCCGCCAAGTCCAACGCCATCCTGCTCGCCGATCACGGTGCCGCCGTGGGCATCGGCATGGGCCAGGTCAACCGGCTCGACTCGTGCAAGCTGGCCGTGGAACGCGCCAACACGCTGGGTGTGACGGTGGAGTCCGAGGTTGATGGTGCCGGCGGTGCAGCTGGCCCGTCGTCAGCGGAGGCTTCAGGCGCACCGCAGCGCGCCCGCGGTGCCGTTGCAGCATCAGATGCGTTCTTCCCGTTCGCCGACGGCCTGCAGATCCTGATCGACGCCGGCGTCCGCGCCGTGGTCCAGCCCGGCGGTTCCGTCCGGGACGACGAGGTCATCGCCGCGGCCAACGCCGCCGGCATCACGATGTACTTCACGGGTGCGCGGCACTTCTTCCACTAGGAAGACGGACGGACCCAGCCACCGGCTCCGGTGGTTGCGCCTGTCGAAACCTGACCGAGTACGACGGCGACCGCCCCCGAAAGGGGACGGTCGCCGTCGTCGTTTATTCAGTTAGTCCGCTTCAGCTGCAGCGGATGGTCCGTCGTCAGCCTCAGGCGGGGGGAACCGGACCCCGCGCGGTTTCGCGGCTTCCATGCGCTCCGGCGTCCAGTAGGCGAGGACGTCCGCCGGCACCTGGCTGATCTCGCTGACGCTCACGGTTTCGTCAGCCGAAGGGCCGTCAGCCGAAGTGCCGGGGGCGTCAGTTGGCGGACGATGCACTCGAGTAGGCCTGCTGGATGACGGAGCCCCAGTACGGCCCGTACATGACCGTGGACCGGCTGCCGTAACCGTAGCTGTTGATGGAGTTCTGGTATCCGCCGGAGCTGGTGCCAATGAACCACGGGCCGCCCGAGGATCCGCCGGTCATGTCGCAGGGGATGCCCTGGGACTGGAACTGCGGGTTGTTGGGATCGTTGCTGGCCGGCCCGGTGCAACTGACGAGTGAGGAACCATCGAACGGCGCCGCTGCGGGATAGCCATAGGACTTGTACGTCAGGCCGCGGGCGGCGTTGAACTGGACACCGGAGGCGCCGACAACGTCTGCAAGGCTCTGGCCGTTGAGCGGCGAGACGACGGCGAAGCCCGTGTCGTACTGCATGTCGCCGGCCGAGCTCCACTGCGTCGGGGCGTACAGGGCCTTGGCTGCCCACTTGCCGTAGGGCGCGGCACCGTCCAGGTAGGCCGGGACGAAGATGAAGTTGGTGGCGAAGGCGCCCGGTCCTTCGTTGATGCAGTGGCCGGCGGTGGACACGGTGCTCTTGTTGGTGGACACCACGGAGTTACCGGAGCAGACGTAGTTGCTGCCGCCCAAGGTGAAGAAGACCTTGCCGATGTGGGACACCGGACTCTCATCGGCGTGCAGGGGTGCGGGTTTGCCGTTGCCTGCCTTGCCGGCAATCTTGGTGCTCGAGCCCTTTTCCACGGTTGCAGCAGACGACGTGTTGCCGCGCTGCAGTGCTTTACCGGCCAGTACGTCGCCCGGGACCGCTGTACGCATGCGGTCAGGCGTCCAATAGTTGGCTGCACTTGAGCTGTCCACTGACTGGCTGGAAACCTGCCCGCCATCCTGGGGAGACGGGGCCTGCGGGGATGCGGGTGCGGCAGTTGCCCCTGCGGCTGCACTGACGGCAAGCAGGGCGGCGGCGGACAGGCTCAGGAGGCTGGTGGCCAGAGTCTTCGATTTCGTCATGGGTGTCCTCAACAGAAAGTTTGCGTCGGCCTCAGGTGGTGGCCGCCGCTGGTGGAGATCAACCTACCCACTGTGACAATTGTTGTAAATAGATAGACGAGTTTCGTATTGTGGCTGGTGGGATGTGGTCCCGGTCTCTCCGCGGCCCTGTCAGTGCGACGGTCGGGGGTATGCTACGCGTCGCTGGACGCCACGATGGGCGCCGACGCGCCCTGCTCGGGTAAGTTAAGAATGTTGAAATAACGCCAGAGTTCCAGATGTATGTATACCTTCAGGAGACGCCCCACCAATGGCCAAGATTATTTATACCCACACTGACGAAGCGCCCATGCTGGCCACCTACTCGTTCTTGCCGATCATCGAGGCCTACGCGTCGACTGCCGGTGTGGAAGTGGAGACCCGCGACATCTCCCTCTCTGGCCGCATCATCTCCGTGTTCGGTGACTACCTCACCGAAGAACAGCGGATCAGCGATGCCCTGGCCGAACTGGGTGACCTGGCAAAGAAGCCGGAAGCCAACATCATCAAGCTGCCCAACATCAGCGCATCGATTCCGCAGCTGAAGGCCGCCATCGCCGAACTCCAGTCCCAGGGCTACGACCTTCCGGACTACCCGGACAACCCCTCCTCCGACACCGAGACGGACATCCGCTCACGCTATGACAAGATCAAGGGATCGGCCGTGAACCCGGTCCTGCGCGAAGGCAACTCCGACCGCCGCGCGCCCCTGTCCGTAAAGAACTACGCCCGCCAGAACCCGCACTCCATGGGCGCCTGGACCCCGGAGTCCAAGACCAACGTGGCCACCATGGGCGCCGAGGACTTCCGCGCCAACGAAAAGTCGGTGGTCATCGAAGCTGATGACACTGTCAAGATCCAGCTGGTCAAGGAAGACGGCACCGTCAAGGTCCTGAAGCGCGGGTTCCCCGTGCTGGCCGGCGAAGTTGTTGACGGCACCGTGATGCGCGCCGCCGCTTTGGACGAATTCCTGGCAGCACAGGTTGTCCGCGCCAAGGAAGAGGGCGTGCTGTTCTCGGCACACCTGAAGGCCACCATGATGAAGGTCTCGGACCCCATCATCTTCGGCCACGTGGTGAAGGCCTACTTCGCCGAACTGTTCGACACGTACGGCGAGCAGCTTGCCGCCGCAGGCCTGAGCGCCAACAACGGCCTGGCCTCCATCCTGGGCGGACTCGAAGAGCTTCCCGAAGACGTCCGCGAAGGCGTCCAGGCTGCCATCAAGAAGGGCCTCGCCGAAGGTCCCGCACTGGCGATGGTGGACTCGGACAAGGGCATCACCAACCTGCACGTTCCGTCCGACGTCATCGTGGACGCATCCATGCCTGCAATGATCCGGTCGTCCGGCCACATGTGGGGCCCGGACGGCAAGGAAGCCGACACGCTGGCCGTCCTTCCGGACAGCAGCTACGCCGGCATCTACCAGGTTGTCATCGACGACTGCCGCGCGAACGGCGCCTTTGACCCCACCACCATGGGCACGGTGCCGAACGTGGGCCTCATGGCCCAAGCCGCCGAGGAATACGGCAGCCACGACAAGACTTTTGAGATCCAGTCGGCCGGCACCGTCCAGCTCGTGGACAGCAAGGGCACCGTCCTGATCGAACACCAGGTGGCCCCGGGCGACATCTGGCGCGCCTGCCAGGCCAAGGACGTGCCGATCCGCGACTGGGTCAAGCTGGCCGTCACCCGCGCCCGCGCTTCCGAAACCCCCGCCGTGTTCTGGCTGGATGAAGAGCGCGCCCACGACGCCAACCTGATCGCCAAGGTCAAGGAGTACCTTAAGGAACACGACACCGAGGGCCTCCAGATCGAAATCATGTCCCCGGTGAAGGCCACGGCCTTCACCCTCGAGCGCATCCGCAAGGGCGAGGACACCATCTCGGTGACCGGCAACGTGCTCCGCGACTACCTCACGGACCTTTTCCCGATCCTCGAACTGGGCACCAGTGCCAAGATGCTGTCCGTGGTTCCGCTGATCAACGGCGGCGGACTCTTCGAGACCGGCGCAGGCGGCTCAGCTCCGAAGCACGTCCAGCAGCTGCTGAAGGAAAACCACTTGCGCTGGGACAGCCTGGGTGAGTTCCTGGCTCTAGCCGTCAGCTTCGAGCACCTCGCCACCACCACGGGCAACAAGCGTGCCCAGGTTCTCGCCGACACCCTGGACCGGGCCACCGGCACGTTCCTGCTCGAAAACAAGTCCCCGCGCCGCAGTGTAGGGGAACTGGACAACCGCGGCAGCCACTTCTACCTGGCCAAATTCTGGGCGCAGGAACTGGCAAAGCAGAGCGACGACGTCGAGCTGGCTGCCGACTTCGCCGCCGTGTCCGAGGCGCTGACCTCCAACGAAGACACCATCGTTGCCGAGCTGCTCGCAGTGCAGGGTTCACCGGTGGACATCGGCGGTTACTACCACCCGGACGTTGCCAAGGTTGCCTCGGTGATGCGTCCGTCCGCGACGTTCACCGAAGTGCTCTCCGGACTGGCCAAGTAGCCGGACCCGTCAAGCAGAACGCCCCGCTTCCCATCACGGGAGGCGGGGCGTTCTGTTTTGGCCGGGGCGTCCAGCGCTAGCGCTGGACGTGCTTGCCGAACGGGGGCTCGGTGGCCATATCCGGATCCGTGTTCACGGGCTGCTCCGTGGGCGCGTTGTCGTAGCCCACTGCTTCTTCGAGGGGGACGGCAGTCGTGGCGTCGAGCGGAATTCCCGCCGTCGTGGCGGCTGTTGTTGCCGCGCCGGCTGCAGCCCCGCTGGTTGCGCCGTCGCTGACGCGCTCCCGCCACGCGCCGGTCTCCACTTCGCGTTCCTCGATGAACTTCTTGAAGCGTTTGAGGTCCGAGGCCACCTGGCGGGAATCAAGGCCCACCGCTGCCCCCACCTTTTCGACCGCGGAATCGGGCTCCCAGGCGAGTTCCACGCTGACCTTCGTTTCGGTCGGGTTGAGTGCTTCGAACCATACTGTTCCGGCATTGCGAGGCTCGTCGAGGCTCTCCCACGTCACGCGCTGGTCCGGCTGCTGGACGGTGATCCGGGCGTCGTATTCCCTCTTGACACCGCCGATGCTGGTCTGGAAGTGCACCGTGGTGTCGTCGAGCTGCCGCACGTCGTCCACGCCGCTCATGAAGTGCGGAAAGTCCTCGAACTGGGTCCACTGGTTGTAGGCCTGGCTCAGCGGGACGCTTACATTGATGGATTCCTGGACAGTTGCCATGCGTACATCACTCCTTCAGCTGGCGGGCCCGTGGCCCGCGGTTCTGATCTCGTTGCGGCTTCATGGGCGCGCTTAACCAACCTAGCGACAATCTCGGCAAATAGTAAGTTTGCTGATGAAAAATTGCCGGAGGGCTACTCGGGGGCGGAGGCCGACGACGGCGGGATCCTTGGTCGGGCCGTCCACCTCACCAAGCACCCCACGTAGTTTCAGACGCGCCGTTGCCGGCGTCAGCGTCCGGAGGCGCCTTTGCCTTTCTCGCCCTTTCCGGGGACCACTTGAGCGGGGGCGGGGACTTCGGCGGCGGGAGCAGGAGCTGCCTTCGCAGCTTCTGCCGCTGCCGCCTCGGCTGCTGCCTTGGCGGCGGCCGCCGCTTCCGCGTCAGCCTGGGCCTTCGCTGCTGCCTGCGCAGCGGTGAGGTCCGCCCTCACGGCTTGGACTGCCGTCATGATGCTCTGATGGCGTTTGAACGACACGCTTCCATCGGCGGCTGAAGCGTCAAGCTGCGCCACGAGTTCGTCGAGCGACTTGAGTGCGCCGGATGTGTCGTTGCCGGCGGCGGACTGTGAAACTGTCAGGACTTTGGCCTGCAGTTTCTCAGCGGCATCCGCTTCGAGGTCGGGGGCCGTGGAACTGCAGCCGGCGAGGGCGGCCGAAAGCAGGCCGGCCGCGATGAGCGTCCGCCAACGGCGGGACGGCACCAGACGATGGTGGTTGTCTGCGATGGACATCACGGTTCCACACTCTTCTGTAGTTGCTCCAGATGTTCTCCCAAGGTGCCGGTAACGGCAGGGTACTGAACAGGTTCCGGCGTGTTGGGCGTGTTGACGGTCAGAAGAATCAGGGTGCCCACTACCAGGAGTGCGAGCCCGGCTATTGCAGCAGCTAGCTTGCGGCGGCCCGCGGCGCTGATGCGTCGGGTGATTCCAGTACGGGGCTGGCCGCCTCCGCTGGCCGATAGCTGAGCCGTTGTGCGGGCGGGCGCGCCGTGCACCGAATCCAACTCCTGCGTGCTGTCCGAGACAACAAGCGGCGGCCGCGACGGCGGTGCGGGGAGGATGCGGGTGGGCTCCTGGGCCACCGCGCCGGGTATCGATTCAGGGGACACCAGGGCATGCCGGAGGGCGATCTCGACATCGGCCGCCGTCGGGCGGTCCATGGGATCCAGTGCCGTCATGGAGCTGATCAGGCCTGCCCACTCTGCGGGAATACTGTCCGGAATTCCCGGGGCGCGGTGCAGGCGTGCCACTGCAGATTCAATGGCGCTGCCCGGATATTCCACCGCTCCCTTGATGCACTCAAGCAGCACGAGGCCCAGGGAGTAGATGTCGCTGGCAGGACCCAGGTCTGCGCCGCGCGCCTGTTCCGGGCTCAGGTAGGCGGCTGTCCCCACCATGGTTCCGGTGGCTGTTAACCGCGTGCCGTCAACGATCCGGGCAATGCCGAAATCCGCCAGCTTGGGGCGCAGGGGTTCGCCGGGGCGGACCTGCACCAGCATGATGTTGGCTGGCTTGATGTCACGGTGGATGATGCCCAGATTATGGACGTATGCCAGGGCGTCGGCTACCCCCGCTCCGATCACTGCCAGTTCATCCAGAGGCACCGGGCTGTGCCGGATCCTGCTCCGGAGGTCCTGTCCCTCAATCAGTTCCATGGTGAGGAAAGGGCGCGGCTCTTCAGGGACGCGGGAATCGATTCCAGCGTCGAATAGTGTCACGAGGCTCGGGTGGTTCAGGGTGGCGAGCAGTTCTATCTCTGCCTCTTGGCGCTTTAGCTCATCCGCGTCGGCCGCCTGCGGAGCAAAGAGCTTCAATGCGACGTCGCGGCCGAGGTTTTCATCCCTGGCCGTATACACCGATGCCATGCCGCCGCGTCCGATGACGTCGCCAAGACGGTAGCGGCCGCCAAGGACCTCCGCCGTATCACTGGGCGAACTCTCCACGATGTCCCCATCCTTTTTTGCGTTCCCCTCGGAACGCGCTCTAAAGAATAATACGGGGACGGGTATGCATTTTCATAAGGGTGCTTGGTAGTTGACCTCCATGATCGGAAGTGGCGCTGCCTGAGGTCTGGCACGGGATGCCCTGAGCGGCCTCCCGCGCCAGACCAGTCCAGGGGCCCAGCTGGCGTGGCGGACAGGGCGGCCGTGATGGCCACACGCTGCCCGCCGGCAGTTTAGGCCTTCCTCCGCCGGGTCAGTGCGAGCATGACGATCATGCCGCCGGCGAGGAGCAGGAGGGCCGCGGTTACCAGGTCAAGGTTGGCTCCCGTGTTGGCGAGAAGGTTGGCCCCTGTGTTGGAGCGACCCGAGGCTGCCAACGGAGTGACTGAGGCGGCCGCCGGTGCCATATTCGTGCCCGGCAGTTCCAGCGGTGACGGACCTTCAGCAGCTGCCGCCGGAGGGGCGATTGCCGGACCGAACACCAATGGGGGCGTGGCCACCGGAGGCGTAACAACAGGCGGATTGACCGCCGGGGGAGCCACTACCGGAGGAACGACAGCGGACGACGAGTCCCCAGCGATTCCAACCGACGCGCCGCCAACCGTGATCGGTGCGGTGACCGGTGCGATGACCTGGTTTCCGGAGGCGAGACCGTCGGAACCGTTGGTTGAACCGCTCGTGTTGGTGCCAGCCGGTGCGGTGCTGGTCCCGGTATTGCCGGTTGCCGTTGAGTCACCCAGCAGGCCCAACGACGTCGTTCCTACCGTGGCGGGGGCGGTGACCGGTGCGATGACCTGGGTTCCGGAGGCGAGACCGTCGGAACCGTTGGTGGTTGAACCGCTCGTGTTGGTGCCAG
>NZ_JARCCY010000010.1:0-145703 GCF_039907775.1 Arthrobacter sp. CC3
TCGATCCGGGACCACTGATCATCACTCAAAACAGAAGTTCGCGACACCCCTCAAGCATTCCAGCCAGCACGCCACCGGTTTAGGAGACACGCCCTAGCCGGCACCCACGGTTGCCGGCAGACCGGTTAACGACGGCGGCGGGCCACCTTCAAGGTGACCCGCCGCCGTCGAACGTCATACGTGCCCGTCAGTTCAGAGCCGTTAGTCGTTGATCAAGTCGTTGACCACGATGGTCTGGTCGCGGTCCGGGCCGACGCCGATGGCCGAGAATCGCGTGCCGGACAGCTTCTCGAGTGCCAGCACGTAGTTCTTGGCGTTCTCCGGGAGGTCCTCCAGGGTGCGCGCACCGGTGATGTCCTCGGTCCAGCCCTCGAAGTACTCGAAGATGGGCTTGGCGTGGTGGAACTCGGTCTGGGTCATGGGCATTTCGTCGTGCCGCACGCCGTCCACGTCGTAGGCCACGCAGACCGGGATCTGTTCGATGCCGGTCAGCACATCCAGCTTGGTGACGAAGTAGTCGGTGAAGCCGTTCACGCGCGAGGCGTGGCGGGCCAGCACGGCGTCGTACCAGCCGCAGCGGCGGGGGCGGCCGGTGTTGACGCCGAACTCGCCGCCGGTCTTCTGCAGGTACATGCCCATCTCGTCGAACAGTTCCGTGGGGAACGGCCCGGCGCCCACACGCGTGGTGTACGCCTTGATGATGCCGATGGAGCGCGAGATCCGGGTGGGGCCGATGCCCGAGCCCACCGACGCGCCGCCGGCGGTCGGGTTTGAGGAGGTCACGAACGGGTAGGTGCCGTGGTCCACGTCCAGGAACGTGGCCTGGCCGCCCTCCATGAGCACAACCTTGCCCTCGTCCAGTGCCTTGTTCAGGACGAAGGTGCTGTCGATGACCAGCGGGCGCAGGCGTTCGGCGAAGGAGAGGAAGTAGCTGACGATCTCCTCGACCTCGATGTCGCGGCGGTTGTAGACCTTGACCAGGAGTTCGTTCTTCTGGCGGAGCGACCCTTCCACCTTCTGGCGCAGGATGGACTCGTCAAAAACGTCCTGGACGCGGATGCCCAGGCGGGCCACCTTGTCCATGTACGCCGGGCCGATGCCGCGGCCGGTGGTGCCGATGGCCCGGCTGCCCAGGAACCGCTCGGTGACCTTGTCCAGCACCTGGTGGTACGGGGCCACGAGGTGGGCGTTGGCGGAGACGCGGAGCTTGGAGGTGTCCGCGCCGCGGGCCTCCAGGCCGTCAATTTCCTGGAACAGGGCTTCGAGGTTCACCACGCAGCCGTTACCGATGATCGGAACCGCGTTCGGGCTCAGGATGCCGGCAGGAAGGAGCTTGAGCTCATACTTCTCACCGCCTACGACGACGGTGTGCCCGGCGTTGTTGCCGCCGTTCGGCTTGACCACGTAGTCGACGCGGCCGCCAAGCAGGTCAGTGGCTTTACCTTTGCCTTCGTCGCCCCACTGGGCTCCGACGATCACGATTGCTGGCATGGGATCCTCCCCCATTCGTTCGGGCCGCACCGCAGCCGGTTCACCGAGGTGACCGCCAGGGGACAGCGCCGTTCATGAGAATGCCCCGAATTCCACTGCCGCGCCTTTCCGGCCTGCTGACCGTCACGCGCAACGCAAGAGTTCCGGGGCTCTTACCACCCAAGTTTAGCCGATATGAGTGACAAGCACCGCTTTCGCCTGTTGGCGGAGCGGCTTCCCGCCGGGGCCGGGATTTGAGCCTGCATCGGGGGCGGCAAAGTGCCCGAGCGCTGCCGCCGCCCGGCATTTCGCTGGGCTTGATAGACTGGTAAGGATCGATCAGGAATCGGTCCACTCACCACATTTTCAAACCACACCGTATATGGCGTGCCCGGTACTTGGCATGCCTTAATCCGGTCTGGCAGCGTCACCGATCCCGCAGGAGACACAGCAATACATGACAGCCCTGGCTACTGAATCTTTCCGCGAGCAGCTTCTGAGCCGCCGTTACGAACCCAACGTCGCAGTTGTCAACGAGCTGTGCGACACCTTCCAGAGCCTCAAGCCGGACACCGTGGTCCCGTACGTGGACCCGATGCACGACGTCGACGAGTGCCGCATCATCAGCCTGTACTCCAACATCGGCACCGCCGATGAATCCGGTTTCATCACCGCCGGCGACAGCGAAGCCGCCACCCGCATGCTCGGCGTGCAGTGGAAGCTGGGCCTTCGCCCCGAATTCGTCATGCCCTGGAACGTGCACCCGTGGCACATCCCCGGCGAGCCCAACGGCAAGTTCACGCCTGACCAGATTTCGGCCGGCCTCAAGCCGCTGCTGAAGTTCCTCGCGCTGGTGCCCCGCGCCTCCGTCATCGTGGCGCACGGCACCGAGGCCAACCGCCTGGCCCAGCTGCTCCTGAAGACCGAAGTGCCGCTGCTCTGGCGCCGCGGCCTGAAGACCTACAAGGTCCGTTCACTCAGCGGCCGCGCCTTTGCCGGCACCGAGGCCCGCCAGCAGCAGTACCTCGACGAAATGCACGTTGCGTACGCTGACGCCATGGCCCGCACCGGCCTCACCAAGGCGAACTAGCACCCCTGGACCAACAACGACGGCGGCTCCCCACCCGGAAAGGTGGGAGCCGCCGTCGTCTGTTCAGTTGAGGTTTTCGCCGATGGCTGCCTTGGCAGTGGGATCGGAGTCATTGAGGAACTTCTCAATGCGCTCCGGTTCCTCCGCCTCGCCGATGGCGGACGCTGCACGGCCCAAGGAGTACAGGGCGCGCAGGAAGCCGCGGTTGGGCTCGTGCTCCCACGGGATGGGTCCCACTCCGCGCCAGCCGTTGCGCCGCAGCGAATCCAGGCCCCGGTGGTAGCCCACGCGGGCGTAGGCGTAGGAGTCGACAACCCGGCCCTCGTTCCAGGCTTCCTCGGCCAGGATGGCCCAGAGGAGCGAGGACGTGGGGTGCTTCGCCACAAGATCCAGTGCCTCCTGGCCGAGGGCCAGGTGCTGGTAGATCTCAGACTCCGCGGGCAGGAGCGTGGGCTCCGGGCCCATCAGGTTCCTGCGGAATTCGTCGGACATGATTAGAACGTCTTTCCGGCCGAGCCGAGCTGCTTGGTGGCTTCCACCACGCGGGCGGCGAGTCCGGCTTCAGCGGAGGCACCCCAGACGCGCGGGTCGTAGGTCTTCTTGTTGCCGACCTCGCCGTCAACCTTCAGCACGCCGTCGTAGTTCTTGAACATGTGGTCCGCCACGGGGCGCGTGTAGGCGTACTGGGTGTCGGTGTCGATGTTCATCTTGATGGTGCCGTAGGAAACGGCGTCCGCGATTTCCTGGTCCGAGGAACCGGAACCGCCGTGGAACACCAGGTCGAACGGGCTGTCCTTGCCGATCTTCGCGCCGACCTGGGCCTGGATGTCCTTGAGGATTTCCGGACGCAGCTTCACGCCGCCCGGCTTGTACACGCCGTGCACGTTGCCGAAGGTCAGGGCCGTGATGTAGCGGCCGTTCTCGCCGGCACCGAGGGCTTCGATGGTGGCCAGGGCGTCTTCCACCGTGGTGTAGAGCTTTTCGTTGATCTCGTTCTCGACGCCGTCTTCCTCGCCGCCGACCGTGCCGATCTCGACCTCGAGGATCATCTTGGCAGCAGCGGTGCGCTCGAGCAGTTCACGGGCGATGCGGAGGTTTTCCTGCAACGTCTCGGCGGAGCCGTCCCACATGTGCGAGTTGAAGATCGGGTTGCGTCCGGCCTTGACCTCGGCCTCGGAGGCTGCCAGCAGCGGCAGGACAAAGCCGTCCAGCTTGTCCTTGGGGCAGTGGTCGGTGTGCAGCGCGATGTTCACGCCGTAGTTCTTGGCGACTTCGCGGGCGAACGCGGCGAAGCCCAGGGAGCCGGCAACCATGTCCTTGGTGGAGGCGCCGGACCAGTAGGCTGCACCGCCGGTGGAAACCTGGACGATGCCGTCGGACTCAGCCTCGGCGAAGCCGCGCAGGGCCGCGTTCAGCGTCTGCGAGGACGTGACGTTCACGGCCGGAAATGCGAAGCCGCCCGCCTTGGCGCGGTCGATCATCTCGGAGTAGATCTCTGGGGTTGCAATGGGCATGCTGACTCCTAAAGTGAATTTCGTCTACGGGTTGTGTTGACCCTGGAGTGAACCTCGTCGGCTAGCACCCATCCTAGCCATTTCTGCGAAGCGGCAGTGTTTCGGGTCACTGGCCGGGTAACACTTTGCACTGGCCCGCTGCACCGAGGTGGCACTTCGAAGGGACTAGACGGACTGGCTGAACACGTGCCTGCGGATCCAGGCGTGCATGGCGATGGCGGCCGCGGACGCCGCGTTGATGGACCGGGTGGAGCCGAACTGCTCGATCGACAGGGTGTCCAGGGCCGCCTCGTGGACCTCCGGTGTCAGGCCCGGACCTTCCTGGCCGAACACCAGGACGCAGTTCTTCGGGAGGTCGTAGGTTTCCAGCGGCACGGAATCGGGGAAGATGTCGATCCCGATAATCGCCAGCCCCTCCCCCTGCGCCCACGCCACGAAGTCCTCCACGGTGGGGTGGTGGCGGACGTGCTGGTAGCGGTCGGTGACCATGGCCCCGCGACGGTTCCACCGGCGTCGTCCGATGATGTGCACTTCCTTGGCGAGGAACGCGTTGGCGGTGCGCACCACGGTGCCGATGTTGAGGTCGTGCTGCCAGTTTTCGATCGCGATGTGGAAGTCGTGGCGCTTCGAATCCAGGTCCGCCACAATCGCCTCGTGCTTCCAGTAGCGGTACTTGTCCACCACGTTGCGGCGGTCGCCGTCGGCCAGGAGGTCCGGGTCCCAGTGTTCCCCTTCGGGAAGCTCGCCTTCCCAGGGCCCGACGCCGACCTCCGCCTTGGGCTCCGGTTCCTCGCCGGAGGGGGAACCAGGCGGGGAGGCGGGCGCTGCTGGGGTCTGGGGGTCAGTCACGCTTCAACTTTAGCCGCGGCGTAGCCGTCCAGCTTCCAGCGGCCGGCCCGGTCCGGTCCGTCATTCTTCGGTTCCGGATGTTCCGGCGCGCCAAAAATGACAGACTGGGAGCCGGAACCGGCCCATCACCGTTGGAGGATCAGCATGGCAAAGTCAGACGAAGTACGTTCATCGGCAGCGCTCTACCGGAGCGGCCAGGAGATCGAATGCTGGCTGACGGACATGGACGGCGTGCTGGTCCACGAAAACCAGCCCATCCCCGGCGCCGCGGAACTGATCCAGCGCTGGGTGGACACGTCCAAGCGCTTCCTGGTGCTCACCAACAACTCCATCTTCACGCCCCGCGACCTGGCCGCACGGCTGAAGTCCTCCGGCCTGGAGATCCCGGAGGAGAACATCTGGACCTCGGCACTGGCCACCGCCCAGTTCCTGAAGGACCAGGTGCGCGGCTCGGATTCCGGGAACCGCGCATACACCATCGGCGAAGCAGGACTCACGACGGCGCTGCACGAGGCCGGCTTCATCCTCACCGACCAGAACCCCGACTTCGTGGTGCTCGGCGAAACCCGCACCTACTCCTTCGAGGCCATCACCATGGCCATCCGGCTGATCCTTGCCGGCGCCCGCTTCATCGCCACCAACCCGGATGCCACCGGCCCGTCCAAGGACGGCCCCATGCCCGCCACCGGCGCCATCGCAGCACTGATCACCAAGGCCACCGGCCGCGAACCCTACATTGTGGGCAAGCCGAACCCCATGATGTTCCGCTCGGCCATGAACCAGATCGACGCCCACTCCGAGACCACCGCCATGATCGGCGACCGGATGGACACGGACATCATCGCCGGGATGGAGGCCGGGCTGCACACCGTGCTGGTCCTCAGCGGAATCACGCACAAGGACGACATTGCCGCCTACCCGTTCCGGCCCAACCAGATCCTGAACTCGGTGGCTGACCTCAAGAGCCAGATCTAGTCAGGCTCCGGGCGCAGGCTTCGGGGGCAGGTCAGAAGGCGGTCATCTTGGGGCCGCCGGTAGGCAGCGGGAAGATCTCATCCTGCAGCTCCTCCAGGATGGGCCGGTAGACAAACGGGTTCCACTGGGGGCTGGCATGCGCCGGAAGGGCGTCGTCGGTTCGGCGGTCATTGGACACCATGTTGGCCGCAAACGTCCGCGACCACGATTCGCGGGCTGTCTGGTAATTCACGGTGCCGTCCCGGGGATTGCCGATGAAGGCCATCCGCGTCCCGCCCAGCTTGTCCGCGAACCGGGTGGCATCAAAGTGGTAGATGTAGGCGGATTCGGACTGGATCAGCACACTGGACGGCGCGATCGGTGAAAGCTGCTCCAGGCTCTGGTCCACCACCTGGCGCCAGGACCGTTCATCTTTGTGCACGATGCGTTCGCCCAGCTCGTACCCGCCGCGCAGCACCGTGGGAACCCGGAATCCGCCCTCGTAGAGCACCACCACGCCTTCGAACCAGCTCTGGTCCAGGACGTCGTACTTGCTGTACGGGCTGGAGTCCAGCAGGATGAATTCCACCTCCACGCCGTGCAGTTCCCGAAGCCGGGCAGCAACCTGGGTTGCCACCATGCCGCCGAAACTGTGGCCGTAGAAATACAGGCTGGTCAGCTGCTTCGCCCGGACATGCTCAATCACCGCAATCACGATCTGGTCAATGTCCAGCCCCTGGTTGGAATAGCCGACGGCGGCCAGCTGGCCGCGCTGGCGCAGTGCACCGCGCAGGGAATTGAGGATCCACTGCGCTTCCTCCCAGCTGGTCTTGTAGCCGGGAAACAGGATCCAGCTGGCGTTCGGGTAGTAGCTCTCCGCGAAATCATCGCCCACCGTCAGGATCCTGTTGGTGCGGCGCTCGGCCTGGACGTACCGGGTGAAAAACATGTCGGTGGCCAGCAGCGCTGCCGCACCCGCCCCCGCCAGGAAGTTGCGCCGGGAAAACCGCCTGAGTTCTGCTGCATGCTTGAGGAGGCGGCCCTCGGCTGATCCGGGGCCGCCCTCAGGCTGTGGTGGCTCCTGGACTTGCGGCACACCTCTACCGTAGCCACAGCGGAAGCCGGATATGAAACGAGCGAAACCGGCTAGTTCGCGGGCTCGGCCGGAAGGGCCCGCAGGGCCTCCGTTGCGGCGTTCCGGCCGGCTTCTGCATTCTCCCGCCGCGAAATTTCCACCCCGATCGCGTCATACTGCGCCAGCAGCTCTGTTCCGGCAATGGCAGCGGGATCGTCCAGCAACCCGAAGACCGAGTCGCTGGCAGCCAGGAGTTCGTCGTCGGAGTACTGGGCCAGCGGTCCGCAACCGGAGGGGTCGATGGAGGCGGCGAATTCACCGGTGATTTCAACAGTCTTCACACCGGGTCCGGCATCAGGGCCCATGCTGTCCAGCCTGGGCATGAATTCGAGTGAAACGCCGGAACCCGCCGCAGGACCGCCGTCGGAGGTGCCGCCGTCGACCGCGTTGAGGTCGTTGCGGAGCCCCACCAAAGCGGGCGATTCCACGAACGCGGCCTGGGAGAGATCCACCCGGATGTGGGCAGTGACACCCATCCGGCGGATACGGCGGATGACGTGCACCAAGGCGGGTCGGGATTCCTGGTTGAGGCTGCCCCGGACATCGATCCGAACAACGTCGGCGGCGACGTCCAGCTTAACGAGGGCGTGAAGTTTGCGGTCCATAGGTACTCCAAAAAAGGGTGTCTATGGCCGACGGCTCAACCTCGGACAGCGTAGCTTCCGCGCGCCGGCAACACAAGCCCCGCAGTGCGGCCCGGGTCAGGCTGTCCCGGGCCTGCCTCCGGTCAGCCCACCCGGGACTTGCCCTGCCTGGGCTCCTCGAAGTGGGTCCGGGTGCCCGCCCCGCCGACGGAATCCACCAGGGACTTGGCGATGTCCCGCAGCTTGACGTTGCTGTTGCTGGACGCGTCCGTCAGGATCTGCACGGCCGCTTCCTGGCTGCAGCGGTTCTGCGCCATCACGATGCCCACGGCGATGTCGATGGTGGTGCGGGACTCCAGCGTTGCCCGGAGGTTGGTGGCGCTGTCCGTGTGCAGCGAAAACCTGACGGCCAGGCGCAGCGCCTGCGACACTTCGCGTGTGTACCCCCGGGCGCGCGCCGCCGCCTTCTCATCGAACTTGTGCGGGACATCCGAGTAGAGGTTCAGGGCGGCCTTCGCATCGCCCTGGAGGTGGAACGGGAGGGACAACACTGAACGCAGTCCGTGCGAGGCAACGGCGTCGGCGTAGTCCGGGCCCCAGCGGTCCTCTTCGAAAAGGTCCGGGACGTGGACCTCCCGCTCCTCCTCGGCAGCCGTCAGGCAGGGCCCCTGCGAGAGCGAATACTGGATCTCGTCCACCTCACGCGCCGAATCGCTGCTCCAGCCGATGGTGGCCGCCTTGCGATCCCGGAGCAGCGTGATGCCGCAGAGGGCGTCGTCACCGTCGCCCGCCATCTGGTGCGCGGAAAAGCGCGCCAGTTCGTTGAGGAATTCCTCGAAGTCGGCACTCTCCAGGATGAGGTTCTGGATCTGTTCGACGGTGTTGGGAACTGGGTTCGGTGCTGGGTTGGACGGGAGCATGGCGCGGTCTCTCCAGGTGCGTGACTTGAATTTGAGCTACGCAAATTGTAGGGTCCCGCCTCTTGGCCGTTCAAGCGGGGTTAGCTCCCGGCTGAATCATGCGGCTGAATCGCGCTGCTGCAGAGTGCGCCGCCGCCGGCCCGCACGCTAGCTCAGGCCGAGCTCATCCTTGCCGAACGCGAACAGGTAGGGAACGCCGGTCTCCGCTTCGATTTTTTCCTTGGCGCCGGTGTCGCGGTCCACAATCACGGCGACGGCCACAACGTTGCCGCCAGCCTTGCGGACACCCTCGACGGCGGTCAGTGCGGATCCGCCGGTGGTGGACGTGTCCTCGAGCACCAGGACCTTGCGGCCTTCGACGGAGGGTCCTTCCACCTGGCGGCCCATGCCGTAGGACTTCTGGGCCTTGCGGACAACAAACGCGTCCACGGTGCGGTCCGCGTCCACGGCGGCATGCATCACAGCGGTGCCCACCGGATCGGCGCCCATGGTGAGGCCGCCGGCGCACTCAAAGTCGATGCCGGCGTCGTCGATCAGCGAGAGCATGACCTGGCCCACGAGCTTGGACGCCTCGTGGTGCAAAGTGATGCGTCGGAGGTCGATGTAGTAGTCGGCCTCGGCCCCGCTGGACAGGATCACCTTGCCGCGGACAACGGCGAGTTCCTTGATGAGTTCAAGCAGGCGGGCACGGGCGGCAGCAGCGTCAGCTGCACGGGGGCTGGTGGCAGTCATGGGGTCCAGTTTAGTGGCTCCGCGGTTTGTGACGGCGCGTCCTGCCCCGGCAGGAGAACAGGCCGGAGAGCGGGCCGGGGGCGTCCCACGGGACTTTCTACTCTATCCAGTTCTCCCGGCGAGGAGTCCGATTGAACTATGACGGCCGGAACCGCTCCATCGACCCGCTGGCCCGCAATCCCGAAGGACGTCCTTGGCCTGGCCGTCCGCCCCAACATGGTGGACTACGACGCCAGCCGCGCCACTTTCTCCTGGGATGAGGCGCGCCATGAGCTGGCAGGGCTGCCGGACGGCGGCGTCAACATAGCCTTCGAGGCCGTGGACCGCCATGCCGCCGGCGAACGGGCCGGCCACGAGGCCCTGCGCTTCATCCGCGCCGACGGCACCGCGCGCTCCCTCAGTTACGCGGAACTTGCCGAACGGACCGCACGGTTTGCCGGCGTCCTGCACGGGCTGGGAATCGGCCGCGGGGAACGGGTCTTTTCGCTCATGGGCCGCAGCCCGGAGCTGTACGTCGCGGTACTGGGGACGCTCAAAAACGCCAGCGTTTTCTGCCCCCTGTTCTCCGCCTTCGGCCCGGAACCCGTCCGCCAGCGCCTTCAACTGGGGGCCGGCCGCGCCCTGGTCACCACCCGGGCGCTGTACCGGCGGAAGGTTCTGCAGATCCGGGACCTGCTGCCGGAATTGGAGCACGTCCTCTTGATCGATGCCGAGGGCCGGCCGGACCCGGGCACCCTGGACCTGGCCGAACTCATGCGGGACGCGCAGCCGCTGGAGACGGCGTCCACCCGCGCCGAAGAAATGGCCCTGCTGCACTTCACCAGCGGCACCACCGGCACCCCCAAAGGGGCGATCCACGTGCACGACGCCGTCACCGCCCACCGCGCCACCGGCTTCTTTGCACTGGACCTGCACCCGGACGACATCTACTGGTGCACGGCGGACCCCGGCTGGGTCACCGGCACCTCCTACGGTGTGATCGCTCCCCTCACCCACGGCGTGACCACCATCGTGGACGAAGAGGAGATGGACGCGGACCGGTGGTACCGGATCCTCGCAGAGCAGCACGTCACGGTCTGGTACACCGCCCCCACCGCCCTGCGCATGCTGATGAAGGCCGGTGCCGGCCACGCCGCCGGGCATGACCTGTCCGCCCTGCGGTTTGTGGCGAGCGTCGGCGAACCGCTCAACCCCGAAGTGGTGGTGTGGGGACAGGAAGCCTTCGGCCAGCCCGTCCACGACAACTGGTGGCAGACCGAAACCGGCGGCATCATGATTTCGAACTACCCCGCTATGGAGATCCGGCCCGGTTCCATGGGCCGGCCCCTGCCCGGCATCGAGGCCGCGATTCTGGCCCGGGACCCGGACGGCAAACCGGCGCTCCGGGACGGCGAAGCCGTGCTGCTCACCGAACCGGATGCGGTGGGCGAACTGGCGCTCCGGCCGGGCTGGCCGTCCATGTTCCGCGGCTACCTCCATGAAGACGAACGGTACCGGCGCTGCTTCGCCGGAGGCTGGTACCTCACCGGAGACCTGGCCAGGCAGGACGCCGACGGGTACTTCTGGTTTGTCGGCAGGGGCGACGACGTCATCAAGTCCTCCGGGCACCTGATCGGACCATTCGAGGTGGAGAGTTCGCTGATGGAACACGAAGCGGTGGCCGAGGCCGGGGTGATCGGCGTGCCCGATGCCGTTGCCGGCGAAGTGGTCAAGGCCTTCGTGGAACTCCGCACCGGGTGGCAGCCCTCGGAGGCGCTCAAGCTGGACATCATCGGCTTTGCCCGCAAACGGCTCGGCCCGGCGGTGGCCCCCCGGCTGCTGGACTTCACCGACGCGCTGCCCAAGACCCGGAGCGGCAAGATCCTCCGGCGGCTCCTGAAAGCCCGCGAACTCGGCCTCCCCGAGGGTGACACGTCAACCATCGAGACCCCGGCCGGCACCTACCCCGGAGCGCCGGCGTGAGCGGCACAGCAGCGCGGGGATCCGGAAGCGCGGACTCCGACCATACACGCCACCTGCTCCATCAGATGCTGCGGGTGCGGCGGCTCGAAGAGCAGTGTGTGGAGCTCTACAGTGCCGCGAAAATCCGCGGGTTCCTGCACGTCTACATCGGCGAGGAAGCGGTCGCCGCGGGGGTGATGAGTACCCTGGCTCCGGACGACGCCGTGGTGGCAACGTACCGGGAACACGGCCATGCGCTGCTGCGCGGCGTGTCCGCGGGCGCCATCCTGGCCGAAATGTACGGCTATGTTGAAGGCTGCTGCCGGGGCCGCGGCGGCTCCATGCACCTGTTCGACGCCGCCACCCGCTTCTACGGAGGCAACGCGATCGTGGCGGGCGGACTGCCGCTGGCCGTTGGCCTGGCGCTCGCGGACAAGATGTCCGGCCGTTCCCGGGTGACCGCCTGTTTCTTCGGCGAAGGCGCCGTTGCCGAAGGGGAATTCCACGAGAGCCTGAACCTCGCCGCGCTCTGGCAGCTGCCGGTCCTGTTCTGCTGCGAGAACAACCTGTATGCCATGGGCACGGCCCTGGCCCGCTCCGAATCGCAGACCGATATTGCCCTCAAGGCGGCCAGCTACGAAATCGCCTCGTGGTCCGCGGACGGGATGGATGTGCTCGCCGTCGAAGAGGCTGCTCGCCGCGCCGTGGACGCCGTCCGGTCCGGCGGCGGACCGCACTTCCTCGAGCTCAGGACCTATCGGTTCAGGGCCCACTCCATGTTCGATCCCGAACGGTACCGGGAAAAAACGGAGGTCTCCCGCTGGATGGAACGCGATCCGATCAACACGCTGCGGAAAGCGCTGGAAGACGCCGGCCAGCTGACGGAGAAGGACTGGAAGAAAATCCAGCAGGACGTGGACGCGGAGGTGAAGGCCGCCGTCGAGTTTGCCGAAGCCGGCACGCTGGAGCCGGTGGAGGAACTGACCCGGTTCGTGTACAGCGAGCGGCGCCCGCAATGAAGACCACCTACCGCGAAGCCATGCGGGCAGCCATCCGGGACGCCCTCCAGCGCGACGAGCGGGTGTTCCTCATGGGCGAGGATGTTGGCGCGTACGGCGGATGCTTCGCCGTGAGCCTTGGCCTGTTCGAGGAGTTCGGCCCGGAGCGGATCCGGGACACGCCGTTGTCCGAATCCGGCTTTGTGGGCGCCGGCATCGGGGCCGCCCTGGGCGGGATGCGGCCCATTGTGGAGATCATGACCGTCAATTTCAGCCTGCTGGCGCTGGACCAGCTGGTCAACAACGCCGCCACCCTGCTGCACATGTCCGGCGGGCAGTTCAACGTGCCGCTGGTCATCCGGATGACCACGGGCGCCGGGCGCCAGCTGGGAGCCCAGCATTCGCACAGCCTGGAGGGGTGGTACGCCCACATCCCGGGGCTGCGGATCCTCACCCCCGCAACCCTCGAGGACGCCCGCGGGATGCTGTGGACGGCGTTGGAAGACCCGGATCCGGTGCTGATCTTCGAGCACGGAACCCTGTATAACGTGGCCGGGGACCTCGCTGACGACGCCGGCCCGGTGGATATCAGCACGGCCGCCGTCCGCCGCCCCGGCAAGGACATTTCGCTCATCACCTACGGCGGAACGCTGCCGGCAGTGCTCGACGCCGCCACGCAGTTGGCAGCCGAGGGAATCGACGCTGAGGTGCTGGATTTGCGCGTGTTGCGCCCGCTCGACGACGCCGCCGTCCTGGGGAGTGTGTCCCGGACCCACCGCGCCGTGGTGGTGGACGAGGGCTGGCGGAGCGGCAGCATCTCCGCAGAGCTGTCCGCCCGGATCACCGAGAACGC
This sequence comes from Arthrobacter sp. CC3, assembly GCF_039907775.1. Classification (NCBI taxonomy): domain Bacteria; kingdom Bacillati; phylum Actinomycetota; class Actinomycetes; order Micrococcales; family Micrococcaceae; genus Arthrobacter; species Arthrobacter sp. CC3. Next base: position 13,041 of record NZ_JARCCY010000010.1, read on the forward strand.
TTTCTTCGACCTGGACGCACCGGTGGGCCGCGTCTGCAGCGCCGAAGTGCCGTTGCCCTACGCCAAACACCTGGAGCTGGCTGCACTGCCCACGGCGGAACGCATCGCCGCCGCGGCCCGCGAGGCGGTCGGCGCGCGTGGGTGATTTCAGGATGCCGTCCCTGGGCGCGGACATGGAGCACGGCAAGATGGTGGAGTGGCTGATCAAGCCCGGCGACTACGTGCACCGCGGAGATGTGGTGGCCGTGGTGGACACGGACAAGACCGTCATGGACGTGGAGACCTTCGAAGAGGGCGTGGTGGCCGAGCTCCTGGTGGATGTTGGCACCACTGTTCCCATCGGCACCCCCTTGGCCCGGATCACCCAGACCCCGGACGACGGCGCCGGCCAGGCAGGGGGGCAGCCGGCGGTCCCGCCGGCACAGGCAGGTCCGGAAGCAGCCGCGGCGCAGGTTCCTCCCCCGGTCCGGCACCTGGCCCACCAGCTTGGTGTGGACCTGTCCGGAATCCGCGGCACAGGCAAGCACGGCGCGGTCACCCGCGCCGACGTGGAACGCGCGGCGGCCGTGCAGCCGGCTCGGCCGGTTCCTGAAGCCGGGCCGGTGCCAAAAGCCGCGCCGGTTCCTGAAGCTGCCCCGGTTCCTGAAGCTGCCCCGGCTCCGGCTGCTGGCCCGGCACCCCGCGGGACCCGGGTGCGGTCCTCGCCCCGGGCACGGCGGCTGGCGGACCAGCTCGGCGTCGACATCGGCACGGTGCCGGGGACGGGCCCGGACGGCGCCGTCACCGAGGCTGACATCCAGCGTGCCGTGCAGGGAGCCGGGGCGCCCGCTTCCGCGGAAGGTGCCGCCTCGGCGGAAGCGGCGGAAACGACGGCAGCGGAAGCGACGGCAGCAGAGGCGCAGCCCGCGGAGGAGGCACCGCCGTCGGACGCGCAGGACCGCTTGTCCAGCCTCCGCAGGTCCATCGGCTCGCTCATGACCCGTTCCAAGCAGTCCATCCCGCACTACTACGTCAGCACCACGCTGGACCTCCGCGCCGCCATCGGGTGGATGCAACAGGTCAACGAACAGCGTCCGGTGGCCTCGCGGCTGGTTCCGTCCGCCCTGCTGTTGAAGGCGACAGCCGTGGCCGCGCGCGAGATCCCGGAAGTCAACGGCTTTTTCACAGACGGGGTGTTCCGGCCGAGCAGCACCGTGCACCTCGGCGTGGCCGTGGCCCTGCGGCACGGAGGCCTGGTGGCGCCTGCCATCCACGATGCCGACACCCTGTCCGTGGACGTACTGATGCAGAAGCTCCGGGACCTGGTGGGCAGGGCCCGGGCGGGGCGCCTGCAGCGCGCGGAAATGGCCGATCCCACCATCACGGTCACGAATCTGGGCGACCTGGGAGTGGAGTCTGTGTACGGCGTCATCTACCCGCCGCAGGTGGCCATGGTGGGCCTGGGCAAGGTGGTGGAGCAGCCCTGGGCGCAGGACGGCATGCTGGGCGTGCGGCCCGCCGTCACCGCCACACTGTCCGCCGACCACCGGGTGAGCGACGGACTCCGGGGTGCCCGCTTCCTGGCCCGGATCGACGAACTGCTGCAAAAACCGGAGGAGCTATGAATGAGCAGGAGGCGCGGAAGGCCGTGCGCGCGGCCATCAACCAGGTAGCCCCGGACGTGGAGCTGGACGGCCTCGACGAAGGGTCCCGGCTGCGGCAGGACCTTGAGCTGGATTCGCTGGATTTCCTGAGGCTGGTGGAAACCATCGATGAGGCCACAGGCGTGGACATCCCTGAACGCGACTACGCCTCCGTGGCCACGGTGAAGGGCCTGATCGACTACGTCGCCTTACGCGGCTGAGCGCTGGGCCCGGCGGGCAAAGCCGGGCGCGTGCTCCGGCCTTGGCCCGAAGGCGATGAGCCGCGGCATGAGCCTTGTCAGCGCCGGAACGCGCCTGGCAAGGAACAACACCACTGACGGAACCCCGGCCCTCCTCCCGGCGAACAGGGGGACGAAAACCGCCCGGTGCATGATGCGCTGGACGGTCTGGAGCAGAACGGTGGGCATCCGGCGCCGCCGTTCCACCGCGGCGAGATCATGCACTGTCACCCGCCCCTGCAGCAAGCCCGGGGCCAGCCGCGCGGCCGCGGCCACCGCGTCCTGGATGGCCAGGTTGATGCCCACCCCGCCTGCCGGGGACATGGCATGGGCGGCGTCGCCAATGCACAACAGCCCGTCCACGTACCAGCGCCGCAGCCGGTCCAGCCGCACATCCAGGAAGTGAAGGTCATCCAATGAACGGATGGCATCCACACGGTCTGCCAGGTCCGGCCGCAGCGCGGCGACGCGTTCCCTGAACCGTTCAACTCCCTCGGCACGGATCCGGGCATCCGTTCCCTTGGGGCCGAGGTACCCCATCTGGTAGTAGTCGTCGCGGAAGAGCGCAATCATGGCTTCGCGGCCCCGGAAGGCCGGGACGATGCCCGCCACGGCGCCTTTTTCCGACGCGTGGCGTGGGAGCTTGAACCACCAGGTGTCGAAGGGAACGGGGTATTCCTTCGGCTGCAGGCCGGCGGAGCGGCGCAGCACCGAATGACGCCCGTCCGTGGCCACCACGAGGTCCGCGTGGATCGCCCCCTCGGTACTTGCCTCTTCGCTGCCCCCACGGGTCCGGTAGCGGACGCCGGTGACGCGGCCGTCGTCGAACATCAACGATGTGGCTTCATGCCTCATCAGCAGTCTGAACGTGGGTTCGCGCGCGGCCTCGGTGGCCAGGAAGTTCAGGAAGTCCCATTGCGGCATCATGGCGATGTAGTTGTACGGCGGCTTCAAGGAGGCGAAATCGCCGAGCGTCAGCATCCCGCCGTTGGGGAGGGGAAAGGCGGCGGCGTTCAACCTGCTCTGCGGGAGCTTCCGGAATTCGTCGCCGAGTCCCAGTTCGTCGATCAGCCTGATGGTGGAGGCGTGCACGGTGTCGCCGCGGAAATCCCGCAGGAAGTCGCCGTGTTTTTCGAGCACCGTGACTTCCACACCGGCCCGGGCCAGCAATAGGCCCAGCATCATCCCCGCCGGCCCTCCGCCGGCAACAACGCACCCCGTTTGCTCCATGCACCCACGCTACGCCGGACACACAAAGGCCGCACGCGCAATTGCTGCGCGTGCGGCCTTGGTGTCCTGCCTGGACCGGATCAGAGCCGGGTGTCGAAGGAATCGCAGAACACGTTCTCGTTGAACGTTCCCTGGAACTCCGAGCTGCCCATGATCTTTTGGATGGTCGCCCGAATGGCCTCGGGCGACCCTGCGTGGGCGTGGATGGCGGTCTTCACCATCGGCACGTCAATCAGGTGGTTGGGCTGGTTGAGCGAGACGAACACGGTGGGGACCTCGGTGACGTACCACGGGATCTCCGCGGCCATCGGGGTGGACCACTTGATCCGGATGGCTGCCTCCTGGGCGAAGCCCTTCACATTGGCGAACACGAACGCGGCGTCGTACTTGTCCGCGTAGTCGCCGGTGGCTTCCTCGGAGATGACCGACATGAAGTTCACGCCGGTCTCCCCTGCCGCCTCGCGCTGGTCCGCCGTCTTGAACAGGTGCACCTCGAAGCCGGCGTTTTCCAGCTCCGCCTTGACGGTGTCCAGGTACGCCAGCGGGTCGGCGCGGGTGAAGTCCGAACCTCCGGAGATGCCGTACAGGCGGATTCGTTTGTGCGTCGCCGGCGTGATGGGCAGGTTGTTGGCGGTGTCCTTGACCAGGGTGACGGTCTTGTCCGCGATGTCGGCTGCGACAGCGCGGTGGGCATCACTGCCGATCACGGCGAGTGCTTCCACAGGCGGCACTCGCTCGTTGCGTGCCTTCCGGTGCAAACCGAGCGATGCCTTGAGGGCAAGGATCCGGCGCAGCGCGTCATGCAGGCGCTGCTCGGTGATGACGCCGGACTTGTAGCCGTCCAGCATGTACTGGAAATCTTCCGCGGGGTTGCGGAAGAACAGGAACATGTCGCAGCCGGCCGCAATGGTGGCCGGCACCAGGTCACGGCGCTTCATGGCCTGGGTCAGGCCGATCATCTGTGAGGCGTCGGTGAGGATCAGTCCGTTGAAGCCGAGTTCGCCGCGGAGCAGGTCCTGGAGCAGTTCCGGCGCCAGCGTGGCCGGGCGGATGTCCTTGTCCGCCAGGCCGGGACGGAAGTGCCGGGACAGTTCCGGCGCCCCGATGTGGCCGATCATGATGGACTGCACGCCGTGCCCGATCATTTCCCGGTAGACGTGCCCGTAGCTCCGGTTCCACTCCTCATAGCCGAGGGTGTTGTACGAGGTGACCACGTGCTGGTCGCGCTCGTCCATGCCGTCGCCCGGGAAGTGCTTCATGGCGCAGGCGGTGGGTGACTCGCTGATGCCGTCGAAGTACTCCTTGGCCCGCTCCACCACGATCTCCGGCGTGTTGCCGAAGGCCCGGGTGGAGATGACCGTGTTCCGCCAGTTGTAGTGGATGTCCACGATCGGCGCGAACGCCCAGTTGCAGCCCAGTGCGGCGGTTTCGACGCCGGCCACCTGGCCCATCTGCCGGGCGATGGCCTTGTCCGGGTGCGAGCCGGCCTGCAGGTGCGTCGACACGAACGTCCCGTCGTCGCAGCTTCCGGCTCCCCCCATTTCCGGGTTGGAGGCCACCAGCAGCGGGATCCGGGTCTTGGACTGCGCGTAGCGGATGTGCTCCTGCACGGCGGCGGAGGGGCCCGGCCGGTAGCGCATGCCGCCCACGTGGTAGTTCTCCAGCACACCGTCGAGGTACTCCGGGGAGTAGTCGTTGTTGTGGTTGATGAACAGCTGGCCGATCTTTTCCTCGAGGCTCATCGACTCCAAGGTGCTGTTCACCCACTGGACCGCTGCGTCGTCGAGGTTGAACGGCGCGGCCGTGAGGTCGACGTCGAACTGGCGCGGCTGGGTGCCCGCGGCACCGTCGGCGGCACCCGCCGGAGCGGTGGCCGCGTCGGCGTTAACAGCCCCGGCAGCGTTCACGACGGCGGCGATCCCGGCCAGCGCTTGGGCCACCACCTGGTCCACGGGCGCGGCGATGTCCACCACGATGCCGGCTTCGTCGGCGTCGAGCGGTTCCAGCGTTGCGAGTTGGGAATCAAGCAGGGCAGGCGGCATGAAGTGCCCGGAGCGGCCTTCAGTCCGTGACCTCAGCACCTCTTTGCTGCCGTGCAGGTGCAGGAACACGGTGTCCGGCGCCTGTTCCCTGATGGCGTCACGGTAGCTTCGCTTGAGCGCCGAGCACGCCAGCACCAGCCCGCCGTTGCCGGCGGCTGCGAGTTCGGAACCCACGGTGGCCAGCCAGGGCCAGCGGTCCTCGTCCGTCAGGGGCGTGCCGGCGGCCATCTTGGCGACGTTCTCCACGGGGTGGAGCGAATCGCCGTCGAGGAACGGCACGCCCAGCTCGCGGGCCACCAGGTCGCCGATGGTGGTCTTGCCGCAGCCGGAGACGCCCATAACGATGATGCGGTGCTTGGTGCTGCCGTGTTGTGTCACGGATTGTTCTGTCACGGGGTGTCCTGTCACGGGGTGTCCTGTCACGACTCGTGCCTCACCAGTCATGGACGGTGCCGTCAACCAGGCGGTTGTAGGGCAGGTAGGCCTGCTGGTACGGGAACGCGGCCGCTGCCTCCTCGTTGAATTCGACGCCGATGCCGGGCTTGTCGCCCGGGTGCAGGTAGCCGTCCTTGAAGGTCATGGACTGCTGGAAGACCTCGTTGGTCTTGTCCGAGTGCTGCATGTATTCCTGGATGCCGTAGTTGTGGATGGCCAGGCCCACGTGCAGCTGCGCGGCGAAACCGACCGGGGAGATGTCGGTGGGGCCGTGGAAGCCGGACTTGATCTGGTACTGCGCGGCGAAGTCCATGACCTTCTTCAGCGGGGAGATGCCGCCGAAGTGCGTGGAGGCTGCCCGGACGTAGTCGATCAGCTGTTCCTTGATGATGGTCTGGTAGTCGTACACGGTGTTGAAGATTTCACCGATGGCCAGCGGAGTGGTGGTGTGCTGGCGGACCAGGCGCAGGGCTTCCTGGTTCTCGGCCGGGGTGCAGTCCTCGAGCCAGAACAGGTCGTAGGGTTCCAGGGCCTTGCCCAGCTTGGCGGCCTGGATCGGGGTCATGCGGTGGTGGCCGTCGTGCAGCAGCGGCAGTTCCGGACCGAATTCGTTCCGGACGGCCTCGAACACGGTGGGCAGGTGGCGCAGGTAGGCCCGGGTGTCCCAGTCCTCTTCCACCGGGAACGCGCCGCGGCCGGCGGGCTCGTAGTCGTAGCGTTCGCCGGAGGCCTGGGCCTGGGCTGCGACGCCGTAGACGGCCTTGATGCCCGGAACGGCGGTCTGGATGCGGACGGACTTGTAGCCGAGTTCCAGGTGCTCGCGGACGGAGTCGAACAGGGAGGGGATGTCCGCGCCGGAGGCGTGGCCGTAGGCACGCAGGCCGTTGCGGGAGGCACCGCCCAGGAGCTGGTACACCGGCATGCCGGCCACCTTGCCCTTGATGTCCCACAGCGCCATGTCCACGGCGGCGATGGCGGCCATGGTCACCGGGCCGCGGCGCCAGTACGAGCTGCGGTACAGGAACTGCCAGGTGTCCTCGATCCGGTGCGGGTCCTTGCCGATCAGCAGCTGTGCGACGTGTTCCTTGAGGTATGCGGCGACGGCGAGCTCGCGGCCGTTCAGTGTGGCGTCACCGATGCCGGTCACACCGTCCTCCGTGGTGATCCGGAGGGTCACGAAGTTACGGGACGGGCTTGTCACGAAGACTTCCGCGGCAATGATTTTCACAGCTGTTCCTTTCGAGCGGGGCTGGGTCGAGGAGTGGGTCGGGGCTTAGTTGGAGGTGGTGAGGGGCTTGGCGGCGTCTGCGGTTTCTTCGCCGGTGCGGCGTGCCTGGATTTCGTTGAGGATCTCGGCGTGCATGGCGTCGGTCAGTTTGTACTTGGACATGACCAGGACGGCGAGGATGGTCAGCACTGCCGGGATGGCGCCGGCTGCAAGCTGGATTCCGAAGAGGGCGTCGGCAGTCTGTGCACCGCCGGACTTGTAGCCGCCCAGTGCCAGGGCGTAGGCGGCGAGGGCGCCGCCCACGGCCTGGCCGGTCTTGCGGGTGAAGGAGAACAGCGCGTAGGTGATGCCCTCGGTGCGGACGCCGGTCTTCCATTCTCCGTACTCCACCGTGTCGGCTTCCAGGGCCCACACCACGATGTTGACGGCGAGGACGCCCACGAGGCTGATCACGAGGCCGGAAAAACCGATCCAGACCTGGCTGGCGGGGGTGAAGAAGATGATGGTTCCGCCGATGACGGTGAGCACCGACGAGTAGATGTAGACGCGCTTCTTGCCGATGGAGCGGACCAGCCTGGGCATGAACCCGGCCAGCACGAAGGTGGCGGCCAGCTGGATGATGGACAGCACCGGGTACAGGCCCAGGTTTCCGAGGACGTCGCGCAGGTAGTACAGCTGCACCGAGGTCAGTGCCAGGTAGCCGGAGAGGAAGAAGAACGAGCTGATGCACAGCATCAGGAGGGGCTTGTTGCCCTTCAGGGTTTCCATGCTCTGCTTGACCGAGACGTTCGGGACGGCGCGGTGGACGCGTTCCTTGGCGGTCATGACGGTGAAGAAGTACAGGGCTGCGCCGATAACGACGAACACCAGGGTGATGGTGGTGAAGGTTGACTGCAGGTCAGCGCCCGGCTTGATCAGCGGTGCCACGAAGATGCCGAGGGCCGAACCCACCAGCAGGCCGCCCACCATGCGGGCGGAGCCAAGCTTGGCGCGCTCCCCCGGGTCCTGGGTCATGGCGCCGGCCAGGGAGCCGTAGGGGATGTTGACCAGGCTGTAGGCCAGGCCGAGTGCCGCGTAGGTGACGTAGGCGTAGAGCAGGGTGCCGGATTCGCCGAGCTGCGGGACGGAGAACGTTGCCACGCTCAGGAGCAGCAGCGGGATGGAGCCGAACATGATGAACGGACGGAACTTCCCGAAGCGCCTGCTGAAGGTGCGGTCCACCATGCGGCCGGCGAAAACGTCGGCGAAGGCGTCGAAGATCCGGACCACCAGCAGCAGGGTGCCTGCCGCTGCGGCCGAGATTCCTGCAACGTCCGTGTAGTAGACCAGGAGGAACATGGTGGCCGTGGTGAAGGCGAGGTTGTTGGCGGCATCGCCGGCGCCGTAGCCGAGGATGCTGAGCTTTCCTAGTTTGCTGGGTTTTTTCATGATTGGGCTCCTTTACCCGGTGCCGCCTCCGTGGAGCCGGCGAAAAAATGGTCAGAAATGCTACGGGGTGGTGATGCTGCTGTTCGGGGCGGCATTCTTGGTGCCGGCCAGTGCGGTCCAGCGCTGGCGGAGGGCGTACGCGGCGGGCTTGGGCCGGCGGTCGCGGGTGAAGACGCCCTTCTTGTTGCCGTCCACGCGCATGATGCCGTTGGACGTCTGGAAGTCCGCGAAGTTCCAGACCTGCTCGCCCACCATGGCGTCCACCCGGTCGAACACCCGGTGGTACATGGATAGGAAGGCGGCCTGGTATTCCTCGCTCCAGGGCTGCTCATAAATGGAGTGGAAGCCGGGCATGGTGTCCGGGCCGTACTCGGTCATGATCATGGGTTTGCCGTACTTGGCTTCCCATTCGCGCAGTTCCTTTTCCAGGACCTGTTCCGCTGTTTCGAGGTCCCCGTTGTTCAGGTACCAGCCGTAGTAGCGGTTGAGCATGATGACGTCGAAGAGGTCCCCGAGCAGTTCCTTGTCCGGGGTGTCGAACATGACGTTGACGTAGCCCACGGGGCGGGTGGGGTCCAGCTCCCGGGTCAGTTCCGCCAGGGGCTGGAAGTACTCGCGTGCGCCTTCCTCGGAACCGTTGGGTTCGTTGGCGATGGACCAGATGACCACGGACGGGTGGTTCTTGTCCCGGGCCACGAGTTCGGTGATCGCCTGCCGGTGGTTGGCCGCCGTATTGGCGTCCACGCCGCCGTCCTCGTAGGTCTTCTTGGCGATGCCGCCAAAGACGGCGCCGAAGCCGAGGTGGAGGCCCACAGCCGCGGTTTCGTCGATGACCACAATGCCGTGGCGGTCGGCGAACTCCATGACTTCCTCGGCGTAGGGGTAGTGCGAGGTGCGGAACGAGTTGGCGCCCACCCAGTCCAGGAGCTGGAAGTCGTTGACCATCTGGGCGTTGCTGTGGCCCTTGCCGACCGTGACGTGGTCCTCGTGCATGCCGAAGCCGGTGAAGTAGAAAGGCTCGCCGTTGATCAGGAATTCCTTGCCGCGGACCTCCACGGTCCGGACGCCGACGGGCAGCGTGTAGCTGTCCAGCAGCCGGCCGCCTTCGCGGATTTCGGCGGTCAGGCTGTAGAGGTAGGCGGCGCCGGGCTGCCAGAGCACGACGTCGTTGATCACCAGCGCGCCGCTGGCGCCGTCCGCACGGGCAACCTCGACGCCGTCGGCGTCCTTGAGCGTAACGGTCACCGTTTCGCTACCCGTCCCGCCAGCGGTGGTGCCCGCCGTCGCGATCGTGTAGTCCACCGTGCCGGTGGGGCCGTCGAAGCCGGTGACCACCGTGATGTCGTCCACGGTGACCGCCGGGGTGCTGTACAGCCAGAGGCTGCGGTGCAGGCCGGCGTAGTTGTAGAAGTCGTGGAGGTAGCTCTGCTGGCGTCGGCCGTCTTCGGTGACGGTGATGCTGCCCGGCGGAATGGTGGCCTGGGTGAGCTCGTTGTTGACGGAAACGGTGAGCCGGAATGCCTTGCCCGGGGTGACGTGGTCCGTGATGTCCGCGCTGAACGGCATGTAGCCGCCGGTGTGCCGGGCTACGAGGATCCCGTCCACCCACACCATGCCCTCGTGCGTTGCCGAGTCGAGGCGGAGGTGGATGCGCTCCCCTGCCCAGCCGCGCGGGACGCGGACTTCGCGCTGGTACCAGACGTAGCCCACGTGGTCGCGGATGGCTTTGTCCGGGAAGACGTCGTTGTAGCTGGCGGGGACGCCCATTTCCAGCCCGGTGTCCAGGGGCGCCTTGAACCATTCCTCGCGGTGGCCGGCGCGGTCAAAGTCCACCTTGAAAGCGTAGAGGCCGTCGAGGTTGACCAGTTCGCGCGTTTCGCTGGCTTGGGGCTTCAGCATCTGGAGGTCCTATCGCGTCTTTGCGGTCTGTGCCGGGAGGAGGATTCTGGGGAGTCCGGCGGTGCGCCGGTCTTTGCTCTTGTTGTAATCCTAATCACTTGGCAATCAAATGGCAAGCGGTTGCCATAATATTTGTTGAAAGTTCATTAAACACCGCTGCCCGGGCCCCGGGGATCCGGGAGCCGGGCAGCGGCGCGTGCGGAGGACGCTAACGGGAGACAGCCAGCTCCCCGAACGATCCGCACAGGTCTTCGATCAGCTCAACGACGGCGCCGTCCCCGGCCAGGACCGGATCCACGATGTCCAGCAGGGCGCGGATCCGTTCGGTGCCGTCGAGCAGGTTGGCCGCGGCCACGGCCTCGGCCAGGGGATCCTGGAACGCGGCGGCGGCCGCGCTGTAGTCCATCCAGGCGGCAATCATGAGGGCGGCGGCCGCCCCGGTCCTGCCCGCGGCACGCTCGGCCTGCAGCACCGGAACGGCGCGCATCCGGAGCTTGGTGCTGCCGTCCATGGCGATCTGCGCGAGGTGGTGGGCGATCCTGGCGTTGCTGAAGCGTGCCAGCAGGGCGGCACGGTACTCCGGGATTTGCAGCTCGGCGGCGTTTCCGCCCGGCCCGGAGAGGTTCGCCTCGGCTTCGTCCCAGAACTTTTCCACGGCCCGGAGGCACATTGGATCCGCCAGGGCCTGCGCCACGGTGGTGTGGCCGCGGAGCTGGCCCGCGTACGCCAGCAGTGAGTGCGCGCCGTTCAGGAGCCACAGCTTGCGGTTCTCGTACGGCTCGATGTCCACCACGAAGACCGCGCCTGCGTCCTCCCAGCGGGGACGGCCGGCAGGGAACTCCCCGCTAAGCACCCAGTTGGCGAAGGGTTCGGCAACCACGGGCGAAGTGTCCCGGTAGCCGCACGCGGCCTGGACGGCGGCGACATCCGCCTCCGTGGTGCGCGGTGTAATGCGGTCCACCGAGGTGCTGACGAAGCTGATGTTGGCATCAATCCAGTCGCCGAGGCCCGCATCCCATGCGCCGGCCATGCCCACCACGGCGTTGTGCGCCACGGTGCCGTTGTTGGAGAGGTTGTCGCAGCAGACCACGGCCAGCGGTCCCGCTCCGGCAGCCCGGCGGGCGGCGAGGGCCAGCACCAGCCGGCCCAGCGGCGTCGTCGGGAATCCGTTGCCGGCCAGCAGCGAAAGGTCAGCGACGACGTCGGGCGCCTTGGCGTCGAGGTGCCCGTCCGCGCCGAGCCGGTAGGCCGCTTCGGTGATGGTCAGGGTGACGACGGCCGTGGCCGGAGCCACGATCAGCTCCGCCAGGCGCTGGACGTCGGCGCCGTCGATGGCCTCCACGATGCTGCTGACCACGGCGAAGGTGTCGCCGCCGTCGGCCCGTTCCACCACGGTGTACAGCCCGTCCTGCTCGGCCAGGGCCAGTGCGGCATCGGGGCGGCGGCCGGTGAAGGCGGCGATGCCCCAGTCCGCGGCGTCCGACGCCTGGTGGGTGTACCAGGCCTGGTGCGACCGGTGGAAGGCGCCCAGCCCCAGGTGGACGATGCGTACGGGCGCTTTGGCGGACGGGCGCAGGCGGCGGTTCAGCCGCGGCAGGTCCACAGCTTCTACGGCCGCTTCAGGTTGCAGTTCGGTGCTCACAGCTTGAAGACCCTTCGGGGCGAGCCGTCGACGAGGTCGACGATCAGTTCGTGGGCGCGGTCCTCGCTGACGCGGTGCTCCGCAACCAGGCGGGCCAGGAAGGAGGCCTCGATCCGGCGGGAGGCGTCGTGGCGGGCGGGGATGGAGCAGAACGCGCGGGTGTCGTCGATGAAGCCGGACGAGCGGGAGAAGCCGGCGGTCTCGGTGACCGCCGAGCGGAAGCGCAGCATGGCGTCCGGGGCGTCCAGGAACCACCACGGGGCGCCGAGGTACACGGACGGGTAGAAGCCGGCCAGCGGCGCGAGTTCGCGGGAGAACACGGTCTCGTCCAGGGTGAACAGCACCAGGTGGAAGTCCTTGGCGGTGCCGAAGTCCTGCAGCAGCGGGCGGATCGCCTCGGTGTAGTTGACGGCGAACGGGATGTCGTGGCCGGTGTCCGCGCCGTAAGTGTTGAAGGTGGGTTCGTGGTGGTTGCGGTACGAGCCCGGGTGGATGGTCATGACCAGGCCGTCTTCCACGGACATCCGCGCCATCTGGTACATCATGTGGGCTTCGAAGTCTTCGCGGTCCTGCGCCGTGGCCTGGCCGGAGCGGGCCCGGTCAAACAGCTTTGCCGCATCGCCGGCGTCAAGCTTGAGCGTTGACGGCGTGCGGACGCCGTGGTCCGCGGAAACTGCGCCGTGCTCCACGAAATAACGACGCCGGTTTTCCAGCGCGGTGATATACCCGGCATAGCCGGTGCCACCGTCGCCCGCTGCCGCGATGAGGCGGTCAACGTTGGCGGACCACGCGGGGTGGGCGATGTTCACGTATTGGTCCGGCCGGAACGTGGGCAGGACGCGGCCGTGGAAGGTGGGGTCGTCGGCGATTGCCTTGTGGCTGGCCAGGCTGTCCAGGGGATCATCGGTGGTGGCCAGGACCTCGATGTTGAAGTCCTTGAAGAGCTGGCGCGGCCGGAAGCCCGGTTCCAGCAGCTTGGCGGAAATCGCGTCGTAGCTGGCATCGGCGGTCTCGGCGCTGATCTCCTGCTGGAGGCCGAACACGCTGTCGAACTGCGTGCGGAGCCAGTAGCCGGAGGCGGTGCCTTCGAACAGAGGCCAGGCCTTGCAGAACTCGTGCCAGACGGCGCGGGAATCGGGCTGGGTGGTGTTGGAGTCCCGGAGCCGGTCCAGCGGAACGCCGCTGGCGTGGATCAGGCGGGTGACGTAGTGGTCCGGACTGACCAGCAGCGCTGCCGGGTCCGGAAAGGGGGTGTTGTGCTCGATGACAGCGGCGTCAACGTGCCCGTGCGGGGAAATGATGGGGAGGTCCTGGACTCGCTGCAGGAGGTCGCGCGCAATGCTGCGCGTTCCGGGATCCGCGGGCAGGAGCCGGTCTGGGTTGGCGGCAATCGACTGTGACATAGGTCAATGGTCCGGCTTGCCAAGGGCATTTGTCAACCGGTTGCCATAAATTGCCATTAAGTTGCGGGGTGGTCGGGGTGGGTGGCGGGAACGGCCCCCGGCCGGGCGGCCGGGGTGGCGGGGCTGCCCGGCCTCAGCCCGCGGGGAGGAGCCGTCCGCTGGAGCCCCGCAGCACCAGCTCCGTTTCGACGCGCAGCGTCCCCGCCGGCTCCCCCGTGCCGTGGAGCAGGTCAAGGAGCAGGGTGGTGGCACCGGAGCCGCACTCCCCCAGCGGCGAGCGGACGGTGGTGAGCGGCGGCGTGGTGAAATCCGCCCCGAAGATGTCGTCGAAGCCCACGATGCTGATCTGGTCCGGCACCACCATGCCCGCTGCCTGGAGCTCCTGCATGAGTCCGATGGCCAGGAGGTCGTTGTAGGTCAGCACGGCCGTGGCACCGCTGGCCCGGACGTCGCGCGCCACCTGCCTGCCGCCGTCGACCGTTGGTTTGCTGGATTCGAGCCTGACGGCCTCAAGCCGCGACCACTCGCAGGCGGCCTGCACCCCTTCCCAGCGGCGGGCGGACATCCAGGACTGCGGCGGCCCGGCAACAAAGGCGACCTTGTGGTGGCCGTTGGCGGCCAGGCTGCGGACGGCCTCGCTGATGCCCTTGTTCACGTCGGGCACCACGCACGGCACGCCGTCGACCTCGCGGTTGATGACCACCACCGGCTTGTCGCGGGCGAGGGCGCGGATGTCGTCGTCGTCCATCCGCGGGCTGGCCAGGATCAGGCCGTCCGCGGTGGCCATCATGCGGCGGGCTGCCGTCAGCTCGGTGACGGCGGACTCGGCGGATTCGGCGAGCACCAGGGTGTAATCCCGCACCGTGGCGGTGGTTTCCGCGCCGCGGATGATGTCGAAGAACGTGGGGTTGGTGATGTCCGCGACGATCAGGCCGAAGGTGTTGGTTCGGCCGGTGGGCAGGGCCCGGGCGAACGGGTTGACCTGGTAGTTCAGCTCCGCGGCGGCGTCCTCGATAAGTTTCTGCGTCTTGGCGCTGACCCGGCCCGGTTTGCTGAGCGCACGGGAAACCGTGGACGGATTGACGCCGGCAACCTTCGCAATGTCGTAGATCGTGGCGTTGGACTTGCCGTCGCGGGCGTGCTTTTTGGCCGGAGCTGTTGGTGCGGCAGCGTCCGGCGTTTTGGGTTCAGTCACCGCTCCATCGTAGTGCGGCACGGCAACAAACAGCAGGACGGTTGCCAGACCCTCTCTCACTTTCCGTCCCTTTAACGCCGACGGTCTCTCACTTTCCGCGCCTTTAACGCCGACGGTCTCTCACTTTCGTCAGGAAAGTGAGAGACCGTCCGCCTCGCGGCGCCGAAAAGTGAGAGAGCGTTGGGCTAGGAGCGTTCGGGGAACTTGCCTTCGTCCGCAATGCGCTTGTTCAGCTCGGCCAGGAACACGTCCTCGTCGAAGTCGAGGCCCACTTCGGTGCCGGTCCAGCTGGAGAGGTGGATGGCGTTGGCCAGGCGGACGCCGTTGATGCCGTCCGATCCCGGAGCAAGCAGCGGGGTGCCGTCCAGGATGTTGGCGGCGAAGTTCTCCAGGACACCGGCGTGCTGGCCGCCCCAGACGGACTCGAACTCGATGACTTCGGTGCTGTAGTACTCCTCGGGATTCAGCTCGCCCATGAAGAGCTTGCGGACATCGTCCATGTCCATGGCGTCGCTGAGTTCACGTTCGGGCTTCTTCAGGCGGGTCACCGTTGCGGTCTTGGAATTTTCGACGACGATCTTGCCCTGGTCGCCCAGGATCTCGAAACGGTCGGTGCCCACGATGTCATGCGTGGCGGTGACGAAGACGCCGGTAGCGCCGTTGCCGTAGTCCACCACCGCGGTGACCTCGTCCTCCACGGCGATGTCGCGGCGGAAGCCGTAGGCAACCTTGGAGTAGACGGACTTGGGGACGCCGCAGATCCACTGCCACAGGTCCAGCTGGTGCGGGGCCTGGTTGACCAGGACGCCGCCGCCTTCGCCGCCCCATGTGGCGCGCCATTCGCTGGAGTTGTAGTACCCCTGCGGACGCCACCAGTTGGTGATGATCCAGTTGGTGCGGCGGATATCGCCGATCTCGCCGTTTTCGACGATCTCCTTGAGCCTGCGGTACAGCGGGTTGTTGCGCTGGTTGAACATGATGGCGAAGGACAGCTCGGGCTTGCTCGCGGCAAACTCGTTGAGCTCCTTGACCTGCTTGGTGTACACGCCGGCCGGCTTCTCCACGAGGGCGTGGATGTTGCGCTTGAGCGTCTCGATGCCCATTTCGGGGTGCAGGAAGTGCGGCACGCAGGTGACGACGGCGTCCACGTCACCGCTTTCCAGCATGGCGATGTAGTCGTCGTAGAACGGCGCGTCCGGGTACGTGGCCGCAGCGGCTTCCTTTTTCGCCGGGTCGGTGTCGCAGATGGCGCCGATCTCCATGTTCGGGACCATGCCGTCCGTGATGAACTTGGCGTAGGCGCCGCCCTGCTGGCCCAGGCCGATGATGCCGAGGCGTACTTTCTTACTCATGTGCTGATTCTCCGTAGTCAGTCGGTGCGGTCTAGAAAAGGTTCGAGTGGCCCAGAGCCACGAGGTTGTCGTACGAAGTCTGCAAAGCGTCCCAGACGGTGCGGCCGTAGAGCTCGTCCTGCTCCACCAGCATGTACTTGGCGCCGGCAGCCTGCGCGGCGGGGATGATGGAGGCGAAGTCGAGGTTGCCTTCGCCCACTTCCGCGAACTGGACAACGTTCTTGAATTCGGCCATGAACCCCATGATGTCTCCGGAATCCAGCATGTCGAAGGAGGCTTCGGGCAGCTCGCCGATCCGGTAGTCCTTCAGGTGCACCATGGCGGTGCGGCCGGCGTACTTTTCCAGGGTGCGGACCGGGTCAAGCCCGCCGCGCTGCACCCAGTGCACGTCGATTTCCATGCCCATGGCCGGGGAGTTCTCGGCGATGATGTCCAGCATGTACTTGCCGTCGAACTTCGCGAACTCGATGTGGTGGTTGTGGTAGTACAGGCCCAGGCCCTGTTCCTGCAGGCGCTCAGCGTATTCGTTGGCCTGCTTGGCGAAATCCACCACGGCACCGATCGACTTCATGGCCGGGAAGGGCAGCATGCCGATCCGCAGGAGCTTTGAGTCCAGCCGCTTGGCGTCGTCCACGATCTTGTCGAAGTGCTCTGCCAGGGAATCGCCGGGGCGGCCCTTGGGGGTTTCCGTCGCCACGGACAGCGCCGCGATGTCCATGCCCAGTTCAGTCCGGGAGCGGTCCAGCTCGGCGACGTTCTCCGGGGTCATCGGGATCTGGGAAATCTCGACGGCGTTGTAACCGATCGCGCTGACCTTGCGGAGCGTCTCGAACGCCCCCACCTCGGCGAAGCTGTCTTTGAGCATCATCGCCTGTACGCCAATTTTGGCCACTGTGTTCCTCCGTAATGTTCCGGACCCTCGAGGGCCGCTTTGCTGGTCTTGCTGCTGCTGCCGTGGCTGACGCCCGGTGTCAGGCGAGCGCGCCGGCCTGTTCGGTCTGTTGCCGCTGGATGTCCAGCAGGCGGTGGCGATCCGCCCGGCGTTGTTCCTGCCGGTCCGGATCGGGTACTGGGGACGCCAGCAGGAGACGCTGGGTGTAGGGATGTTCGGGGTCGCGGGTCACCACTTCGGCAGGTCCCTGCTCGACTATTTCGCCGTGGTACATCACTGCCACACGGTGGCTGATGTGCCGGACCACGTCAAGGTCGTGCGAGACGAACAAGTACGAAACTCCGGTGTCCTTCTGGATCTGAAGGAACAGGTCCAGCACGCGTGCCTGGGTGGAGAGGTCAAGCGCGCTGACGGGTTCGTCGCAGACGATCAGCTTGGGCGAAAGGGCCAGTGCCCGGGCAATGGCCACGCGCTGGCGCTGGCCGCCGCTGAACTCCCGCGGCAGGCGGTGGATGGCATCCGAAGGCAGCCCCACCTGGTCCAGGAGTTCCTTGACGCGCTTCTTGGCGGCAGCCTGTTCCATGCCCTGCACGCCAAGTGGTTCGGCCAGGATGGCGCCGATCTCCAGGGCCGGGTTGAGCGAGGTGTACGGGTCCTGGAACACCACCTGCAGGTCACGGCTCAGGGTCCGCCGCTGCCTGCGGGTGGCGTGGCTGATGTCCATGCCTTCGAAGGTGATCTTGCCGCCCGTCACCGGGGCCAGGCCCAGGACCGCACGGCCAAGGGTGGTCTTGCCGGAACCGGACTCCCCCACCAGGCCGAGGGTCTCGCCCCGGCCGATGGTGATGTTGATGTCAGTCAGGGCCCGGAAGGGCTTGGCCCGGAACTTCTTGCTGGGGTATTCGACAACCAGGTTGTCCACCGTCAGGAGCGGGCCCGTCGGGAGCGGGGCAATTTCGTTGACTTCAACAGTGCTCACGCGACCGGCTCCTTCTGGCTGGATACAAGCATGGACATGGGGGTTTTGCCTTCCAGCATCGACGCCAGGAGGGTCTGGGTGTAGGGCTCCTTCGGGTTGCGGAGGATGTCGCGGACGGATCCTTCCTCAACCAGGCGGCCGTTCTGCATCACGGCCACGCGGTCGCAAAGGTCGGCCACCACGCCGAAGTTGTGCGTCACCAGGATCACGCCGACGCCGAGGCGGCGCTGAAGGTCACGGATGAGGTCCAGGACCTCGGCCTGCACGGTGACGTCCAGGGCCGTAGTGGGCTCATCGGCAATGATGAGGTCCGGTTCGCAGCTGATGGCGCCGGCGATGAGCACACGCTGTGCCATACCGCCGGAGACTTCATGCGGGTACGCCCTGAACGTGCGGTCGGGGTGGACAATTCCGACGTCGGACAGCAGCTTCATGGCACGCTCGGTGGCTTCCGCCTTGGAGATTCCCAGGACGCGCACCATCGGCGTGACCAGCTGGTAGCCGATCGTGAACGCCGGATCCAGGTTGCTCATGGGTTCCTGCGGAATGTAGGAGATCCGCTTGCCGCGAAGCTTGGACAGCCGGTCCTGGTTGACCTTGTCGTCGCCCGGGGCCACGGTGTAGTTGCCGTCGAACTGGATGGCGCCGCCCACAATACGGGCGGTGTCAGGCAGCAGGCCAAGGATCGAGAACGCCGTCTGGGACTTGCCCGATCCGGACTCACCCACGATGCCCAGGATCTCGCCGCGGTCCACGTGGAAGGAGACGTCGTCCACTACCTTCTTGATGGAGCCGTCGGCCTGCGGGTAGCCGACGCCGAGGTTGGTCACCTTGACCAGGTGGTGTTCGGTTCCGGCTTCGACAGCGGCAAGGGTCTTGCGCGCTACCTTCGAGGCGCTGGCTGAAGCAGCGTCTTCGGCTGCATGGACCTTCTTCTTGCGGTGCTTGATCTTCTCGCCGTCTTCCAGGGCATCGCGGATGGCGTTGCCGAGTAGGACGAGTCCGCCGATGGTCAGTGCCATGGCGAGTGCCGGCCAGAAGAGCAGTGTCGGGTTCAGGTAGACGTTCTTGAAGCCCTCGCTGAGCATCACACCCCAGGTGGCTTTGGAAGGGTCGCCCAGGCCAAGGAACTCCAGGCCTGACTGGATGGCGATGGCCACGCCGGCGATGGCTGCAGTCTGGATGATGATCGGTGCCCGGACCACGGAGAAGATGTGGCGGGCAATGATGCTCCAGTCAGACAGCCCTGATACCCGGGCGGCGTCGACGTACAGCTCGTTGCGGACCGACTGGACGGCGGTCCGCGTCAGCCGGAAGTAGGCCGGGCTGATCAGGATGCCGAAGGCAATCATGGAAATCCAAACCGACGGACCGAAAGCGGCCCGGATGGTGAGCAGCACAATCAGGCCGGGGAGGCTCATGGTGATGCTGACCATCCAGTTAGAGACTGCCTCGAATTTCCCGGAGTAGTAGCCGGCGATCAGCCCGGCCGGCAGGCCGATGGTGATGGCAACCCCGGCGCAGAGCAAGGCGGAAAGGAGCGTCAGCTGGGCGCCGAAGAGAAGCCGGCTCCAGACGTCGCGGCCGGCGCTGTCCGTGCCGAGGATGTTCACGGAATCCGGCTCGGCCAGGGTCTTGGCAATATTCGCGTAGTTCTCATCGAACGGCGCCAGGACGGGAGCCAGGACGGCGAGCACGGAAATGGTCACCAGGATCAGCAGCGCGGCGATGCCGAGCGGGTTCCTGACCAGGCGCCCGATCACGGTGGAGCGGACCACGGTGCCGGACTGGCCCGTGGGCGGGGCGACGGCGCCGGTGCCGTCGGCGACAGCCGCTGTTTCTACAGTTTCGCTCATGACACACGTACCTTCGGGTTGAGCCAGCCATTAAGAATGTCCACCAGCAGGTTCACCACAATGACGACGACCACCGTGTACATCACGACGCCCATCACCACCGGAAGATCCGTCTGGGTGGTTGCCGTGACCGCCATCGGCCCCATGCCCGGGAGGGCGAAGATCTGCTCGATGATGACCACACCCCCGAGCATGCCGATCAGCTGCAGGCTCAGCACGGTCAGGCCGGCCGGGGCGGCGCTCCGCAGCACGTGTTTGAACAGGATTTCGCGCTCGCCGATGCCCCGGCTTCGCAGCGTGCGGACATAGTCCCGCTCGAGCTGCTTGATGACGGCGCTGCGGATCTGCTGCGCGCCGCCGGTGACTCCGTTGATCAGCAGGGCGATCACCGGGAGGGACATCGAGTAGACCCAGGCGTCCGCGCCGGAGTCCGGTGAGATGGTGCTCGTGGCGGGGAAGAGGCCCAGCTGGATGGCCAGGATGGTGACCAGGATGACGCCGATGACGAACCCCGGAACGGAGTCGCCGATGATGGCGCCAACCTGGACCACCCTGTCCACCCAGCCGCGCTTGACTGCAGCGGCTACACCGATCAGTGCGGCGCAAATGGCGATCAGGATCATTGCGACGAAAACCATGGTCATGGTGACCGGAATCCGGCTGGCCAGGGAGTTGGCCACCGGTTCGGAGGTGAACCAGGATGCGCCAAGGTTTCCAGTCAGGGCATCGCCCACCCAGGCGAGGTAGCGGACAACGAGTGGCTGGTCCAGACCCAGCTCCTGTTCCTTCAAGGCCACTTGTTCAGCGGTGGCCTGGTCGCCCAGGATGTTCCGGGCGATGCTGCCGCTGGACATATACAGCAGGAAGAACGTGAGCGCAGAGACAACAAGCAGCACCACCGCCCCGCTGCCCAGCCTTTTCGCAATGAACCTGATCATGGTGCCCTACTTGGCGGGTGAGTAGTTGTAGATGGACGGGACGGCCTGCTGGATCTGAGGCGTTACCTCAACCTTGGAGTTGTGGTAGTACATCTGGTTCACACGGAACAGCGGCGCGAACCATGCCTGCTCCACCACGTACTTGTTGACGTCCTGGGCCAGCTTGCCGGCGTCGGCTCCACCGGCGCGCACTGCCTCGATCTCCGTGTCCAGCTCCGGGTTGGCGTTCTTGAACGGGTTGTAGAGCGCCTTCGTGGAGATGATCTGGTTGATGGCAACGGTCGGCTCGCCCTGGAAAAGGGAGAAGTACATGGTGGTGAACTTCTGGGCTGCAACATCCGAGGTGAAGGTATTCGTGATCGCGGCGCCGACATTGAGCGTGATGCCCACGTCAGCCAGCTGCTGCTTGACCACGGAAATCTGGGTTTCGAAGTTCGGGACGGCGGGGATTTCCATCGTGAAGCCGTTTTCGTAGCCGGCTTCCTTGAGGAGCTGCTTGGCCTTTGCAGGATCGTAGCTGTAGTGGTTTTCCAGCTCTTCGGTCCAGGCTCCGCTGGCCTTGCCGAACGGCTGCGACGTTGGAGTGCCCTGGCCCAGCATGACCTGGTCAAGGATGGTCTTGCGGTCAAACGCGTAGTTGATGGCCTGGCGGACCTTGACGTCCTTGAGCGCAGGGTTCTTGGTGCCGTCGCGGTCAAGCAGCAGCAGCCCCTGCCAGTCCACCTCGTTGGCGGCGAGCTTCATCTTGGCACCCTCGGCCTGTTTGCCCGTCTTGGGGTCCAGGATGGTGGCGTCCACCTGGCCGGAGACCAGTGCATTGGTGCGCGCCGTGATGTCCGTCAGGATCTTGAACGTGAGCTTCTGGTACTTCTGCAGGTCCTTGTTCCAGTAGTCCTTGCGCGCATTGAACACAGTCTGGGAATCCTTGACCGAAGCGGCCTTGTCCATGACATACGGTCCCGAGCCTGCGGGCTCGGTCTTGATGCCTTCGGTACCGAGTGCCTTGGGGCTGCCCATCAGGCCGGCAGCCTGGCTGAGGAAGTACTCCAGGGCAGGGTCCGGGACGGAAAGGTTGATGTCGATGGTGTCCGCATCCACCACGGCCACGTCGGAGACTGATGCGAGCTGGGCCATCTGCGGGCCGTTGGCCTTCTTGAAGTGGTCCATGTTGGCTTTGGCAGCCTCGGCGTCGAACTTGGCGCCATCGCTGAAGGTGACGTCCGTGCGCAGGTCAACCGTCAGCTTGGTGTTGGCCTCGTTGTACTTCCACTCGGTGGCAAGCATCGGGCTGAGCTTTCCGTCCGGCTCGCGGAGGATCAAGGTGTCGTACACAGCCTGGTAGGGCTGCAGGACGTGACCCACGTGGGCCTGGGCCGGGTCCCAGGAGCGTACGTCCTGGATGGTGCCGATGGTCAGGGCAGTGGCAGCAGCGGCTTTCGGGCCGGAGTTTGCCGTTCCGCCGCATGCGGTCAGGGCGAGCGCCGCGCTGACGGTGAGGGCGGTTGCTACCGCCTTGGGACCTAACTTCATTGTTGGCTCCTTGGATCTGTGGAACGGGAGACTTGCAGAGTAAGGCCGGTGTGGCGTGGGCCACACCGGCCTTGTGAGACTCACAGTACGCATTGTTGCTTCGTTTGGCAACCGATTGTCAAAGATGTTGCAGAATTACTTTTCGAGGGCGGGAATGAAACGTTCTCAGGCCATCTGATGTCCGACAACCGGTTGCTTCAATGGCTTCAAGACACGTGGTCGGCCGACTCCGGGTAGCTCTGCCGGTAGACATCCTTGATGATGCCCAGCGACTTTTCGGCCTCCGCCGGACTGATCCAGAACGGCTCCGGGTCGTCCAGCCGAGCGTAGAAGTCGTCAATCAGCAGCTCGTGCGAGACTCCCCAATAGGATCTGCCGCCGGATTCGCTGGTGCGCTCCGGAATGACGTCCACGCGTCCGTCCGCATGCGTCACCGTGAGGTCGCCGCGCAGGCTGAGGACCGCTTTTTCAGTGACCACATCCAGCGTCACGGGCGCGTTGTACGCATTCGCCAGGGTGGCATAGAACGCACTCCGGGCCCCGTTGGCATGTTCCGCCACGAATTCCGCGGTGTCCTCCACCTCGATGGTGCCGCCGAGGAAGCGCGTGGAGGCATTGCCGGTGACACTGACAACGTCGCCCACCAGCCATTGGAGCAGGTCAACGGTGTGGATGGCCTGGTTCATCATCAGCCCGCCGCCGCCACCCGCCCAGGTTCCGCGCCACGGCCGGCTTTCGTAGTACTCGGCGGAGCGCTGCCACATGACCGTTGCGGACGCCCCAACCACCGCGCCCAGCTCGCCGGACCGGAGCAGCGAATGCATGGCCTGCGACGTCGCGTTGTACCGATTCTGGAAGCACACCGCGATTTTTGCGGTGCCCGCCGAGGCGGCCCCCACCAGCCGCCTGCCTTCCGCCAGCGTGTGGGCCAGCGGCTTTTCCACGATCACATTGACGCCGCGTTCCAGGCAGTCCGCCGCCAGCGAGGCATGCTGGTCGTGCGGGGTGCAGATGTGCACCACGTCGGGCCGGACGGCGTCGATCAGGCTCAGGTGGTCGGCGAAGCCGGGGACGCCGTAGGCGGCCACCGCGGCGGCCAGCCGCTGCGGATCCGGATCGCAGACCGCAACCAGCGTGGCGCCGTCGAGCTTTGCCACCGCCTCAAAGTGCACGGCGGAAACATCGCCGCAGCCGATGACTGCCGCCGTCGTGCTCAAGAGAGTTCAACCCCGTTCTTGGCAGCGAGCGCCGCGAAGGCCCGGGCGGCGATGCCGAACGCCACCGGGCCCGAGAAGCCGCCCAGCTCGTGGGCGCTGGCCAGGTGCGGTTCCAGCGAGGCGAAGCCGGTGAAGCCGTCCGCCTTCAGGGCGGCGATGGTGGCATCCAGTTCGCCGTCGCCCTCGCCGGAGGGAACCACTTCGCCGGTGCCGGCCAGAGCGTCCTTGACCTGGAAGTACTCAAGGTACGGCCGCAGCATGGCATAGCCGTCGGTGTACGGCTTGACGCCCACCTGGACAAAGTTGGCGTTGTCCCACGCGATGCGCAGCGCCGGGGAATCCACGGTCTTCATGATGTCCAGGACCCGCTCGGGGGTGTCACCGAAGATGCCCTTTTCGTTTTCATGCAGGAGTACGACGCCGGACTCCGCAGCCAGCGCTGCCAGCGCACCCATGCGGACCATGACGTCGTCTCGGATGTCTTCGGCGCTCTGGTCCTCGGCGCGGTAGAAGGAGAAGATCCGGATGTATTTGGTGTCCAGGCCCTTGGCCACAGAAATGATCTGGCGCAGCCGGTCCAGTTCGTGTTCCACCGGCAGGCTCACGTCCACTTTGCCGATGGGGCTGGCGACTGCCGAGACCTTGAGGCCCTTCTCATCAAGGATGCCCCTGAGGGCCGCGACCTGCGGCGCTTCAAGTTCGGAGACGTTGGTGCCCCAGGCGCTGCGCACTTCAATGTGGCTTGCGCCCAGCGCCAGCAGGACCGCGGCCTGCACCGCGGGATCCGGATCTATCTCGTCCCCGAAACCTGAGAGGGGCCAGACTGCGGTTGTTGTTTCGCTCACGCGGATCTCCTGGGGTTCGCGGCCGCCGCGCCGGGCAGCTTGCTCAGGCTCCAGTGCGGTGACGCAGTTCACAAACGGTGTCCAGCCCAGTTTAGCCAGCCTGGTCATCAATGACAACCGGTTGCCAAACTTTGACAATCTATGGCATTCTTTGCAGAACGGTTCTGTGGTGGCAGTCACAGGCCCGCCCACCCGACCCGGCCGTCACGGCCCGGCCACCACGTTCAGAGAGGAGCGCCGTGGCTACGACGCAACCAGCAGCTGTGGACCGTCCGCCCACCATCCACGACATTGCCGCGCTCTGCGGCGTGGCGGCCTCCACTGTGTCCCGGGCCCTCTCCACGCCGGACCGCGTCAACATCAGGACGCGGCAGCGGATCGAGGCTGCCGCAGCGCAGCTGAACTACATCCCCAACAGCCAGGCCAAGGCACTGAGCTCCGGCCGCACCGGCGCGGTGGGAGTGCTGGTCCCGGACATCACCAACCCGTTCTACTTCGACCTCATCCGGGGAACCCAGCTCCAGCTCAAGGCGGCCGGCTACACCCAGTTGCTGGTGGATACGGAGGAATCCGACGAGGTGGAGGCCAGCACCATGGAGCAGCTGCGCAAGAGTGCCGACGGCATTGTGGTGGCCGCCTCCCGGCTGAGCGACGATGCCTTGCTCGCGGCTGCGGCAAAGATGCCGATGGTGACGATCAACCGCGACGTCCCCGGCGTCCCCGCCGTCCTCATAGATACCCCGTCAGCTACCAGCCAGGCCCTGGACCACCTCATCTCGCTGGGCCACACCCGCATCGCCTACATGGCCGGGCCACCCACCTCGCAGTCCAGCGAACGCCGCTGGACCGCACTGTCCGTCGCTGCCGAGGAACGCGGCGTGGAAGTGCGCCGGCTGGGACCCTTCGCCCCCAAGACGCAGTCCGGCGCAGCCGCTGCGGACGCCGCCGTGCACAGCGGAGTGACGGCCTGCATCGCGTTCAACGACCTCATCGCCATCGGCATGCTCCAACGCCTTCGCGAACGCGGCATCCGGGTTCCGGAGGACATGAGCATTGTGGGCTGCGACGACATCTTCGGCGCCGACTTCTGCAATCCGCCGCTGTCCACCATGGCGTCCCCGATCGAACAGGCGGGCCGGGTGGCGGTGTCCATGCTGCTGGCCCAGCTGAACCCGCTGGCCGGCGGCGGCACCCGCAGCCGGTCCGTGATGCCCACCCACCTTACGGTCCGTGCCTCCACCGGGCCGGCGCCGGCTGCGGCTGTGGCTACACCGGCTACACCGGCTACGCCGGCTACGCCGGGGCTCGTGTAGCCGTAGGCTCCGCATGCTCCACCGGGGCTCGGCACCCAGTAAGTCCGGGCCTGATTCAGGCGGACACAGTTGAGCATGGTTGACACTGCTGACTAGTCTGGATCACATGCGCGAACTCCAGGCCAGGATCATTGAAGAAATGGGCGTCCAGCCCCGGATCGACCCCGCCGGGGAGGTGCGCAAACGCATCACGTTCCTGAAGGACTACCTCAAGGCAACGAACACCAAGGGCTTCGTGCTGGGCATCTCCGGCGGCCTTGATTCCTCGCTCGCGGGCCGGCTTGCCCAGCTCGCTGTCGAAGAGCTCGCGGCAGAAGGAACGGACGCCAATTTCGTGGCGGTCCGTCTCCCCTACGGTGTGCAGCACGATGAGGACGACGCCCAGGCCGCCCTGGACTTCATCAAGGCCAAGACCGAGTGGACCTTCAACATCTCCGCTGCGGTGGACGGCTTCGAGGACGAATTCGAGAAGACCGTGGGCAACGGAATCTCCGACTTCCACAAGGGCAACACCAAGGCCCGCACCCGCATGATCGCGCAGTACGCCCTCGCCGGCGAGCACAACTACCTGGTCATCGGCACGGACCACGGCGCCGAATCCGTCACCGGATTCTTCACCAAGTTTGGCGACGGCGGCGCGGACATCCTGCCGTTGTTCGGGCTGAACAAGCGCCAGAACCGGGCACTCCTCGCCGAGCTGGGCGCTCCCGCCCGGATCTGGGAGAAGGTGCCCACAGCCGATCTCCTCGACGGCAAGCCCGGCCGCACCGACGAGGACGAGCTCGGCATCACCTACGACCAGATCGACGACTACCTCGAGGGCCGCGAGGTCCCCGAGTCCGTGGCCGAATCGATCGAGCAGAAGTACCTCCGCACCCGCCACAAGCGCACTGTCCCGGTCACCATCTTCGACACCTGGTGGAAATAGCCTGACCCCCGGCAGCCGCCGGGGTCAGGCTCTGAGTCCGCAGGTTCCGCTCAGTCCCGGACTTCCACAGTTCCTTTCATTCCCATGAAGTCGTGGAGGGCACAGATGTAATCGAAATCTCCGGCCTTGTTGAACTTCACGGTGAAGGTGCTCTTCGGCAGCATCAGGCCGGAACTGAGGTCTCCGCCGGTGAAGTCAGCGGGATCGCCTACGGCTGCGAACTCGTCGGCCGGCTCCTCGCCGAAGGTGACGGTGTGCGGAGCTCCCATGCCGTCATTTACAAACGTCACTTCGTCGCCAACGTGGACTACGATGTGGGCCCGGACGAACCGCATGAGCATGGCCGTCTCGTTGTCTGTGCCTGCGATGACGGTATGGTCATCGGCTTTGGCCCGTGCCGCGTCCCACTGCTCGTAGCCGTCCCGCAGGATCTTCCGTTCCTGTTTGTTGGACTGGCGGTCGTACTGCGACTGGGAGTAGGGGTAGTCGGTTCCCGCGTCCCGAACGTGAACGGTCCCCTTCATGGCCATGCGATGAACGAGGCAGTAGTAGATGAACTCGCCCGTGTCCGGGAATTTCAGCGTGTAGCGTCCCACTTCCTTGAAGCCGCTGTCCGAAACGTTCGTCATGACACCCGAGTTGTAGTACGACTTTCCGTCGTAAGTCTTGCCGCCTTGGGCTTCAACATACTGGGGATTCTCCGGGTTGAACGGCTGCGTGGACTCCAGGGACTGGCCTTCGGCAAGGAACGTCACAGTATGAATCTCTGCTGCGTTCGCTTTCCAGGTGATCTTGTCCCCGGCGTTAATGTAGATGTTTTCGGGGAGGAAGGACATCCCCTGAATCGCCTGGTCCGATGACTCGGAACCGACCTGCACAGTCCAGGTTCTGGGTGATTTTCCGCCGTCCGCGACGGCAGTGCCGCTGAGTGCAACCGGCATCAGCAGCGAGATCAGCGCCGCCACGAGCACGCGGATAAGGCGCGGGATCTGGCGGCTTTCTTTTTGGAGAGCCATAAGACTCATTCCTTCGGTGTGTTTCCCTGTGTTCTCGTAGGTGCCGGGAAACCGGTGATACGGTTCCGGCGTTCTCCTGCCACCGCGCCTACCCAGGCTCAGGCGGGAAGGCAGTCAATATATCCGGCGCGCCACCCTTACTCCTCAGCAGGATCACCGCTATGCATCCGGTGGGGGAAGGGACCGGTTGACGCAAGCGGCGTCGCCGCCGGTCCGATCGGTTGGACACTGCCGATACAGTTCCAATCGTGCTCCGACCAGAATAATTTGTCGATACTCCGGCAAACCCTTAAGCTCCACCCGGTGACCGCGTCAGCAGGGTGGAGATCCTGTGCGCCTCTTCCATCAGGAGGCGGCCCAGGGTTTCCTGCCGGTCCCCGCGGAACCGCGGCTCGATGCCGGTCAGTGACAACGCCCAGGCGGGGCGCCCGCGCTGGTCAAAAACCGCCGCGCCCATGCCCCAGCTGCCCTCCAGCACCAGCCCGGGATTGACCGAATAGCCCGCCTGCCTGGTCTGGGCCAGGTTCTCCCGAACCAGGGCTTCGGTGTGCGCCGCAGCGAACTGACCGGCATGCGCGGCCCAGTTGGCGAGCAGTTCCTCCTGTTCGGCCTCGGGCAGGAACGCCATGATCGCGGTGCCGGCGGACGCCACACCCAGCGGGAACCGGACGCCCTCGTGCAGCACAAACGAACGCACGGGAAAGCTGCCTTCCTCGCGGAGCAGGCATACTGTTTCGGTTCCCCGGCGGATGGAGAAGAAGGCGCTTTCACCGGTTTCCTCGGCCAGCCGGCGCAGGCTGGGCCGGGCGATGTCCTCCAGCGGAAAGCGGGCTGAGGCCACGGAACCCATTAGCAGGATCTCCGGCCCGAGCACCCAGTTGCCGCTCTGCGGGTCCTGGTCCAGCAGGCCCTCGCTGGCCAGCGAACTCAGCAGCCGGTGGACGGTGGGACGGGTAAGGCCCGATTCCCGAACCACTTCAACGAGCGGACTGCCTTCGGGCTGCCTGCCCACTATCCTCAGCAGGGTGGCCACCCTGCTCACCACCTGGGCCCCCTGGACCGGCACCGAAGTCATAAATTCTCCCCTGAACCTCGAAATCATCCACAATATGGACACATCACAGCATACCGTCCACACTGTAAAAATGCTCTAGATTCCGGCAAATTCGCGCCTTGACAGCCCCGCGAAACGCCCCGTACGCTCCCATTCCAGAACAACAGTCCACAACGTGGATTATCGGCTTCGCAGGGGACCCGCACCGGCGGACCCGCCCGCTCAATGAGGAGATGCAATGTCAAAGGTGAAATCCGGCCCGGCCGCCGCGCTGCAGGACGTGCTGCGGGACGGCATGACGCTCGCCGTCGGAGGCTTCGGCCTCAGCGGTATCCCGGCTGACCTGATCGAGGCGGTCCGCGATTCCGGCGTCAAAGACCTGACCGTGGTGTCCAACAACATGGGCGTGGACGGCAAGGGCCTGGGCGTGCTGATCGAGGCCGGCCAGGTCCGCAAGGTGATCGCCTCCTATGTGGGCGAGAACAAGCTCTTCGCCGAGCAGTACCTTGCCGGCAAGCTGGAAGTCGAGTTCACGCCGCAGGGAACCCTCGCCGAACGCCTCCGCGCCGGCGGCGCCGGCATCCCGGCCTTCTACACCAAGACCGGTGTTGGCACCCTCGTCGCCGAGGGCAAGCCGCTGGCAGAGTTCGACGGCGAAACGTACGTCCAGGAGCGCGCCATCCTGGCCGACGTTGCGCTGGTCCACGCGCACACTGCGGACACTGACGGCAACCTGATTTACCGTTACACGGCCCGCAACTTCAACCCGGTGGTGGCCACGGCCGGTGCCATCACGGTTGCCGAAGCCGAGGTGATCGTGGAACCCGGACAGCTGGATCCGAACCATGTGGTCACCCCCGGCGTGTTCATCCAGCGCCTGGTGCAGGCCAGCGGCCGGGTCAAGGACATCGAGCAGCGCACGGTACGCCCGCGGACCGAACTCGCATTTGCATAACCCCCTGAATCTATCTAAGGAGAACCCCATGCCCTGGACCAGGGATGAAATGGCTGCCATCGCGGCCGAAGAACTGAACGACGGCGACTACGTCAACCTTGGCATCGGCATCCCCACGCTGGTGGCCAACAACCTGCCCGACGGCGTCCGCGTGGTCCTGCAGAGCGAGAACGGCCTGCTCGGCATGGGCCCGTTCCCCTACGAGGGCGAGGAGGACGCCGACCTCATCAACGCCGGCAAGCAGACTGTCACGGTGCTCCCCGGCGGCAGCATCTTCGACTCCGCGACGTCCTTCGGCATGATCCGCGGCGGCCACGTGAAGGTTGCCATCCTGGGCGCCATGCAGGTCTCCGGAGCAGGCGACCTCGCCAACTGGACCATCCCGGGCAAGATGGTCAAGGGCATGGGCGGCGCCATGGACCTGGTGGCCGGCACACCGCGCGTTGTGGTGCTGACCGAACATAACGCCAAGGACGGCACCGCCAAGATCGTCAAGGAGTGCACCCTTCCCCTCACCGGCCTGAGCTGCGTGGACCGGATCATCAGCGACCTCGCGGTCTTTGACCTGGTGAAGGCAGACCCGGATGAAGCGAACGACGGCGGCCGGCAGCTCACGCTGACCCGGCTCGCCCCGGGCGTCACCATAGAGGAACTCCGCGCAAAGACGGAAGCCGCCTTCGACGTCCAGCTCGAAAACGAAGGAGCCGCAGCATGAGCCTGCGCGACCAGTTCGGCAAGGACGTCCTGCTCACCGGCTGGGGCCACAGCCGCTTCGGCAAGCTGACCGACGAAACCCTCGAGTCCCTGATCGTCCAGGTAGCCACCGAAGCCATCAGCAACGCCGGGATCGAACCGAGTCAGATCGACGAAATCTACCTCGGCCAGTTCAATTCCGGCATGATGCCGCTGGCATTTCCGTCCTCCCTGGCCCTGCAGGTCTCGGAGCAGCTGGCCAACGTGCCCTCCACCCGCGTGGAGAACGCCTGCGCTTCCGGCTCTGCCGCGTTCCAGCAGGGCACCAAGTCGCTGCTGGCAGGCACCGCGAAGACCGTGCTGGTCATCGGTGCCGAAAAGATGACGCACGCCGGAGCGGACGTCGTGGGCGCGGCCCTCCTCGGCGCGGACTACGACATGGCCGGCAAGGCCTCCACCACCGGCTTCACCGGCCTGTTCGCCGAGGTGGCCAAGCACTATGAGAAGCGCTACGGACCGGTGTCCGATGTGCTGGGCAGCATCGCGGCCAAGAACCACCGCAACGGTGTGGACAACCCTTATGCCCAGCTCCGCAAGGACCTCGGCGAGGAGTTCTGCCGCACCGTCTCGGACAAGAACCCGATGGTGGCCGACCCGCTGCGCCGCACCGACTGCTCCCCCGTGTCCGACGGCGCCGCCGCCGTCGTGCTGTCCGTCTCACCGACCGGCGGGGCAACCGCCCCGGTGCGGCTCGCCGGCTTCGGCCAGGCGAACGACTTCTTCCCGGCCGAGCGCCGGGACCCGACCGCTTTCGCCGCGACGCGTGCGTCCTGGCAGCGCGCGCTGGGGATGGCCGGCGTCGGGCTTGAGGACCTGGACTTCGCCGAAGTGCACGACTGCTTCACCATCGCCGAACTGCTCATGTACGAGGCGATGGGGCTGACCGAACCCGGCCAGGGTTCGCGCGCCGTGCAGGAAGGCTGGGTCTTCAAGGACGGCAAGCTGCCCATCAACGTCTCGGGCGGGCTCAAAGCCAAGGGCCACCCGGTCGGCGCCACCGGCGTCTCGCAGCACGTCATCGCCGCCATGCAGCTCACCGGCACCGCCGGCGACATGCAGCTCGCCAGCCCCCGCCGCGCCGCCGTGCAGAACATGGGCGGAGTGGGCATCGCCAACTACGTCAGCGTCCTCGAGGCCGTCTAACCGGAGTCCGCCCCCGCCATGACCTTCTTTTGTCCGCAGGCAGCGCCCGACACGCCCATGTACTCGCGTGTCGGGCCTTGTGGCCGTCGAAAGAAGGTCGTGACGGCGCGAGGCCGTCTAACCCCACCCATGTAAGTAGCAGCAGTTGGGCTAGCGGCCCCGGATCAGGGCCACGATCTCCACGAAGCCCAGCCGCTCGGCGTTCTCCAGTGCAGTCCGCCCCTGGGGGTCCCGGATGCCGGGGTCCGCGCCCGCGTCGAGGAGCTGCCGCACTACGTCCTGTTGCCTGGGGCCGCCGTTGTTGAGCAGGATGGCTTCCTGCATGGCGGTCCAGCCCAGGTTGTTCACGTGGTTCACGGGCACGCCGGCGGCAATGAGGATCCGGACGGTGTCCACGTGCCCGTGTTCGCTGGCGGGGATGAGAGCCGTTCCGCCGAAGCGGTTGGTGCTCTGGACGTCCGCGCCTGCGGCCAGGGTCAGCTGCAGCACTTCGTTGAAGCCCTCGGCCCCGGCGTAGAGGAACGCCGAGTCCTGGATGGTGTCCTTGGCATCGACGTTGCCGCCGGCCCGGATGAGCTCCGCCACCGCAGCGGCGTCGTTGGCTTTGGCCGCCCGGATGAGCCGCTGGTCCAGTTCCGCCTGCGCCTCTGGGGGCAACGCAGGCGGAGATTCTGCCGTGGGCGTGGCGTCCGTGGTCTGCCCTGCCGACGGAATCGCCGTCGGCGTCCCGGGAGTGACGTGAACGGTCGACGGCGGGGAGTCCAGCCGCTCCGGCTGTCCCGGACCAGCCTGGCAGCCAGCAAGGAAAGCTGCCATGCCGCCGGCGGCGGCGAGCACTGCCAGTCGCCGCCGGCCCGATGCAACGCGCCACGTCCTGAACCGCCCCATGGACCAGAGCCTACTTCGCGGTTCCGGCGGCCGCAGCGGCAATGGACTCGGCGCCGGCCGTAGCGCAGGCTTCGTCCAGGGCACCGTCCGGGGCGCCGCCCACGCCGATGCCGGCCACGGACACGCCGTTGACCTTGAGCGGGACGCCGCCGGCGAGGAACAGGGTGCCGGGGAGGTCAGCGATGCTGGGTCCGTTGCCGTTGATGCGCTTGGCGAGCTCGCTGGTGGGCGTACCGAAGGCCGCGGCGGTGTAGGCCTTCTGCTGCGCGGCCTCAATGGTGTGCTCGGCTGCGTTGTCGCCGCGAAGGAGTGCCTGGACGGTGCCGAACCGGTCCGCCAGGGCCACCGTGACGAACGGCAGCTTGTCGGCCTGGCACTTGGCGAGGGCGGCCTTGACGGCGTCCGCGGAGGCACCCACGCTGATCCGGTTCTGCGCCACCACGGTTTCGGGAGACGGCTGGACGTCGACGGCGGGCACAGCGGCGGGCACGGGTGCCGGCACGGCGTTGGCCGCAGCCGTCAGCCCTCCGGTCAGGAGGAGTGCTCCGGCGGCGGCAGCGGCGGCGATCTTGTTGGACTTCTTCACGGGTTCTCCTTGGATCGGGGCATCAGGGGCTTGAGTCTCAAACGACCTCAGCGGCACTGCCCGGGTTCGTTCCCGGGCCTCGAATCCATCCTCCCGGCCGGGGGCGCAGCCGGCATCGGGCAATGGTCTGCCGCAGCCTCCCCCATCGGGCTGGGCGTATCAGCCAAATGGCTGAGAGACCAATAACGGCGCGGGCCCTAGCATGGTGAGGAGAACTCCTCCACCGGAACCGGACCCCCATGCCCTCCTTACCGCCAGCCCTTCGGACCCCGCTGGGCCGCATTGACGCCGTCGTCCATCTTGGCTTTGCCGTGCTCCTGGTGGCGTCGGCGGTCCGGTACGTGATGCGGCACAGCCCCGCGGATAACCTGTGGGTGCTGGCCCTCGCGGCCGCAGTGTGTTCGCTCTATGCCGTCATCGCCGTGCTCTCGCAAAAGCGCCGGCCATGGGCGGTGTGGATGTTCGTCCTGGTGGCGTTTTGGGCGGTGCTGGTGATTGCGGCGCCCAGCTTCGCGTGGTGCTCGTTTGCGCTGTTCTTCCTGTGCCGGACCGCCTTCACCGGCTGGGTGGCGTACTTGGCGGGAGGCGCGACGGCGGCAGCCACCGCCGTCGGACTGTTCCGGCTGAGCGGCGGCAGCGATGTTGCCATGCTCCTGGGACCCCTGGCCGTGGGCGTGATGCTCACGCTCATCTACGACCGGATCGAGCAGGACGCCGCCGAACAGCGCAGGCTGCACGACGAGGTGTCGCTGGCCCAGGGCCGGCTGGCGGCCAGCGAGCGCAGGGCCGGCACCATCGAGGAGCGCGAACGCGTGGCCCGGGAAATCCACGACACCGTGACGCAGGGCCTGGCCAGCAGCCTCCTCCTGCTGGAAGCCGCGAACCGGTCGTGGCCCAGCCAGTCCGCGCGCGACGACGTCCTCAGCGCCAGCGGGATGCTCCGCCGGAACCTGGCGGAGACCCGCAGCCTGGTCCACGAACTCGCCACCCCCGGCCTGGACACCGCACCGCTGCCGGACGCCCTGAGCCAGGCAGCTTCCCAGTACATACCGGGTATGCGTTTGTTCGTGACCGGTGAGCCGCGGCCCGTCCCCGCCGATGTCCGGCACGCACTGATCCGGGTGGTCCAGAGCGCCGCGGCGAACACGCAGCTGCATGCAACGGCGGCGAACACCACCGTGACGCTGGGCTACCTGCCGGGCTCCGTCACGCTGGATGTGTACGACGACGGCGCCGGCTTCGACCCGCTGTCGCTGGCACCGCCGTCGGACGCCGGAGGCTACGGCCTCCGGGCGATGCGCCAGCGGGTGGAACAGCTGGGCGGAGTATTTTCGGTGGAAAGCAGCCCCGGGGAAGGGACGATCGTGGCCGCGCAACTGCCCACGGGTGACGAACAGTGAAGTCCATCACCGTGCTGCTGGTGGACGACCATCTGGTGGTCCGCAGCGGGCTCAAGGCGCTGCTGGGAACGCAGCCGGACATTGACGTGGTGGCTGAGGCGGCTTCCGGCGAGGACGCCCTGGCCCTCGCGGAGCAGCTCAGCCCGGCGGTGGTGGTGATGGACCTGGCGATGGGGCCGGGCATGGACGGGATCGAGGCCATCAAACAGCTGCGGCGGCAAAACGCCAGGCAGGCCGTGCTGGTGTTCACCACCTACGACTCGGATGCGGACATTGTCCGCGCCGTGGACGCGGGAGCCATGGGGTACCTGCTCAAGGACGCGGCGCCGGAGGAGATCTTCGCCGCCATCCGCGGGGCGGTGCAGGGCAAGAGCGTGATGAGCGCACCCGTGGCGTCCCGGCTTTTCCAGCAGCTGCGGAACCCGGACGAGATCCTGACACCCCGTGAGGCGGAGCTGCTGAGCCTGCTGATCGAAGGCCTCAGCAACCGTGAGCTCGGCCGGCGGCTGTTCATCTCCGAGGCCACCGTGAAAACCCACCTGGCGCACATCTATGCCAAACTCGGCGTGGAGACCCGGGCCGCGGCAATTGCCACGGCGATCCGGCGGGAGGGAATGCGGTAGCGGATTCCTGCGGCAGCCTGCACGGGTCAGGCAGCCGGGTTTAGACTCGGATCTGGCCCAGCACCCCACCGAAGGAGCCCCCATGCGCGCAACCATCATCCACGGCCCCGGAGACATCCGGGTTGAAGACCGGGACTACCCCACCATCCAGCTGCCCACCGACGTGGTGGTCAGGGTGACGGCGTCCTGTGTGTGCGGCTCCGACCTGTGGCCGTACCGCGGTGTCAGGCCCACGAAGAAACCGACGGCCATCGGCCACGAATTCGTCGGCGTGGTGGAGAGCGTTGGAGAAGACGTGACCGAACTGGCGGCGGGCGACTTTGTCATCGCGCCGTTCGTGGTCAGCTGCGGCGAGTGCCCGCAGTGCCTCAACGGCGTCACCGTTGCCTGCGACCACCTGGCCGGCTGGGGCGGCCGGGATGACACCGGACACAAGATCGACGGCGGCCAGGGCCAGGCCGTCCGCGTTCCGCGCGCCGAGAGCACCTTGGTCAAGGTTCCGGGCGTCACCGAGCCGGACGCTGCGCTCACAGCCAACCTGCTGACGCTGTCCGATGTCATGGCCACCGGCCACCACGCGGCGCTTGCGGCCAAGGTCGCACCGGGCCGCACCGTTGTAGTGGTGGGCGACGGCGCCGTCGGGCTTTGCGGCGTCCTCGCGGCCAAGCGGCTGGGGGCGGAGCGGATCATTGCCATGTCCCGCCACGCGGACCGGCAGGCGCTGGCCCGCGAGTTCGGGGCCACGGACATCGTGGAGGAACGGGGCGACGACGGCGTGGCCAAGGTCCGCGAGTTGCTGGGCGGAGTGCTGGCCGATTCCGTGCTGGAATGCGTGGGCACCAAGGAATCCATGGAACAGGCGCTGCACTGTGTCCGGCCGGGCGGGGCCCTTGGCTTCGTGGGCGTCCCCACCGGCGGGGGCGAGGTCCCGCTGCGCTACCTGTTCGACTCCAACGTCTCCATCGCCGGCGGCATGGCTCCCGCGCGAACGTACATCCCCGAACTGCTGGCAGATGTGCTGTCCGGAGCCATCAACCCCGGCCGCGTTTTTGACTCCGTGATGCCGCTGGAGGAAGCGCCGGAAGCGTACAAGGCGATGGATGAACGGCGCGCCATCAAGGTGCTGCTGACTCCCTGATCCGGCCGCGGCCCGCACGCAGTTAACAGGCGCGATATCGGCATCCCGCCAGGGCCGCCGAATGCGATACTAAGTGTGCGTAGTGTCCCGGGCCGCGTGCAGTCCGGGACCTCGCTTCGTTGCGAGCCGGGGGAACTGAATGCAACTCGACACTTTAACCCTCAGGGTTGCCTTCGCCATTGTCGCGTTCACGTTGGCGCTCCTGTTCTACTTCGCCGCGTACCGCAGCACGCGCTCCCCGTACAGTGCCTGGTGGTGCGTGGCCCTGACGCTCTTCCTCGCGGGCTCCGCGTCCTACCTCTTCAACGGAACACCGCACCAGGTGTGGGCCAATCCGCTGGGGAACTGCCTGCTTGTGGCCGGGGCGGCCTGCGTGTGGGCGGGTGCCAGGTCGTTGCGGGCTTCGCGGCCGCATTCCTGGCAGCTGGCCGCCGGCCCTGCGGTGGTGACGGTGTCATCGGCCCTCGAAAATCCGGGGGTAAACATCTGGGCCGGAGGCGCCGTCTTCCTCGCCCTGATGAGCCTGATGCTGGGCCTGGCCTCCCGCGAACTCTGGCGCTTGGAACCGGGCTACTCCAGGGTCCGGATCCCGCTGGCCATCGCCGCTGCGTTCTTCTCCGCCTACTACTTCT
The DNA here is from genome assembly GCF_039907775.1 of Arthrobacter sp. CC3. Classification (NCBI taxonomy): domain Bacteria; kingdom Bacillati; phylum Actinomycetota; class Actinomycetes; order Micrococcales; family Micrococcaceae; genus Arthrobacter; species Arthrobacter sp. CC3. The sequence goes on from NZ_JARCCY010000010.1 coordinate 49,442, forward strand.
GCCGGCTGATCGTGTACGTCGGCGAAGGCCCGGACGGCCGGATCTTCGTAGCCTATTTCGGCTCGGCGGTCACCACCCTGGTCACCATGGTGCTGCTGGTGGTTGTGTCCTTCAGTATGGCGGCCCTGAGCAGCGAACAGCAGACGCGCGCCCTTCGCGCCGTCGCCACCCAGGACGGCCTCACCGGGCTCCTCAACCGCGCGGCCTTCCTGGATTTGGCCTCTGACGAGCTGCAGCGTCTGCGGCACACCCGGGCGCTGGGCTCCCTGATCCTGGCCGACCTGGACCATTTCAAGGCGGTCAACGACACCTACGGCCACGCTGCCGGAGACATGGCCCTGCAGTCCTTCGCCGCCGCGTGCAACGGCACGGTCCGCTCAACAGACCTGGTGGGACGCTATGGCGGCGAGGAGTTCATCTTCCTCCTTCCGGGTGTGAGCCCGGACCGGGCAGAGGCCATCACCCAGGAAATCAACCGGCATTTGAAGGCAGTACGCGGCCCGGGCGGTTCCCGGATGCCAACGGTCAGTTACGGCATCGCGCCCATCGGTCACGGGGCGTCCGACCTTGACGAGCTGATCGCTACGGCGGATGCCGCCCTGTACAAGGCCAAATCCCAGGGCCGCAACCGCACGGTCCGGGGAATCCCCACGCCGTAGCCCGGACAAAGTAGGGCACTTCTCCCCTTTGCGCGCCCCGCCGCGAGGTCTAGCCTGATCCGCATCAGCATCCAACGCCGTCAAGGAGCCGTCATGGCCGGGTTTGTGCAGATCATCCAATTCCAGACGTCCCGCATCAAGGAAATCGAAGAGCTGGGCCGTCCGTCGAGAACGGAGGGCAGCACCACGCCCACGTTCCGCCGCATTGTTGCCGCAGCGGACCGGGACCATCCAGGGACCTACTTCACCATCGTGGACTTCGATTCCTTTGACTCGGCGATGGAGAACTCCGGACGCCCTGAGACATCGGAGTTCGCTGCAAAAATGGCCGCCCTGTGCGACGGCCCCGTGATCTTCCACAACCTGGACGTCATGTGGGAGGACACCGGAGAGGGCGCGGACAACGGCTAGGAGCAGGACATGGTTTCGGTAGGCCGTGGTCCGGGGCCGGACACCGCCGGCGGGGGCAGCCTCGTTGTTGAGCTCGCTCAGCTGGCCTCCGGGTCGCTGGCACTGGTGGGCGGCAAAGCGCTGAACCTCGGAAAACTCGTGGCTGCCGGCTTTCCGGTTCCGCCTGGTTTCTGCCTGACGACGGCGGGTTACCGGATGGCTGCGACGGCGGAACTGGACGCCATTGCGGCCCGCCTGGACGGGGCCGCACTGGACGGGGCCGCACTGGACGGGGCACCCGGGCTGTCGGGCGGGGAGCGTGATGAACTGGCGCGGCGTGCCCGGGAGGCGGTGGTGGCAGCACCGGTGCCGCCCGACGTCGAGGCCGCAGTCCGCGGAGCCTACAGGACGATGGGCAATGCGCCGGTGGCGGTGCGGTCTTCGGCCACCGCCGAGGATCTGCCGTTCGCAAGTTTTGCGGGGCAGCAGGACTCCTTCATGGACGTCGTTGGCGCCGATGCCGTCGTCGAGGCGGTCCGCCGCTGCTGGGCCTCCCTATGGACAGACCGTGCGGTGGCCTACCGCACCTCGAACGGGATCAGCCACCGCGAGGTGGGCCTCGCCGTCGTCGTTCAACAAATGGTCGACGCCGGCATGGCCGGCGTGCTGTTCACCGCGAACCCGGTGACCGGCACGCGGACCGAGACCGTCATTGACGCCGCTCCGGGGCCGGGACAGGCGGTGGTGTCCGGCTCCGTAAATCCCGACCATTTCGTGGTGGAGACCGCGTCGGGCCGGACCCTGCAGTCGCCGGACGGCACGGCGCTAAGCCTGGCCAAGGACCAGCTGCGCGAACTGACCTCCCTCGGCGACGCCGCCCAGCGGTTGTTTGGCGCGCCCCAGGACGTGGAGTGGGTGATCGACGCCGGGGGTAAGGCCTGGCTGACCCAGTCGCGGCCCATCACCACGCTGTATCCGCTGCCGGACGCCGACCCGTTCGGCGGACAAGCCGGGACGGAGCAAACGGCTGGCTCGGATACGCGGGTTTACCTGTGCGGCACGCTGCTCCAGGGACTCACCCGCCCCATCACACCGATGGGGCTCTCGGTCCTGGGCCTCATGAGGGGCAACAAGGGGCCTTGGAAATACGTGAACCCGGGATTGCGGATGTACATCGAGCTGACACCGATCATCCGCAGCAAATCCGGCCGTAAGGCACTGGTGAGGATGCTGCCGCTCGCGGACGGAAGGTCGGCTGCCGTCTTCCCGTCGCTGCTGGAGGACCCGAGGTTTGCCGTTGTCCGGCGTCCCCGCAAGAAATCGGACCGGAAGGTCACTCAGGGCGCCGGCAGGACCGAGGCGAAGGGCAGCGAGGGAACCCAGAGCCTGGGCCTGATGATAGGGCTCTTTCCGGCCATGATCCGTGCTCTGCTGTGGCCGGACGGGGAACTGCGCAGGGCCCGCCGTTTCCAAGACCGCCTCGAAGCCCGGCTGAAGCTCCCCCTCCCGGCCTCTGCGGCGAGGCGGCTGCAGCACGCGGAGAATGTCCTGGGAACCGGTGTCATCAACGGGTTGATCCAGGCCACCCTGCCGGGGCCGTCCGTGGGGTACCTGATGCTGGCCGCGGTCCGCAGGCTGCTCCGCGGGATTGCCCAGCCTCGCGAACTTGAGGCGGTCCTTCGGGGGCTTCCCCACAACGTGACCACCATTATGGACCTGGAATTGTGGCACCTGGCGGTGTCCCTGGGCCGGGACCCGGACGCGCGGCGGGTGTTCTCGGAGCTGAAGCCCGGTGAGCTGGCCGCGCTGTATCGGGCCGGCACGCTCCCTGCAGCTGCCCAGGCCGGGCTGCGGAAGTTCCTGTCCAAGTACGGCCACCGGGCCGTGGCGGAGATCGACCTGGGGATGCCGAGGTGGGCCGAGGAACCCGACCATCTCCTGGGAATGATCTCGAACTACCTCCGGGTGGAGGATCCCGAACAGGCGCCCGACCGCCAGTTTGCCAGGGCCGCCGATCATGCGGAGGCGCGGATCAGCGAGCTGGTGGACCGGGCCGGGGAGAATAGCCGGCTGCGCGGAAGACTCGTGGCGCTGTGCCTGCGCCGGGCACGCCAGCTGTCCGGGCTGCGTGAATTGCCCAAGTTCTACATCGTGATGGTGCTCGCGGAGATGCACCGGCAGCTCATGGCCGTGGGCGCCGAGCTGGCGGGGAACGGCACCGTCGCGGCCGCCGGCGACGTGTTCTTCCTGGACTTCGATGAACTGCGGGTGGGCCTGCGCGGGGCGGACCTGAAAGGAATTGTCGCCGGCCGCCGTCGGCTGTACGACGTCGAATTGCGGCGGCGGCGCGTTCCGCGCCTCCTGCTCTCGGACGGCACCGACGTCGAGGCAGCCATGATGGCCGCGGCCTCAGGATTGCCCCAGACTGCGGCACCGGACCGGCTGTCAGGGACGCCCGCGTCCGCAGGCACCGCCTCCGGGAAGGTCCGGGTGGTCATGGATCCTATCGGGGCGCACCTGGAACCCGGGGAGATCCTGGTGGCCCCGTCCACTGATCCCGGCTGGACGCCGTTGTTTATGACGGCGGGTGCCCTGGTGATGGAGATGGGCGGTGTCATCTCTCACGGGGCGGTGGTGGCCCGTGAGTACGGCATCCCCGCCGTCGTGGGTGTGGCTGATGCCACCGTTCGGTTGCGCGACGGGCAGACCGTCACGGTGGACGGTGCGGCCGGAACCGTAACGTGGTGAGGCTCTTTTCCATGGCGCAGGAGGAACCCCGTTCCGCCGGTGGGGTTGCGGATAACGCGACGCAAAGGGACGCGGAGATCCGCGACTGGGACTGGGCCGTCCTTCCCGAGGGCTCGACGAGTAGCCGGTTTGCAGCACCAAGCGGAGGCTTGGCGGTGGTCACCATGGGAAAGCCGCAGAACCCGCGGGTGGTGCTGGTTCCCGGGGCCACCGGTTCCAAGGAGGACTTCGCCGTGATGATGCCCGAGCTCGCCGAGGCCGGCTTTTACGTGCTGAGTTACGATCTGGCGGGCCAGTATGAATCGGCAGGCGCCGGTCCGGAGAACCTCGTCCCGCCCCGACGGCATTATGACTATGAGCTCTTCGTGAACGACTTCATCGCTGTTCTTGAGTCGGGCGAAGGTCCGTCGCATGTGGTGGGCTACTCCTTTGCCGCGATCCTGGCGCAGATCGCCTACTCACAGCGCCCGGAACTGTTCCGCAGCCTCACGCTCCTCAGCTGCCCGCCCTTGACGGGGCAGTGTTTCCGCGGAGTCAGGAGGATCGGGAGGTTCACCGGCTGGGCCAACGGCCGGGTGGGGGCCGCGGTGATGATCTGGGCCATCCGACGCAACGTCAACAAGGTCTCCCCCAACCGGCTCCGGTTTGTCCGGGACCGGTTCCGGTTTACGCGCCGGCAATCAGTCCGGGACATCTACGAACTGATGAAACATGTGCCGGACCTCCGGCGGGCCATCGCCGCCGCCAAGGTGCCGAAATTCGTGGCTGTGGGACAGCACGATCTTTGGCCGCTACGGCTGCACCGCCAGTTCGCGCAGTCGATAGGTGCCCGGATTTCGGTCTACGGCGGAGGCCATAGCCCGTCCGAAACGTCGCCGCACCAGTTCGGCCGGGACCTGCTTGCCATGTATGCCGCGGACAACTGAGAGAGACACAAAGTGTCGCAAGGGCACTTATACCCTTGCACGTTATGCGTCAGCCCCGTACGTTGGGGACAGCGGGGGACGTTCTCCGCTCTGCGGGCATCCGTGTCTGCAGAGAAAATCAGAGTCACATAAAGGAATGCAGCCATGGCAACAGGCACAGTTAAATGGTTCAACGCCGAAAAGGGTTTTGGCTTCATTGCCCCCGATGACGGATCAGCTGACGTTTTCGCCCACTACTCGGCGATCGCTAGCAGCGGTTACCGTTCACTGGACGAGAACCAGAAGGTCGAATTCGATGTGACCCAGGGTCCGAAGGGCCCGCAGGCAGAGAACATCCGCCCTCTCTAAAGGCTTAGGGTAACGGCACCGGCGCCCAGCCGGGCCGCCCCTGCACCACCAACAGCCCCTCCGAACCATCGGGTTCGAAGGGGCTGTTGCGTTGGCGATCCCGCGGCTCACCACGGTCAACGCTTAGCAGTTGGCCCCGTCTTGTGCCCGGCGCGTTGGACTGCCCGGTACACCGTGGACCTGGCCACGGAAAAGAGCTCCGCGAGTTCGCCCGTGGTGTGCTCGCCGGCGTCGTGCAGCTTCACTAAGTGGGCTTCCTGCGCCGGAGACAGCTTGGGTTTCTTGCCGCGCAGGCGGCCTTTGGCTTTCGCGATCTTCATGCCCTCGCGGGTGCGGGCACGAATCAGGTCGCTCTCGAATTCAGCCACCATGGCCAAGACGTTGAACAGCAGCTTTCCCACCGGGTCGGTCGGATCGTGCACCGATCCGCCGATGCTGAGTTTCACATTCCGCTGGGCGAGCTCGTCGACGATTTCGTGGGCATCCCGAACGGACCTGGCCAGGCGGTCCAGCTTTGTGACCACAAACGTGTCCCCGTCCCGGCAGGCCGCCATCGCTTCCCGGAGGCCCGGGCGGTTCCGGTCAGTGCCCGTCAGCCCGTGATCAACGTAGATCCGGTCCGGGGTGATCCCCATAGCTGACAATGCGTCGCGCTGCGCCGTGAGGTCCTGCTGCTCCGTGGACACCCGCGCGTAGCCGACCAGCAAAGCGGTCATGCGCAACAGTGTGCCACGCGACTTTTGGGCGGACCAGATATGCCACCGTCACCGGGCACTCCATCGGACGGGTCTTACGGTGGCGGCTCTCCGCGGGACTGCGTTTGTGCTGGTGAGGGGTGGGTCCGCCCGGAGAAGGACCGGCCTACGGGACTCCGATCTTAGCTAAACGCTTGGCAAAGTGATGGGTGGATCTGTAACGGTCGGACAAGCCCGCAAACTTGGCAAGTCATGCATGGGAGGTCATGACCAGACCCACCCCAGACGTCGCCGAAGCCGCCTCCGTGTCATCGTGGGCAAAGCTTCCAGACTCTGCTGCTCAAGATCGTTGGGCATGGAACAAAAGAGCCCTGCAAGGCGAAGCAACAATGCGGATTGCTGCTCAGAAAAATCCATCGTGAAGCCGTGAGCAGCCAGGTTGCGGAGGTTCATCCCAGGCGTCAGCAACGTCATTCGAAGTGCCCGAACCCAGTCGGGGTCGAGGCCTCGTTTGGCGAGGGCGTCAACGTAGAAATCCATTGCGGGAAAACGCCCTGGGGAGTCGCCTCGCTGGGTCCGATAGAGCGGCTCGTCCAGTGTACGGAGTAGCCCTCGCGCAGCACTTTCGATCAGCGGGATAGAGAGTCTCGCCGAATCTGAATATTTCTGCGCCCAGTGAAGGGCGAGCGAATCAGAGAAAAAGCGCGCAAGCGATCCATCTGCCGAGAGCGTTTCCACCATCCATATGGCAACTTCGTCAGTTCGCGGCGTTGAGAAACGCTCGCGAATATGTTCCAGTTCAAGCGCAAGAAGAATTGACGTTGTGCTGAGAGTGATCGTCTCGGTCCGGGTGATTTCTTCTTCCATGAAGTCGTCGTTGGTACGCTCTGGCAGGCCATGTGCACCGTAGACAGTGCGTGTGATGAGTGATCGTATCGATCCCGTGGCTGCCCTCTGGGCGCTTCGCTTGTTTGCTTCATGGTCTCCAGATGGCGAAGGGCTGGCCAGGAACGTCAGGAGGGCATGACTCCAATCACGTGCGCGGCCGTACCTTCGAAGATGGGCGCGAAACGCGTTTTTGGACAGTTTCACGTCGTGGTGAACCGATTTCCAGCCCATGGAGTCGTGGTCCACGGACTGCATGACGAGCACCGCCGCATCTTTGAGGTCGGACAGTCCGTAGTCGCTTGCCAAACTTGCTGCGGTTTGCGCGTGATGCATCTTGCTCATCCCATGGTCGTCGGCTCGGGCAAGCGCTAGGTACTGTTCCGTATGCCAGCGGCGAGCTGATTCCAGTTCAATGGGGTTGTTCGCCAGTCGCGCAAGTGATTTGGCGATTTCATCAGTAAAGAATGTCGACGCTCCTCCGATAGCCAAAAGGCGACGGCGGATTACCACCCGTTCCTCTCCGGGCATGCTCACGCCGCGGGGGTCCGCAGAAAGCGCAGCCAAAAGAGTAAGTGCTGGCCCGTTTGTATCCGGCCTGCTGGCAAAAACCTCACTTTTTGTGCACATAGCTTGGCGAACTGCCAGTTCTTCGGTCATTCTGCGTGAACGAGCAATGGTGTTTGCTCTTGCGAGTGACAGCGCAACCTGCTGTGCAGTGACGTCCTCAAGTTCTGCCGCCTCCGAATAACATGCGACCGTCGCCGTTGCGTGCTCGGGCTTAGGTCTCACTCGCGCCGTCAGGAGAATGTCGGCAACGTGGGCCCGCATGGTTGAGGGGCGCAGAGTGTCGTACACTTCCGCCCAAAGGGACCAGGCGCCTGCCGGCGTCTCTAATATGGGGCGAGTGACCGTGACAGAAAGCGCAGACTGGACGAGATTCACGTCGCCTGCAGTTCCGAAATCTTCTTGCAGCTCATACGAGAAAACGAAGTCTATTTCTGCTTGAAGACCCTCATCTAAAAGCTTATATTCTTCAGCGAAACTAAGCTGCTCCCAGATTTTTAAGAGTTCATCAGATGGGGTCGCAACCTTTTCGAGTAGAGCTGAAACGACCTGAACATCGGACGGATTGAACTCGTAAGCCACAATTCCCCTTCTCGACCACTTTGAAAAGTGGCCTCCGCGCGGCAGGAGTTTGCCGTCGACTGACTGTACCTACTTTTCGTCCACGGATGTCCTCGTTTCGAATAAGTGTCCGCTAAAGGATCGCTATTCGGGCACCGCGGTATTCGGTGGGGCACCGGCTTTGGGGCGGCAGGTCGTGTAGCCCTCGACCACTCGAGAAGCTCAGCCACTGCGAGATGCTACCGATTAGCCGTCCAGGCTAGAACATGTGGCGGCTGAGTCCGCGAGACATAATGTCGCACCCCGTTCATAGAGTGGGGCGCGTAACGTAGCACGACCCCGCATCTGTCGGGGAAGCCGAACGGAACGGGACGATGCACCAATCTAGTAGCCAGGTCATCGATCTCAGCTACACCGTTAAGCAGCGCTCTTCGAGCGTCATCGGCCCACACGAGGCACGTTCCAGAAGGATGCAAATGGCAACGCGACGAGTCAATGGGTTGATTTACGTTCCTTGTCCCGGGTGCGGGCGCAAGCTCGGACCCTTCACCCGCATCACTGGTGGCCTCATGAAGTGCGGACACTGTGGACGACAGTTCAACGTCACCGTCTAGCACCTCACGAGCCAGGGCATACGAAATACCGGCAGGTCGTTGTTAGCGGGCGTTACCGCGCCCGCTAACACATCCCCAAGAGGGGCGTCGAGGTTATGGAGCGGGTTCGCTCGGTAGTGCGGTCCTATCCGTGATTACCCCTTCGCCGTTACTAATGACGAATTCACCCACGACTGTTTTCCCCGTGGAATCGTAGACAGGGACCGAGAAGGTTTTGCCGCGGCGGGCCTCTTGCCAGGCAAGTGCCTCTTCCCTGGTTTTGAAGGTCTTAATGGCGGCTGTGCCGGTCGCGTCTTCCAGCTCACTCGTGTACACATACCCGGGAACTCCGTTGGTTGCTATGACGGCAGTGAGATCGGGTGCTCCCTTTTCGTTTTGGGCGCCGTAAGACTTGCCATCGGGGTTGACTGCCCAGTCGGTCGTTTTGCTGTTCACGTACTTTGCGCTAATGCGCCAGCGAGCTCCAGGATCGGCTTTGATGGTGACGCTCTTCAGCCCTGGAGTCAGAGGAATCGTGTAACCGCTCCAATCCTGGGGCGTCCCGACGTCGGTGGCTCGGCAAACGGTGGAGGCCCCGTCCGGAAACTCGAAACGGCCAGGGGTCAGGCAGTTCAGCTCCACCTGAATCCCCGTGGTTCCCACCGGCGGGTCACCGAGTTCAATGGTGGCTGTTCCGTCGTGGGTGTCGGTCACAGGAGTGGACAACGGTGTGACCTGCTGGGAACCGGGAATCACGAACAAGCCGGCAGCGGTAGCTCCGACGCCGCCCAAAACTCCGGCAGCGGCAAGGACCCCAGCCCCCAGCCACATCCGGATGCGCTTCCGTGCACGGGCGGGCGATACTTGCCGAACCCGTGACACAAGTTCTTCCTCCAGAGCCCTGCTGAAGCGGTCATCGACTCGAAGCTCGTTCATGAGCGTTCTCCTTCCAAAACCGCGGCTGGGGTGGGAACAGGATGCCTACTGGTGAGAGCGGCTTTCATGCGCTGGCGGGCCCGGTGCATCCGGGTTTTGGCCGAACCGGGCGTGAGCTCAAGAACGGCTGCAGCGGCGGCGATGGTGAATTCCTCGAAAACCACCAGGCTCACCAGGTGCAGATCCGTGGAGTTCAAAGCACCGAGGGCCTCGGCGAGATCTTTATCGAGCGCGTCCCGGTAGCCGAGAAAGAGGTCGTCGCCCGTAGGATCGGCCGTGTCGGATCGTCTGGGAAGGGAGTCCAAGAGCCGGCGATAGCGCAGCGCCGCCCGCCCGCTGTTCCGTGCAGTGTTCGTTGTCGTGACGAGCAACCAGGGAAGGACGGAGCCTTCAACGACCCGCACCTTGGCCCGGCGCCTCCAGAGTTCAAGGAAGGCCGTGGCCATGATGTCCTCGGCATCCTGCCGGTCTCCGGAAAGCCGGTACGCATGACGGAAAATCCTGTCCCGGTGCCGGATGTACAAAACCCGGAAGGCCTCGCCATCGCCCTCAATGCTGCGAGACCATAGCCTCTCATCATCGAATTCAACGTTCCCCATGCCCTGTATTGTCCGCGACCGTCCAAAAGGTTACACAACAACGCACGAAATTTTGAGAAGTACTAAAACGGTCTACTCAAGGTTCGTGCAACACAGCGCGGGCAGTCCTCTTCCCATGCATGACCAACGGGACTGCCACGGCTTTTGTTGACTCCTACCTGAGGCGCCGACTGACTGGAGGTGTCCCGGTGAAGGTTAGACATCAGCGTCCGGCACCAGCTAATTCTCTAAATAATGGGATGTCCAGAGCGGGCCAAATCGGGAACTGTAGACTCTCGCTGTGGAGGCGACGCGTTATCTTAGAGACCTGCCGGAGGGCTGGACCTGGGAAGGTCCCCTTGCCCCCTACGCTGCATGGCTCGGCGAGGCCTTCATGACAAATCCGGAAGATGACCTCCTCCCGACAGGATGCACGGACAGCACCTGGATTCTTCACACCCAGTACTTTTGCCCTCCCGAGCTTGAGCTTCCGGAAGCCTGGGATGACGACGAGGCGTGGCCAGGATTCGGCTTCGGCACACACCCACCCGACGGCTGGGAGCGGTTGACGTGGGCCGATTCCGCTTCCCAAAAGGGAACTCGCCTGAAGGGGCCGACATTTGACGGGCGTGAAGTGCCGCCATGCTTCCGCTGGGAAGCAGCACTGGGACGTGAAGACGTCGTCAACGGCGTACCGGTACGTACCTTGGCTCCCACCGAAGGATCCCTCGGAAAAGGCGATCTAGAAACCCTCATTTCAATCCTCGCAGCCCACACATCATCCCCCCGCATGCATGGCGCGTACTCCCTTTGCGATACGGGCGCGCAGTTGGTCGATGGCACTCCGCTCGCTGTCGCGTTCGACCTGGCCACGATGCTGACCGCCATGCTCTCTAAGAACAACACGCAATTCACGCCCGAATTCTGGTGGCCCCAAGACCGATCCTGGGTTGTCTGGACGGACTGGGACCTCGAAGGCACCAAAGTTTTCGGCAGCAACAGCCTGATACAGCACCTCCGGCAACATCCCAAAATTGAACCCCTCGACTGGTCCCGAAAAGCCGCAGCCTAGACGATGTGGTGGTCACGACGGTCTGCTGGCACACTACGGATCTCTCGGGAAAGGTTTGCCCCTAGAATCTGTCTTGAAACGCATGAAAGTCGGATGAGTTCTTCCACCAGAGGGTGTGGCACGCATTCTCAAGCCTTCACGTGGGAAATGTCCGTAAGGGGTCGCTATCCTTAGGACCCCGCCATTCTTGGCCACTCTGGACGCAATGCATGACCCGGCCATTTTCGGCCCGTTCAGGGTTCCCCAAACGCCCCTGCCCGGATGGAGGCACCAGGCCCGCCCCCCGAAGATCCGCTCGGCCAAGCATCCCAGCTACCCAGTTGCATCGCCATTGGGTTTTCGTGCCTCCAAGCGGTCTATCCTGCGGTTGTTGAAGATGGTAAAAACAATGGCTGCCAAAAGAACCATCGGGGGCCAGTAACCAAAGCGGCTGTCATCTGAAACAGCTATGAATAACGAGATACACACGATCCCGGACAGGATAAGAGTCACAGGCGGTGTTTTCTTGTCCCAAAAACGTGCCATTGGTCTTCCTTTACTCCCAAATGCCATCGAATGGGTGCGCGGCCCACCCGGGAATTAAGGCTCAGTGTCCCTTACCTACACGACGAAGTCGATGGAGCCCCTGCTCCCGGGCCGGGAACCTCCCGTTGAAGGTTCGGCCCCGGGTGGGGGGAAGACAGCGAGAGGTGCCTGTAAGAATGGGGGGCATGCCCGCGCATAACTTTCCGATCAGACGGGTGACCGAAGACCCGGCCCACGTACTCGAGCGCGGTCGGTGGCCTGGTGCCCTGCCTCCTGTCGCCCAGGTTCTAGACCAGGGGCTCGATCTGACTCCGGCCACGATATTCGTCGGCGAAAATGGGTCGGGAAAATCCACTCTCGTGGAAGCCATCGCGCTGGCCTATGGCTTGTCTCCTGAAGGCGGATCCACAGGGGCCCGCCACAGCACCAGATCCACGGAGTCCATCCTCGCCGACCACCTGCAGCTCGTTCGAAACGCCGGCGCCACAAGACGCGGCTACTTCCTGCGGGCTGAAACCATGCACGGCTTCTTCACCTACCTCGAGAAGAACCCCAGCACCTCGGGCCCGGACATCTCCTTCCACGACATGTCACACGGAGAATCGTTCTTGGAACTGGCAGTGGATCGTTTCCGAGGACGCGGATTATGGGTCCTCGATGAACCAGAATCGGCACTGTCCTTCGCGGGATGCCTCAGCCTCCTCGCGGTCCTGAAAGATCTCCTCGCCGAAGGCTCCTCGCAAGTCATCATGTCCACACACTCCCCCGTTCTCGCAGCACTACCCGGCGCGCAGATCCTCGAAGTCGGCCCATGGGGACTTCGGCAGCAGGAATGGTCGGACCTCGATCTGGTTTCCAACTGGCGATCATTCCTGGACTCACCTGAAAGATACCTGCGACACCTTTAAGGCAAGTCCGCCCAGGGTTGAACTAGCGCCCTCCCCGCACCGCGCGACATTGCCCGCGAATTTCAATCGGGCAGACAATACCGACAGGAGGAAAAATGCCAGACAACGCCCAAGACGAACAACGAGCCGCTGACCTCGTCATTGTCCCCAACGTCGTTGGGGAACACTTCCTCCAGGCGAGGGAAATAGCGCAAGCTGCCGGCCTGACTCTGGCGAATCCTGACCCCGATGGGCCACCAATTAGCTCGATCGCATGGCCCAAGAATCCGACCATCCAGAGCCAGTCACCTGCGGCAGGTAGCGTTTCCTACCGGAATGACTCCCTCCGCATATGGTTCCGCAAAGGTCTCGAACCCGACATGGCTCGGAAGCTCGAGAACCCGCCACCTTCGATTGACTGGGATCACGCCACGCCGGAAGGCCCAGTCCAAAGCATCGAGCTCAGCAGCGACAGCTCGCCAGAGGAATCGGCCACCTGAAGGTTTCCCCAGCGGTCCTAGGAGGTGGCAATACCCACCCAACTGCTAGCTGACTTGCAGGTGAACCATCCCCGGTTCCCGAAGGTCATCGACCCAAATGCAAATCTTTGCCGACCCAACCGGCACCTCATATTGCGAAAGTTTCTCACTATAAACCGTCTCCAACGTCAATCGACCCGCTGAACACTGAATTACTTGTGGAGCGAGCTGGATGAGTTCTTGAATGGGCACCTGCGCTGCGACCGCATGATGGACAACTGGGAAAGCCGCGTGCAGGAGTGTTGGGCCCAGGCCGATGACACGGACTCCGCAATCTTCAGGAGCATGAAAACGCTCGTCGATGAACGGCCTGATGGGGATGCCGCGGCTCTGTATGAATGGGCTTCCGTTCACGACTTTCTGGGGCGCGAGACGGAAGCGATACCCCTTTACCGCCTTGCCCTCGACGCTGGTCTCGATGACAGACGACGGCCTCAGGCACTCATTCAACTCGCCAGCTCACTGCGCAACGTGGGCGAGTTCGAGGCGGCCATTCGGGTGCTCGAGGATGTGGAGGAAAACGACGTCGCCGGGGACGCGCATCGTGCCTTCCTCGCCCTGGCACTTTTTGATGCCGGCCGGCCGGATCAGGCTCTCCGTGTTGCACTCGAGGCCTTGGCCAAGACCCTTCCCCTCTATCGTCGCGCAGTCACCGGGTACGCGGCAGAGCTCGGTCCATCTCCTGCCTAGGTCGACGCCCGCGTTTTGATCACACGCTCTGGGTTCCCGGCCTGCCAAGCGCCCGGTGAAGGTAGCTTTCCTTCGGACCCGTCCCTGAGACGACTCTCTGATCTTCAGCGTCAGAGAGAGCCACTTTTCGCCCGGTCAGGGTTGGTACACGGAACGCACCGGACCCAAAAGTGGCGATAACGGACGGTCTGTGGGAAGCAACATCAACGGGCAATGCCGTTTCGGTCCACTGTTTACGGAGCCATAGCACGGTGAGATGCTGATCTCGGTTCCATCAAGTGCAAGTAACGACTGGGAAGGGAAACGGACGATGAGCGGAATCGACGATCTCATACCCAAGTCCGACGAGCGTTGGCCTACCGCCACAAGAAGAGCGCAAGGCATTGCAGACCTGGGCCTCGGCGATGCCCTGAAGACCTATTACACACTCTATTTCCCGGTCGGGCTGATCATCCTTGTCACGGCGGGCGCCGTCGGCGCGATGCTGGCCTTCGGAGGCGGCCCGGCGGACTGGCCGTCCTTTTTGCTGTTCGGATGTTTCCTTGCAGTGCTGGGTGCCGCCATCGGTGGATCCATTTACAACGCGAAGAAGATCGCGCCTGCAGCGGAGCTGGGCAGGATCGACGTGCTGCTCTCGCTGGAGGATGAAGAGCGCAAGGACATCCGGCGCCAGATTCTCGGGAAGACCCCCGTTGACCCGGAGCATCTTGTCGTCTCGCGGGCCGCGGCAGTGCAACTGCGAAAGAATCTCGCCACACAGCTCATCTGGATGTCCGTGCTGCCGCTCATATTCATCCCCCAGGTCATACGCGGAGCCGGGTTCCTCTCCTGGCTCATGGCGGCTGGCGTGGCTATCTTGGTGATTGGGCTGCTGTACGTTGTCCGGGACTTCCAGCGGGCTGGCAGGTTCCTTGACCGCACGGCAGAACCGGGCGCAAAGGGACCACCGGAGTAACCCGTTCGAGGATCGGGGCCAGGTCGATGATCACCGACATTTAGACCCGTGTTGGGTGGCCCGACGCCCGAGTGGGTCCGACGGTGGGCAGTCAGCGCCTGGTCTCGTACCTGGTTAGGACCACACCTCCGGGGAACGTCCGGTTCTCGACCAGGTCTAGGTTCACCCAGTTGTCCAGGGCTGTGAAGAATGGCGTGCCGCCGCCCACTAGGACCGGATGGGTGACGATCACGTACTCGTCGATCAGTCCGGCCCGCACGGCCGCCGCGGCGAGTGTGGCACCGCCGATATCCATGGTGCCGCCGTCGTCGGCCTTGAGCCGGCTGATCTCGGTGACCGCGTCGCCGGTGACCAGGCGGGTGTTCCAGTCGACAGTGCTGGTCGTCGAGGAGAACACCACTTTAGGCATGTCCCGCCAGCGGCGGGCGAACTCGATCTGCGCCGGTGTGGCGTCAGGCTGCTGGTCGGCGGTCGGCCAGTGGGAGCTCATCGTCTCCCACAGTTTGCGGCCGTACAGCGCGAGGCCCGTTGCCCCCACCCGGTCGGACCACCATTGGAACAGCTCGTCGCTCGGTGCGCTCCAGCCGAGATCGTCGCCGGGCGCCGCGATGTAGCCGTCGACGCTCAGGTTCATGCCGAAGGTCAAGGTGCGCATGGCGTCAGTCTCCCCTGAGCCGGTATCCGTTGTACAGACCAGCATGGCGCGGAGAATCATCGGTCAGGCCACACTGAGGCCAGTTGACCACCACGCCAAGCAGATGCTCCGTACGGAAGGATCCTCTCGCAGGCCGCTACCAGGGGGGAGACGGACGCGGCTAAGTTTGCCGATAAGGTGGATCTCCTTTGATTCCAAGGGTGAGTCGGCGCCCTGCCCCAAACACGGCAGGGCGCTGACCTGGCGGGGAAACGGGCGTGTTGGGTGGTGCTCAGCTGTCGAAGGCGGCGCGGAAAGCGGCGAGGGCCGTGTCTCCTGATTCCGGGCCAGGGCCGCCGGAGGCTCCGGCTTCGAGACCGATGACACCGTTGTAGCCGGCTTCTCTTAGGGCGGTGGCCACGGCCCGGTAGTTGACCTCTCCGGTGCCGGGTTCGAACCGGCCCGGGACGTCGGCTACCTGGATTTCCCCGATCCAGGGCAGTGCGGCCCTGACGAGTTCGATCAGGTTTCCCTCGCCGATCTGGGCGTGGTAGAGATCCAACATCATCTTGACGTTGGGGTGGTCCACTGCCGCAACCAGCGCCATGGTGTCCTTGGCTCTGGCGAGCGGTATGCCCGGGTGGTCAAGGATGGTGTTCAGGTTCTCCAGCGCGAAGGTCACGCCGTGCTTCTCGCCGAGAACAGCCAGGCCTTCAAGGGTGCGCAGTCCGGTCAGCCACATCTGTCCGGTGGAGCGGTGGACGGGACGGACGGCCAGGCCGCCTTCTCCGAGCTCTGCCGGGTGCACCACCATCCGTTCGACGCCGAGTTCAAGGGCGACAGGAATCAGCTTTTCCGCCGATGCCAGCACCTCGCCGGCGCTGGCAGGGTCGATGAGGCTGCCGCCGAAGTAGCCGCTCATCGAGGAGAACCTGGCCCCCGTTGCGGCGAGGGCGGCGATGTCCCTGCCCCGGGTGTCCCAGAGCTCAACGTCGAATCCCTGCCCGTGGATCCTGTGCACGCGTTCGATCAGGGGAAGATCGCCGTAGACCATCTCGGCGCACACGGCCAGGCGGAAGCTCATGCCTTTCCACCCGTCAGGTGAAGTTCGGGTTCGGCAGGACGCAGCTCCGCGATCGATGCAACATCCACCGGCAGGCCGGTCTCCGCCGAACGGACGGCGGCCAGGGCTATCGCAAGGGCGTTCCTGGCGTCGGTGCCGCCGGGACCGGGAGTGCCGGGAGCCTGGAGGCTGTCGCGGCGGGCCTTCACGGCGTCGACGAAGTGGGCGAGTTCCGCAGTGTAGGCGTCGTGGAAGAGATCCACGTTCAGGCGGACGGTGGCCGAGCCGATGCCGGCGGCGGTGTAGCTCGTGGCGCTAGAGGCCTGCGGCCCTCCCGCGGTGACCATGCCCGCGGAGCCGAACACTTCACCGCGCACGTCGTAGCCGTAGAGGGCGTTAAAGTTCGCCTCGGCAACGGCAATCGCGCCGTTGCTGTAGGTGATGGTCACGACGGCGGTGTCCAGGAGTCCGCCGGCTTTCGCCTCGGGTGCAACCAGGGCGTCAGCCACTGCGTGGACGCGGACGGGGACGGCGCCGGGGTTGAGCCAGTTCAGGGTGTCGAAGTCGTGAATGAGGGTTTCGAGGAAGATCGTTCCCGGCGGAATCCGCTCCGGGTTGGTGATGCCGGCTGTGCTGCCTGGATCCCGGGTCAGGGACCGCAGCAGCTGCGGGGTGCCCACGGCGCCGTCGTTAATAAGCTTGCGAGCCGCGGCGAAATCGGCCGCATAGCGCCGGTTGAAGCCGAACTGGACAACCACCCCGGAAGAATTAGCCGCGTCGAGGGCTTCATCGAGTTCTTCCACCGTGCGCCCGCCGGGCTTCTCACAGAAGGCATGCTTTCCGGCCCGGGCCGCGGCCGCGATCAAACCGGAGTGGAAGCGTGCCGGCGCCGCGATCAGGACGGCATCGACGTCGGGATCATTGATCACGTCGGCCGGATCAGCGCTGATCTTGGCGACGCCCAGACGGCCGGCCAGGGCCTCCACGGCCGGAAGCGCCGGATCGGCGATTGCTTCCAGGCGGGCGCCGGGGATGCGCCGGGCGACTGACTCAGCGTGGAAATTTCCAATCCATCCCGCCCCGATCAGGCCGATACGGACCGGCCGGTCTTCACTGACCGGATGCTGAAGATAGCTCATGACAACTCCTGAAGTTCGGATCTAGATCGTTCTAGTAGCTCCATGGTGGCATGGCGATAATGGACCTGTCTAGATCGTTCTATAGACTGTCTCCATCAAGGAGGAAACATGACCGAACAGCAGCGCCGCCCCACCCTGATGGACGTGGCCCGCGCGGCCGGAGTCTCCAGGGCGCTGGTGTCCATCGTGATGCGCGGGGCGCCCGGGGCGTCGGAGCCGACCCGGCAGAAGGTCATGGAGGCCGCCCGCGAACTCGGCTACCGGCCGGACTCCCGGGCCCGGTTGCTCCGCAGCAGCCGGACCAAGCTCCTGGGCCTGAGTTTCTCCAGCTCCCAGCCCTTCCACACCGAAATAGTCGACGCCGCCTACGCCGAAGCCGCCGCCAGAGGCTACGAAATTGCCCTCAGCGCGGTGGCCAACGGCCGGCCCGAAGAACGGGCCATTGAGGCACTGCTGGATTTCGGCTCCGAAGCGCTCATCCTGATCTCCCCCACGCTCAGCAACCAGGACCTGGCCCGCTATGCCGGCCAGGTGCCCCTTGTGAGCCTGCTCCGCAACGACGTCGGCGAGTCCGTCGATTCGGTCAGCAGTGATGACCACGCTGGTATCCGGATCGCCGTGGACCACCTCACCGCCCTCGGTCACCGCCGCATTGTCCACGTCGACGGCGGAACAGCCGTCTCCGCAGACCAACGCCGGGCAGCCTTCCACACCGAGATGCTCCGACACGGGCTGGAACCCGTAACCGTGCCCGGCGGCCCAACCGAAGAGGACGGCCTGAGAGCCGGCCAGTCCCTGATAGGCGACATGCCATCAGCCATCATCGCCTTCAACGACAGGGCAGCCCTCGGCGTCATGGAAAGCCTCCGGGCAACCGGACTGCAGGTACCTACCGACGTTTCCGTCCTCGGTTACGACGACAGCCAATTCGCCCGCCTCAGCTACGTACAGCTCTCCTCCATCAGCCAGGACGCCCCGCTCCTTGCCGCCGCAGCCGTTGACCGCGCCGTCGAACGGATAGAAACCCCCCAACCGCCAGCCCATCTCGTCAGAACACCCCACCTGGTCCTCCGCAGAACCACGGGGCATCCCGCTCCGCAGATGCAGCCCTGACTCGAAGCTGGGACCCGACAGATACTCACGGGACTCGCCGAACATCGGCCTAGGTCTTGCGGCCGAAGGAAGTCCCTTCCACCTGCCAGGAAAGTCCGTAGAGGGGTTACTTGAATTTCTCTGCGGCCGTGTAGCGGGCTGCTTGTACAGTAATGCCGACGCTGACAGCGAAGCTGAGGAACAATGCCAGCAACCCGGCACCGACGGCGACAAAGTAGCTCGCCGGATCAGGCACTGAATCGACGACCGGCTCCATGTAGAACCATATGGTCGCACCGGCACTAATCCCGAGAAGTGCGATGAGGCCAGTCAAGACCCACGCGGCAATTGCAAGAATGACCATCTTCATATCTCCCCCAATTTGGCACGTGCTGTACCCGTCACGTCCTCGCAGTAAAGCAAGGGCTTCCATCTTGGCGCTGCACGCCGTTGGTCGTATCGTGGCCGCATGTCGATCCTTTTGGAGGCAATCGGGGCTGTGGTTCAGGCGGTCATAGAGGCCGCGTCCGACGTGCTATTCCGGAGCCGCGGAGACAAAGATCAGGACGACGTTTCCGACGAATAGACAGCCGAGTTCTCTTGCTCTTCCCGGATTTCAATTGTGAGCGAGGGAACTGGTGGCTTAGCCAATTGGCGGAGCTCGCCTACTGTGACCTCGGCGGGCTTGACGAAGTCCGCGTCCGGCAGGAAATGCACGATCGTTCCTGTCGTGCCGTCCCCGGGAATATCGGTTAGACCTGTCACAGGTATGCCATGCTCGTAGCGCTGAGTCCAGGACCCATTGAGCCTGCGGTTGGTATGCGCGAGCCAGGTGCTAAGTGCAGCGACAACCGACATCCCGCGCCGCGGCAGCCCGTCCGGTAGCCCTACATTCTCACGGGAATCGAAGAACCGAATGTCCTTGGTGGCCATCACTGGCTTTCGGACCGTCCGGCCTTGGCCGTCGGTGCGTGTATCAGTCCCCCGCCCAGTGTCCGCGACGGACACTGATCCATCCGAGTGAACAGTGATCGTAATATGCGCTGGCCTGCCATGGTGTTCGGTCTCGTCTACTGCATAGGCAAGCACTTCAAGAATCAGGTGAATTGTCCCCTTCCGCGCGTACACGTCCGCATTTCTCTGAATTTGGGCAAGATGATCACGATCCACCTGCTTGGACCAGTCGTGTGTCGTGATCTCCCAGGCGTCCCTAGAAGTTTCCATGCGGAACAGTATTGCAAGCCGCGCTCGCCGCGACCCTGCGAAACACCCTGTCGCCATACCTCACTCAGTCCAAGTTCGGTTTTTCTGCCCTGCCTGTAACTTCAGGCGAGTTCCCGGAAATTTAGATATCAAGCGGGACATTCAGCCCGCCGTCACAGATATTGGGGGTTACAACAATGAATTCTAATCGCGCCGGAATCTTCACGGCCGTCACGATGGCGAGTTTCGCCGTCGGCCTTGTACTTGCCGGATGTGGGCTACAGTCAGGAACTGGCTCTGCCGCGGCCTCGAACGTAACCGTGAACGACACGGCCGAATCCACGCCAGCGCTGGCATTTCTATCAGCTGCTTCCGCGGCACCGGCGGGTCCTGCCGCCAGTGCGGTATCAGCGTCAGCAGTGCCCGCCTCGTCGGCGAAGCATGCAGCTCCGGCATTGAAAACCTTCACATTCCCGGACGGACATATCTCCTTCGCCTATCCGGAGGCATGGACGGTGCGAACCGCGCTCCCACCTGCAGGCCTCCCCGGCATGGAAGCGATCGTCACTGACAGTGCAGGCAATGATCTGCTCTTCCTGGGAAATGGCATGACCGCTGGTTGTGCTGGCGGCCCCGTATCCCGTCGGGTATTTGATCAAGCGGCTGTTCCTGGAATGGCTGCACCGGACGGCACCGAGCCCATTTTCGGGTTCGTCGTGGAGTCCTATGGTGATGGTGAGGCCTACTTCATGGGGCTAAGCGATCCCCGCTCCCTGGAGCAGGGTGAGGGCGCCTCATCGTGGTGCAATCTCGTGTCAACGGCCAACGGCGGCCTGAGCACCCGTGTTCTGTTCAACGACCCCGCGTTCCTCAACAGGGGCGCAGCCAGGGCCTGGATGGCAACTGACCAATACGCCCAACTCAAGGCGCTGCTGATCAGCCTGACCTACGCCTGATCCTCGCGTTGCGAAAGATAGCCCGCCGGACGGTGAACCGGCGGGCTATCCACCGGGGCCGCATCTTCCCTTCCTCAGAACAAAGGAGGATCGAAGCAAAAACCCACCCCTCCAGATAGCTACGTTTCCCGCAAGAAACGATGCTTAGATGGACCACATGGGGAGCATAACGGTGGTTGAGGAGCTGCGTGAGCACTACGCAGCAGTGGTCGGATCCGAGCCGGAGTATCACGAGATGCGTACCCGTTCAGGCGAATCCCTGGGCGTCTTCGAGTGGCCAAAGGGTACGAGCCGGATGGGCGTCCACCTCTATGCGTCGGCCGGCGCCACCCGCCACGGCCCGGGTGCCAGGCAGCACGCCGTTGAGCTCTTCTTGGGGGTTAACACGGGTTCTGAGGCGGTAAAAGAGGCCTTCGCAAACATGACTTTGAGCGTCCTCAAAAGCAACACTGTGCCTCAACACGGCGTGTTCGTCGCAGGCAGTTGGAAAGTCATCAAAGGACGGAAATTCACGGGATGGGTCCTCACTGAACGTCCCGATGACCTGATTCCGGAGCTCCAGCTGACCACCGGCCGGCACGTTGTATTTCTCGACGCTCTGCCGGTCTTTCCCGAGGAGGCCCAGTACAGGCACGGCAACCGATCCGACGAGCTTTTCGGTATCTGGGAAGAGACCGGGGTCGAATCCTGGAACCTCGACAGGGGCCTGCCAGCGGGGATCGAGAGGCGCCGAATCCTTCGCAGGCCCTTGTGGTTCCTGCGCAACGGGAGGCCCTAATTACCGCGTGGCATTGGTCCGCGAGCCAGCTTGGGTAAGGACGTGTGGCCGCAACGACTCGTTGCCTGGTGTGTGAGTCGGCTCGGCGTCACCAACCGCCGCGCGTCGGCGTATGTCCCTTTCTGGCGTCATCGGGCATTGCCATTTCGGCCCGCAGACCCAGCAGCCGGATTGGACGGCCCGCTTCGATTTCCGCTGCGAGGTCCAAGGTCCGCGCGAGGATTTCGTGCCGGTCGAACGTCTCGGGAATCTTTCTCGCGTGGGTCTTCGTGAAGAACGGCGCATAACGAATCTTGAGGGTCAGCCCAACCACCGGCCGTCCTTCGGCCACAACATCCTCGAGGACACGCGCTGTCAGCTCCCTCAGGGTGTCATCCACCTGGGCGGGCTCAGTCAGGTCCCGTTGGAAGGTGGTCTCCCGGCTGTGCCCGCGGGGAACCCACGGGGTATCGTCCACAACGCTGGCGCCGTCCCCGCGTCCGAGCTCCGCATACCAAGGACCCATCCGGGGGCCGAACTCCGGGACCAGGTCTTGGGGGTCGCACGCGGCCAGCTCGGCGACGGTGTTGATGCCGAGTTTGGCCAGCCGGCCCGACACTTTGGTTCCGACGCCCCACAGGTCCTTAGTCGGACGGGTGCCCATGACCTCCAGCCAGTTCGCGGCAGTGAGGCGGAAGACACCCGCCGGCTTGCCGAAACCGGTGGCGACCTTGGCTCGAACCAGGGTATCGCCGATGCCCACGCTGCAATGCAGCTGCGTCCGCTCCAGGACAGCGGCCTGCACCTCCCGGGCGTAGGCTTCCGGGTTCTCTGTCTCCACGCCAACAAAGGCTTCATCCCACCCCAGCACCTGCACCGTGGCGCCGGGCTGCGAGCGTAGGGTTGCCATCACTGTTTCCGATGCGGCGAGGTAGGCTTCGTGATCGACGGGCAGGATCACAGCGTCGGGCACTTTCCGGGCCGCAATGCGCAAGGGCATTCCGGAACCCACGCCGAACGCCCTGGCTTCGTAGGACGCGGTCGACACCACAGCTCGTTCCGTGGGGTCGCCCCGGCCGCCGACAATGATCGGTTTGCCCGCAAGCTCCGGCCGCCGGAGCACTTCGACAGCCGCGATGAACTGGTCGAGGTCGACGTGCAGCACCCACCGGATTCCGCTCACGCCACCAGTCTGCCTTAAACATCCTTGGCTGGCATCGACGTGGTTTAGACCAAGTCACTGCCTCGACCCTGCTTGAGGTCGTTGGGTCCTCCATCGTTGTCCCGTTGCTGATCCCGGTCGCTCTGACCGGGATGCCTCTCCTCGTGCGGGGACCGGCACGGATGCACGCATCCATCGCGGCGACTGTTGCCCTCGCCGTCTTCACCCTCCTCGCTTCCGCAACCATTGGCTGGTTGTACGTGCCCGCCCTGGCGGCCGCGCTGGCCTCCGCAGTGGCCTCCGCAGTGGCCCCGGCTAGAAAGCCGTGGCATCAGCCGTCGGCGAGCCAGGGTGGCAGCCCATCGGGGCAGTCAACTGATTAAGCGCTGGTCAACCAGATCACGGTGTGCTGTGATGTTGACCAGCCGAGACTAAGCGCACACAGTGCCCGGCGGCTATAAGGCAACCCGGCGAGCGGCGATGCCGTGACGCGGCGGCTAGTTGGCTGGACAAGCCTCAGGAGGCGATGACGATGGCTTCCATGGATGGAACCGTGGCCCTGGTGACGGGGGCAGCGAGCGGCCTGGGAAAAGCCGTGGCAACAGGACTTGCCCGCGAGGGCGCGCTGGTCGTGGTGGTGGGGCGATCAGGGCCCCGGGCGGAAGAAGCAATGAGGGGCATCCGCCAGTTCGTCCCTGACGCCCGGCTTGAGCCACTGGCCTGTGACCTCTCGGTCCAGTCCTCAATCCGTGCGGCCGCCGCCGAGTTCCTGTCGCACCATGACCGGCTCGACGTGCTCGTCAACGCAGCGGGCGTGTTCCGCAAAGAACGCCACGAGACCCCCGACGGGCTCGAACTGACCTTCGCCACCAATGTGATGGCTTACTTCCTGCTGACCAACCTCCTGCTCGACGCGCTCAGAAACGCCGCGGCCGTGGCGGATAGAGACGCCGGAGTTGCTGGCCAGCCGTCCGGTGCGGCGCGAACGTCCCGGATCGTGAATATCGCGTCCAAATACGGCAACACCAAACTCAAGTTCGACGATCTCCAGACTGCCAAGGGCAGGTACAGCTACCTGCGCTCGACCCCGCCCACAATGCTTGCCCGGGTTCTGCTCACCAAAGAGTTCGCTGAACGCCTGCACGGCTCGGGCGTGGTGGCGAACGCCGTCCATCCGGGACTGGTCAAGAACACATCGCTGCTGCTCGACGTCGGCGGCCCTTTTCGCTGGATCACGAACGCCCTCGGTGCTCCCGCCGAAACGGCGGCAGACACAGCGCTTTGGCTTGCCATGTCGAAGGAAACGGCGGCAGTCTCCGGCAAGCTCTGGGCAAAGCGCAAAGAGCTCCCGACGCCGGGCATGGGATCGGATCCCGAAGCCCGCAAGCGCTTGTGGGACGCCTGCTCGCACCTTGCCGAGCTCCCGTGAACGGCCCAAGTCAGGGCCGCCGCAGGAACTCCTCCACGGTGGCGATGTACTCGGCGGTCCGCGTTGCCATGACTCCGTGTCCCGCGCCCGCGAAAAGATAGATCTCCGCGGCGGGATAAAGGGCGCGGAGGGCCGCCCGTGCCCGGGGCGGGAACGCTTCATCCCGCTCCGATTCGATCAGCAGCACCGGTACACGCACCCCCGGTGCCCGTTCGGCCGGAAGACGGGCAAACTCCCCCATCTCCCGCAGGCCGGACAGCAGATCCTCCTTGCCCAGCCGGCTGAGCACGTCCGACAGCAGCATGGTCCAGAAACTCGCGTCCTCCTGTGAGCCCGCGACAAACCAGCGGCGCCAGTTCCGGCCTGTCAGGGACCGCACGGCGCTTTCCGGAAGTACGGAAAGGAACCGAATGAGGAGCGGGAGCAAAGGGAGCGGGGCCGCAGCCGGGCTTCCGGTGTTCGCCAGCACCAGGCGCCGCACGCGCTCCGGATGCCGGCGGGCGAACGTCTGGGCCACAAATCCGCCGAACGATGAGCCCAGCACATCCGCCTGCCTAACTCCCTCGGCGTCGAGGATCGCAGCCAGGCCGTCCGCGAGCCCGGCGATGCCAGCACCGGCAGGGTACGCCGGCGCAATGACACGGAAGTCCTGTTCCAGTGCCTCGATCAGCAGCAGGTACATGTCCGGCATCCTTGTTCCGCCGGAGGGCAGAAGCACCGTTTGTTCGCCCGAGCCGCCGGAGAGGTATCGCCAGCGCACGCCGTCGACGTCGAGCGTGCGGTACTCGTGGCTGGCACGGAAGCCGGCCAGCTTGGCGTCAAGGGCCGCGACGGCAGGGTTGTCGCTGCGCCCCGCGGGAAGGGGCCGGCCTTCGAGAAAGCGTTCGACGACGTCGGCGTATTCAGTCGGGTGGGTGACGGCCGCCAGGTGGCCGCCCCCGCCGAAGACGTAGGCCCGGGCACCGGGGTAGGCTGCCAGCAACGCTTCGCGTTCGTGCGCGGTGAACCCGCGGTCGTCCGCAGCAGCGATCACTAGAACGTCCTCCGGACGCTCGAAGGTGGACGACGCGGCGTAACGGTCCGGATGCGTCGCCAGATCCAGGACGACTGCCAGGCGGGCAAGGGCAGATTCCTTCGTGTGTGCTGCGAAGAGGTCTTCCGTGTAGGCGGTGAGGAAAGCGCGTTCGTCGGCTTCCGCCCCTGCGACAAGGCGTGCGATCCTCGGACGATAGAAAGCGGCAAGGGCATCTTTGGGCAGGATCGAGAACAACCCGACAAAGGCGCTTACGAGGCGCACGTGACCACGGGTGTAAAGACCGAACCCGGACAGGATGAGCTTGTCCACGCGCTGCGGATAGCGGCGTGCAAAGGCGTGCCCGACGCCGGCGCCGAGGGAATGGCCGAAAATGCTCGCGGACCGGATACCCTCGGCGTCGAGGATGGCCGCCACTCCTGCCACGAGTTCGGCCATGGTCCGCACCGCCGGATACGAGGGTGAGAGCACCCGGAAGCGCGGTTCGAAGGCAGTGATCGTACGGAACGCCGAATCACCGAAGGAGAACCCGCCGCCCAGGACGAGGAGTGCCGGCATGCCCTCCTCGGGCACCGCTCCGGCGATGTACTTCCATTCGACGCCGGCGACCATCACCGACCGGTACGGGTGCGTGCCGCGGAACGCCCGCAGCTCGGCATAGCCGTCCATGGGTCCTCCCGCTCCGGGTGTCCTGATAGCCGGGTGTCCTGATAGGAGGCAGACTACGCCGCCGGCCGGGACTCGGAAAGGGCGGTGACGCATGCTGCGACCAGGTCCCCAAGTGGTTGTTGCGCGGCATCACTACATCTCCACTCGATGGGTATTTAGAAGAGGCGTAACTTTTTAATTGCGAAGGTCCGTCTGTCCCCCATAGGCGGGCCTTCGTTTGTGCTTTGCGCCAACAATGGCGGCCAAAGCCCGCTCAGAACGCCGAGGCAACAAGCGCAATGAGGGCCGGCACGGTGGCGGCGAGGGTTCCCGGAATGCTGTCCCCCCTCTTGGGGTAGTGTCCCAAAGCATCGGCCAGGGCCATGGTGGACCCGCCCAGGACCATGTAGGCGCAGCAGTAGGTAACCAGTGTCCGGCCGACCACCTCGTTCCCGGTATTCAGTGCCACGAGTCCCGCAATCACCCCCAAAGCTATGAGCAGATTGCGGAAGCCGACAGGAATCGCCCACATCATGACGGCGGGGACATTTCCGGCAGGGGTGCTGAGGAATTTCTGCACGGCCGGGCGGTGCAGGAGAAAGGCCTCAAGCGGAAACACCGAGATATAGATAAGGGCTTCAAGCAGCGCAAACAGTTGGGCAACGGCGTTCATGGTCGAAGACTACGTCCGCCGCGAAGCCCGTCCCATCCCCGCCCGGGGGGTTCCGCGAGCACCTCAGCCATCCCCCAAACTGGGGATTGCGATCCGTCATTGGCGGCGGATACTGAAAGCATGTGGGCAGATCGTGCCGAGCGGGCACAGCGCGAGATTTCGGCCATGGCGACCACAGGCATGGGCGTAGCCGAGCTGCATGCCGCAGCGCTCGCCGTCGTCCATCACACGGTGCCGTTTGAGCAGGCCTGCTGGTCCGGCGTCGACCCGGACTCCCTCATCATGACCTCGATCACCAACTGGCCGCCGTGGCCTGTGCCTGACGAATACGCCGTGCGCTTCGCCGAGACCGAATATGCGGGCACGGAGCCGAATGCCTTCGCGGCGCTGGTCCGGCGGCCGGCGCCGGCCGCCCGGCTCTCGGATGTGCCGCACCGCGACGTGGTCAGGAGCGTGCGGCTCAACGACCTGCTCCGTCCGCAGGGGCTGGAGCACGAACTTAGGGCGGTGTTCCGGACCGACGCCGCCTGCTGGGCCGTGGGCGGACTCTTCCGTGAGCCGGGTACGGACTTCACCGACCGGGAAATGGAATTCCTGAGTTCCATCGCATCAGCCCTGGCCGCGGCCACCCGGGTTGCAGTCCGAATGGAGCGGCACGCCTCGCACGGGCCGAAGGGTCCCGTGATCGTGTTGGTCGGACCGCGCGGTGAGCTGCGTGCCGCGACTGAGCCGGCCGCCGCGTGGCTGGCGGAACTGGACGATCAGGCGCCCGGCCGTTTCACCATGACGCTGTACTCAGTGGTGGCTGCCGCAAAGGCTTCCGTTTCCGGGACCGCCCGGATGAGGATGCGGGACGCCGGAGATCATTGGGTGGTGCTCCAAGCCAGCCGGCTCATCACCGGGGACGACCCCGGCCAGATGGTGGTTACGGTGGAACCCGCCACCACCCACGAAATGGTGAGCCTCCTGCTCGCCGCCTACGGCGCCACCGCGCGGGAACGCGAGGTCTGCCTTGAGGTGGTCTCCGGCTCGGCGACGACGGACATCGCCGACCATTTGTTCATCTCGCCCCACACGGTCCATGACCACCTGAAGTCCCTCTTCGACAAGGTGGGAGTGGGGAGCCGCGGCGAACTGGTGGCGAGACTTCTCGGCTGAGGCGGCCGGCTTCCTCCTGCCTGCGGCTAGCTGCCAGGCGATCCGCAACCGAGGCCACTGACCAGCCACCCGCCAGAAACGGTGGAGGTTACGCCGACGGTCCAATCACCGCTCCGTAGCGTTTCCGCATCGATGGGCGTCCATCCATCGGTCGGGGCCCCGGCGGGCGCCAGTACAGACTTGGACCAGGCCACGGCTGCTGCTCCGGGCGTCGGCTCGCCTGCAGCACTTGTGTCGACGTCGGCGACATACGGGCCGTGACACGGCACCGAACCCCGTTCCGCCGATGTATCGGTTCCCGCTGGCGGCGTCGCCGTTGCGCATGCGGACAAAACACAAAGCACCACCGCTGCACCAGCCAGCCCGGCCCGCGGCCTCATGTGGTTCCCCGCAGCCGCACCGCTCGGGCACTGCCCCCGGCGATACTGCCCTCATACCATCCGAGCGCCCGCAGCGCCCTCAAGGTATTCCACCGGCTCGGGCGGCCGTCACCGTCCTCCAGGGCGAAGTGGATCCGGCCCGGGTGCGTGTTTTCCAGCAGCCAGGTGCCCTCGGGCTGCTGCTTGGAGCGCAGCACCTCCACCGCCTCGGCGATGCGTTCGTCCGGACTGGCGCCTGCCGCGCGGAAGTAGTCGAGGCCCCGTAACGCATCGTAAAACCAGCGGGTCGGGTACGAGAACTCCAGCCAGTCACGGTCGATCAGTTCGCCGGTGGTCTTCCGCCGAAGGAGCCCGCGTTCCAGCAGGTACTCCTCGCCGCGCTGCCGGGCAGCAATTGAGTCCGGAGACCCGCCGGTCGCGTGCTCGTGCTCCAGCAGCCCTTCGAGCACGTTGATGGTTGTCCCGAACGACGAACGCACCGAACCGCGTTCCGCCTCGCAGTTCCATCCGCCGTCGGCGAGCTGCTCGCCCAGCAAACGCTCCACGACGCCGTCGACGTTCTCGCCAAAGTAGGCACCAAGTGCCACGGCCATGCCGTTGATGCACGGCTCCACTTCGCCCTCGAAGAAGGGCTGATCCCCTTCCTCCCAGCGGCTGTTGTCGCGGACCAGTTCGACGGCGCGGCGTGCCTGGGCGCTGCGGGGGTCAAGCCCGAAATCACGCAGCAGCAACAGGCTGTAGGTGGTTGCAGTCCAGGGCTGGCCCGGCTCCGACTCGTCGAACTGCGCCGGGAAGTACGTGCCGCCGCCCCACTGACCGCTGCTGTCCTGCAGCGCGAGCAGCCGGGCGCCCCAGCCGTGGGTGGCGACGCGGGCACGTTCGGACTGTACTTCGGAAGGAGGCGCGTCCGTGAGGTCGCGCAGGACCTGCCAGCGGATCGCGGGATCGGAGTCAAGCAGCCAGTCGAGTGCCTCCATCCCCACAAGCTAGCATCCGGCGGGCTACCGCTCCAGCTTCGCCCGCTCCGATGTCCAGCCCTGCCGGTGGAAGCGCTCGAAGCCGTCCAGGAGGAGGTCCAGCGCGAACTCGAATTCAAACTGGTCGTCGCAGCCCTGCGACACCACGGAGCCGTCGTCGTGATTGGCCGCCATGGCCACTTGCAGGATGTTCGGGTACCGCTGCGCCATCTCCCGGAGCATGGCCTCCTGCCCGGCCGGCGGATTGCCGGCGGCCGGGGCTATCCCGGCCGGCGCTACCCCGGCGGGCGCGTTGCCGGCCGAATCGTCGAACAGCTCCTGGGTGAACCCCCACATGCGGCTGCCGAGCGCATGCATCACGTGATGGGTGAGGTCCACGGAGAAGCCGCCGGCCAGGAACATTCCGATGAACGAGTCCATGTAGCCGAGAACCGCCGGCGTCCTGCTGGTGCGCGACTCAAGCACCTGACGGGCCCACGGATGCCGCAACAGGGCCTTCCTCGCTGAAAGCACGCGTAGCCGGACCGCGCTCTGCCATCCGGTATCGCGGGCGGGAGGGTCGATTTCCCCGACAAGGACGTCCACCATCCCGTCAAGGAGTTCCTCTTTGTTCGCGACGTGCTTGTAGAGCGCCATCGGAACTACGCCGAGCTCCTGCGCCAGCCGCCTCATGCTGAGCGCCTCGATGCCCGCTTCATCGGCGAGTACGACGGCGGCGGTCAGCACCCGCTCCCGGTTCAGCGGGATCCGGCGCGTAGCTTCCGCCTGCTGCGTCATGGGGGCAC
The DNA here is from genome assembly GCF_039907775.1 of Arthrobacter sp. CC3. Classification (NCBI taxonomy): domain Bacteria; kingdom Bacillati; phylum Actinomycetota; class Actinomycetes; order Micrococcales; family Micrococcaceae; genus Arthrobacter; species Arthrobacter sp. CC3. Next base: position 79,085 of record NZ_JARCCY010000010.1, read on the forward strand.
CTTACCTTGCGATTTGTTGTCAACGAGTGTACTACGTACACCAGCTTCTGGCCCGCAAAAACGGCGGGACCAGATGGTCCCGCCGTTTTTGTGTATCGCTTGCGCTGTGCACCGTTTCGCCAGGGGGCGTCAACGCCCCCTACACAGGTGCAGTCCGTCAGTTCTGAATGATGGTGACCGGACCGCCGTTGTCGGTGCAGACGACAGACTTGGTGCTCGTGGCGTCGACAGCCTCACCCAGAACGGCGACCGGCCCGACTTCCACGCCACAGATCTGCGCCGTCACGTCAGCGGCTACGCCAACGTTGACGTCCTCAAGGACTGTCACATCGCCGACGGTGACGTTCACCAGGCCGTCGTTGACCGTGCTGTTGTCCGCAGCCATCGAAGGCCCTGCGGCCATCCCCACCAGGAACAGTGATCCGGCAACGGCGGTAGTAGCTTTCTTCATAACTGACATCTTTTTGCTCCCTCGATTTTGATGCACGCAAGACCCCGCCCCGGGACCACGGTTACGCGATCACCAGGGTGGCTGCAGCCCGGATTCGGGCCGCGGTTCACCGCATCTCTTTTTGGTTGCTTACAGCTCTTCGCCTCGGCGGGCGCCGGGAGCACCTATGGAACAGGTCTTTCTCCCAAGCTGTCCGGTCCCGTTGGAACCTTCCGAAAGGGCGTCAGTGCGCATAACGCCGCACCCCTTCATGACTTCAACCCTAATCATAAGTAGGCTTAGTTTCAAGTCGATGGGCGAATTTCTTTTCCCGGCACAGTATTCGCCCCGTTCCGCCTGCGGGATTGCGCAGGGCGGGGTTCGCTATCGGTGCATCTCAGCGCTCAGTCTCGCCACGACAGTTTTCGCATCAACCTCATCCGAAGTATCAACACGAATTGTTCGCCCGATCGCCAACGGCGCAGCATTGGCTCCCCACTCCGCCCAGTCGTGTTCTGCGCCAAGTCCGTCGGGATGTATCCAATGCCGCTGGTGCGTTGCATAACGGCTCCAAGCCAAGTCGGCTGATACCTCGCACCAGATTTCAATTACCCGGGGCTTTCCCGATTTGGCGATTCCGTCAACAACAAAGCCCAGGTCCCGCGGCCGGTACCACCAGGACCGGTCTTTTGAGACGACGGGAACCCCCAGCGCGTCACCGAGCAGCCTGCTGAGCGTCGTCTTTCCGGCACCGGGGAGCCCGTTTATCAGAATTACGGATGCAGCCATGCTCCAATTGTTGCTGTTCCGGGAATGCACGACGACGGCGCGCGCCTTCCACCCCACCTGACTAGTGGGCGTGGTCCCCGCGGCTGTATTCAAAAACCCATCCAATCAGCGCAACCAGCGCAAATCCCGCGCCGATATAGAGGATCCAAAATCCAATTGCCAGTCCAAGGAACCCGGTGGCCGCGGAAAAGCCCAGGGCAATGGGCCACCAGCTCCAGGGACTGAACTGGCCCTGCTCGCCCGCGCCCTCGTGGATCTCCGCATCATGGCGGTCCTCGGGACGCATCCCGACCCGCCGGCCCGTATAGCCGAGGTATCCCCCGATCAGTCCTGCCAGACCGCCCACCAGCCACAAGGCCAGGAAGCCAACCGGCTCGGTCCACTCCGTGATGAAGCCGTAGACCACCCCAACGGGTACGAAGAAAATGGCCATGCCTCCGAAAATCCAGGATTCGATTTTCATGACTCCTCTTTCTGCCAATCAAGCCGGGGTCAGGCAAGCTCAACCCCTTGATCCAACTGTGGCCTTCACTCCCCGCCCCGCGGAAGGGACGAAGGACCCCCCTTGCACCGGGGCCCGGAACGCACCGCTCCGCCCCTTCCCCGGGCACCGAGAAGGCAGCCACCCGCGGATAGAGTCGGAGGATGATTGCTGAGGCCGCCACACTGACCGGAGATGTTCGAATGCGGTTGCTCCAGGCTGCTGATGCCGAAGCGTTGAGTGCGGCGTACCGGCTGAACCGGGACCATCTGGCACCCTGGGAACCTGCGCGGGCTGACGAGTTCTTCACGGCTGCCGGCCAGCGCGCCGTCATCGAATCAAAGCTTGCCCTGCATGCTGCGGGGCAGGAGGTTCCGTGGATTCTCTTAGCCGGCAGCCGCGTCGTGGGAGCCATCACGCTGACAGGAATCGTCCGCGGCCCGTTCCTTAGCGCCCACGTCGGTTACTGGGTGGACAAGGACTTCAACGGACTCGGCATCGGCAGCTCAGCCTTCGCCTTCGTGCTGGCTGCGGCGAGGGACGAGCTCGGGTTGCACCGGGTCCAGGCGGCCACTCTCGAACACAACACACCCTCGCGGAAAATATTGTCCCGCGCCGGGTTTGATGAGATCGGCCTGGCACCGTCCTACCTGAAGATTGCTGGCTCGTGGCAGGACCATGTCCTGTTCCAACGCATCCTCGAGTGATTCACTGGAGGGTACGACCGGCGGTCCCGCCCGGGTGCCCGCCCTGCCACGAAGGGATCGACATGCGGAAGATCATTCTGATCGCGTCAGTTTCGGTGGACGGATACTTCGAAGGGCTGAACCGAGACATCAGCTGGCACCTGGTGGATGAGGAACTGCATCAGCACTTCAACGATATGAGCAGGGAGATGGGTGCGTTCATTGATGGGCGCGTCACCTACGAGCTGATGGCCGACTATTGGCCAACCGCCGACCAGGATCCACACAGCACGGCGGTCGAGGCAGAGTTTGCCGGGATCTGGCGCGAGATTCCCAAAATCGTTTTCTCCCGGACCCTCACCGAGGCAGGCTGGAACACGACGGTGATGCACGACGTCGTGCCTGAAGAAATCGCGGAACTGAAGGCGCAGCCCGGCGGCGACATTGCACTCAGCGGCGCCAACCTGACCGCGACATTCCTGCGCCTCGGTCTGGTGGATGAATACCGGATCTACGTCCACCCCGTGGTCCTGGGCCAAGGCAACGGCCGGCCACTGTTCGAGTCACCGGATATCCGGATGAACCTCAAGCTTGCCGGCACCCATGCGTTCGGCAACGGCGTGGTCCTCCTGCACTACGAGCGCGGCCAGGACTAACTGCACGTACGGCGGCGGCCAGCCCCTCAGGGCGCCGTGAAGGTCCTTAGACGAACGCGGACCTGCCGGTCACCGCACGGGCCACGATCAGCGAATTGATCTCGTAGCTGCCCTCGTAGGTGTAGAGAATTTCGGCGTCGCCGAACAACTTGCCCATCTCGTAGTCGCTGCTGATGCCGTTTCCGCCCAGCAGCGACCTGCCCATCGCCACCGAGGCCCGCGCCAGCCGGGTGGTGGTGGACTTCGCCATGGCCGCCTGGGCCATCTCCAGCTTGCCGTCCTGCTGGATCCGGGCCAGCTGGGCCATGAGCGCGAGGGAGGCGCTGGCGTTGCCAAGGATTTCGGCCAGCTGTTGCTGAACCAGTTGGAACCGGGCCAGTTCCTTGCCGAACTGCTTCCGCTCCAGGGCATAGGAACGGGCGACGTCGAACGCGGCCAGCTGGATCCCGGCCGCCTGCCAGCCCACCCATGCTCGCGAGTCGCGGAGGAGGTCGTTGGCCTTGGAGAAATCCGTGGCGCCGGGCAGGAGGTTGGACGCCGGAATCCGGACCTCGTCGAGAACGATGTCCGCGTTCTGCATGATCCGCAAGCCGATCTTGTTGCAAATCTTCGTGGCGGAGTAGCCGGGCCGGTCCGTTTCCACGATGAACCCCTTGATCTGGCCGTCCGCCTCATCCCGGGCCCAGACCAGCGCAAAGTCGGCGATGGTCCCGGCGCCGATCCAGCGCTTGGCGCCGTTGATCACCCATTCGCCGCGCTCCAGCCGGGCTGATGTTTCCAGGCCGCCGGCAATATCCGAGCCGTGCTCCGGCTCCGTCAGCGCGAAGGCGCCCAGCTGGGTGAACGCTTGGAGTCCGGGCAGCCACCGCTGCTTCTGTTCGTCCGAACCGAGCTCGTCGATCATCCCCACGATCAGCTCGTTGTGGATGCCCACCAGCGCCGAAAGGGACACGTCCGCCCGGGCCACCTCCACATACATCAGGCCTTTGAACAGCGCCGACGTCCCGTCCGTCTGCAGGCCGCCCAGCCCGTACTTGCCCATTTCGGCCAGCAGTCCGAACGGGAATTCCTCGCGGTTCCAGTATTCGATGGACGCTGCGCGGATGCGGGACTGCAGGAACTCCCGCACCTCAAGGTACCGCGACCGTTCCCCCTCCGGCAGCAGGTCCACAACGTACATGAGGTCCGCGTCCGGAAAGGGCGGCTGCTCGGCAACTGTAGTGATTTCCCCGCTGTCACGTCGTTGTGGCTGCACCGGCACGCGTCCCTTCGCTCTTCCAAACCCTTGGATGTCCTAGTATATTGCACAGTGATATGGATCACTAGGCGAAAGGCCCCCATGACAGTCACCGACGACTTCCGGGCCGCGAGGGACAGGCTTCTGGCCCTGCGCGAGGACTACGGCCAGGCACGGGATGAATTCCAGTGGCCCCGCTTCGAAGAATTCAACTTCGCCCTCGACTGGTTCGACCAGATCGCCGCGGACCCCGCCAAGGGCACCAAACCAGCTTTGGTGATCGTGGAGCAGGACGGCAGCGCCACCAGGCGGAGCTTCGCGGAGCTTTCCGAGCGCTCCAGCCAGGTGGCCGCCTGGCTCCGCAGCCAGGGCGTCCGCCGCGGTGACCGCATGATCATCATGCTCGGCAACCAGGTGGAACTGTGGGAGCTCATGCTGGCCGGAATCAAACTGGGAATCGTCATGATCCCCACCACCACGCTCATGGGCCCCGCGGACCTGGCGGACCGTGTGCAGCGCGGCGAGGCGGGCTGGGCCGCCGTCGGAAGTTCCAACATCGGCAAGTTTGCCGGCGTTCCCGGCGACTACAGGCTCATTGAAATCACCGACGGCGAGCGCAGCACCGCTGTAAACAGCGCGGCTGAAGACACCGCGGCCCTGCAGTACGCCGATTCCCACAGCGCCCCGGCGGACTTCGCCCCGGACGCGCCCACCAAGGCGGACGAAACCCTGCTGCTCTACTTCACCTCCGGCACCACGTCCAAGGCCAAACTGGTGGAGCACACGCACACGTCCTACCCCGTGGGGCACCTGTCCACCATGTTCTGGATCGGGCTGGAACCGGGCGACGTGCACCTGAACGTGGCCTCGCCGGGGTGGGCCAAGCACGCCTGGTCCAATGTGTTCACGCCCTGGATCGCCGAGGCCTGCGTGTTCATCTACAACTACAGCCGGTTCGACGCCAAAGCCCTCATGGAACAGATGGGCCGGGAAAAGGTGACCAGCTTCTGCGCCCCGCCCACGGTCTGGCGCATGCTGATCCAGGCGGACCTGACCGTCCTGAAGAACCCGCCCACCAAGGTGGTGTCCGCCGGCGAACCCCTCAACGCCGAGGTGATCGACCAGGTCCACCGCGCCTGGGGCCAGACCATCCGCGACGGCTTCGGCCAGACCGAATCCACCGTGCAGGTGGCCAACACACCCGGCCAGCCGATCAAGATCGGCGCCATGGGCAGGCCGCTGCCCGGCTACGACGTGGTGCTGGTTGACCCCGCAACGGGAGAAGAGGCCGACGACGGCGAACTCTGCCTCCGCCTCGACCCCCGCCCCGCAGGGCTGATGAAGGCCTACTACGGCGACCCGGAGAAGACCGCTGACGCCTTCCGCGACGGTTACTACCACACGGGGGACATGGCCAGCCGGGACGAGCGCGGCATCATCACCTACGTGGGCCGCGGCGACGACGTCTTCAAATCCTCCGACTACCGGCTGTCCCCGTTCGAGCTGGAAAGCGTCCTGATCGAACACCCCGCCGTGGCGGAGGCCGCCGTCGTTCCTTCCCCCGATCCGGTCAAGCTGTCCGTGCCGAAAGCGTTTGTGGTCCTCGCCGCCGGGCACCAGCCCGGCCCGGAGCTCGCGGAAGACATCCTGCGCTACTGCCGCGACCATCTGGCACCTTTCAAGCGCATCCGGCGGCTGGAATTCGCGGAACTGCCCAAGACCATCTCGGGCAAGATCCGGCGCGTGGAACTCCGGCACAGTGAGGAGCTCCGGCACAGCGGCGGTCCGCAGCCCGAGGGCCTGGGCGTCGAGTACTCGGAGGCGGATTTCCCGGGATTGAAAAGCCCCGGTGTTTGAAAAGCTAGGCTGAAGCAACCCACATGTCAGGAGGTGCCATGGGAAACCCGCTCCCGCGCGATCCCATTGCCGACGCCCAGCGCAACTGGGAACGGCACGGCTGGGGCGACGTCGCCGCGCCCATGGCGGCCATCACCGCCATCATGCGCACCCAGCAGATCCTGCTGGCCCGGATCGAGGGCGTCCTCAAACCTTTCGGCCTCACCTTCGCCCGGTACGAACTCCTGGCCCTCCTGAGTTTCGCCCGCAGCGGCGCGCTGCCCATGAACAAGGCCAGCGCGCTCCTGCAGGTCCATCCCACCTCGGTGACCAACGCCGTCGACCGCCTCCAGGACGCCGGCCTGGTGGTCCGGTCCCCGCACCCGACCGACGGGCGCACCACCCTGATCGAACTCACCACGGAGGGGCGCACCCTGGCCAAACGTGCGACGGCGGCACTGAACACCGAGGTGTTCGGCCAGTCCGGCTTCGCCAGCCAGGATGTGGACCAGCTGATCCGGATCCTCGGGAGATTCCGGCAGAACGCCGGCGACTTCGGCGACTGACTACCGTGTTGCCGCACCTTGGTATGCAGGCAGCCCTAGACTGCTGATGTCTAGGACATGACCTGACGCTGGACCGAGGAGAGCGCAATGATTCCGGAAATCAATATCTGGGCCGTACTGCTGGCCACCCTGTCCAGCATGGTGGTGGGCTCGGTCTGGTACACCCCGAAGGTGTTCGGCAACTACTGGATGAGGGTGGCGAAGGTTTCGCCCAGCGGGGAAGCAAAGGACGCCGTCAAACCCATCCTGATCACGCTGGTGGTCAGCTTCATCAGCGCCCTGGTCCTCGCCGGGTCCGCCGCCATCTCCCAGCACTTCTACGGCGGCAACTTCCTGGCCAACACCCTGATCACCGCAGTCATCCTCTGGGCCGGTTTCACGGCCGCCCGCTTCATCACGCACGACGCCTTTGAGGGCCGCCCGGCCGGGCTGACCATTCTGAACTGCGCCCACGAGCTGGTGACCCTGGTGGTCATGGGCCTGATCATCGGCCTGTTCGGCATCAGCGCCGCCTAGCTGCCCCTATGAGCCCGCGGGCTTGAGGACCCCCTCACCGCGTATCGTGGCATAGTCACGGCTTAGCGCCGGCCGTCCCTGACGGTACGCTGCCGGACCTGAAGCACGGGCAGCGAGGGAGACCACGGATGAAGTTTGACGAGTCGTTCTGGGATGAGCGCTACCGCCAGCACGGTTCGGTCTGGAGCCGCAATCCGAACCCGAGCCTGGTGGCCGAAGCCGCCAGCCTTCGCCCGGGCTCAGCCCTGGACGTTGGCAGCGGCGAGGGCGCCGACTCCATCTGGCTGGCACGGCAGGGCTGGAGGGTTACTGCCGTGGACATCTCCTCCGTGGCCCTGGCGCGGGCCGCGGAACGGGCGGCCGAGGATGCAACAGTGGCGGGGCGGATCGTCTGGGTCCACCACGACCTCACCGCCATGCCCCCGCCCGCCGGGACCTTCGACCTTGTGTCAGCCCAGTTCATGCACCTGCCCCTGGCTCAAAGGACAGAGCTTTACCACCGGCTGGCAGCGTCCGTTGCCCCCGGCGGTACCTTCCTGATCGTTGGCCACCACCCGGACGACCTGGCAACCGGGATCCGCCGTCCGTCGCAGCCGGGCCTCCTCTTCACGCCCGAGGAGATCGCCGCCGAACTGGACCCCGAAGAATGGCAGATCGACGTCTGTGAAGCCCGCCGGCGGTCCGTCCGGGACGCCGACGGCAACTCCGTAACCGTCACGGATTCTGTGCTCCGCGCCCACCGCCGGTCCTGACGCACACGCATCAGGCGGAGGCCTCACAACACTGCCTTCCCCAGGCGACAGGCTCGAAGAACGCAGGTTAAGCCGGGTTGCGGATCATGGCGCCGGATTGCTTGGTTTGGCCTCGTACTGCACGGTGCGTGGCGTCAGAAGTAGTCCGGTTTCCTCCCGTTTCGCTTCCATTGCGGGGTGCTGGCCAAGGCTGTGCAGACCGTGTTTAGGTGATTTCACGGCACAAGCCGAAGCACATCCGCAACAAAAACCACCCATCCCCCCACCGCTCCCGGCGCCCCCGGGGCCAGCTCCGCTGTGCCCGCTTTCCAGCATGCCAATGCCCACCGCCTGCACTACATCGTCGCGCTTCATCCCCCATGAAAGGCCACTATGTCCTCCGCTGCACCCTTCTTGCCTCCCTCCACCCAAGGGCGCTCCACGCTCACCCGCCGCCGGGCCCTCGGCGCCCTGCTCGCGCTGCCGGCAGTCGGCCTGCTGACCGCCTGCGGCGGAAGCGCCACTGCCGGCGCCACGCAGGCGACGCAGCCTTCGGCGCCGCTCGCCACATCCGTTCCCGCAGGCACCTCCATCACCGTGGGCGACCCCAGCGTGAAGGTGGCCCTGGAGCTGTCCGGCCTGATCAAGGAGCTGGACTTCAACGTGGAGTTCGCCAACATTTCCGGCGGCCCGCAGACCACCGAGGCCTTCCGGGCCAACGCCCTGGACGTCGGTTCCGTGGCGGACATCCCGCCCATCCACGCCACCTGGACGGGCTTGGACGTCCGGATCATCGCCAGCGTTTTCCGGCAGGACGCCGTGAACCACCCGCTGTACGAGCTGGGCATTGCACCCGGGGCGGGAATCTCCTCCCTGCAGGAGCTGCGCGGCAAAAAGGTCGCTTACAGCCCCGGCCAGGCACAGGGCGCCCTGGTCCTGCGGATCCTGGAAAAGGCCGGCCTGAAGCAGGCCGACGTGAAGCTCGTGGAACTGCCCAGCACCGGCGACACCTACGCCACCGCCCTGTCCAGCAAGCAGGTGGACGCCGCACCCCTGGGCGGCGTCCAGATCAAGCGCTACCTTTCCAAGTACAAGGCCGACGGCGGCTCCACGCTCCGGCACGGCCTGCGCGATGATCCCGGCCATCTCTACTCCCCCGCCAAGGTCCTGGATGATCCGGCCAAGGCCGCAGCGCTCGCCGCCTACGTTGAGGTGTGGGGCAAAGCCAAGCGCTGGATCGAGGACCACCCCCAGGAATGGCTGGAAGGCTACTACGTCAAGGACCAGGGCCTCTCCCGCGAGGACGGCCAGTACCTGATCGACGCCGCCGGCAAGGCGGACCTTCCGCTGTCCTGGACGGAGGCCATCGAGCGGCACCAGCAGACCATCGACCTGCTGGCCAGGGAGCAGAAGAAGCCCGAGCTCGTGGCGGCGAGGCTCTACGACACACGCTACGAAGCCATCGCGGGCACGGCGTTCGCCGCGGCCGGCAAGGCAGGTGCCGCATGATCGCCGCAGCCGTGGCGGAGCGCACCGCCGCCGCACCCCGCCAGGGCCCGGCACTCGCCGGCCGCGCCGATGTGCGCCCCACCGGCCGCCGGCTGGGACCCGGACGACGGCGGCGCCTCGCCTGGGTGGGCCCCTCGGCCCTGCTGTTGCTCTGGGCAGCCGCCTCGGCAACGGGGCTGCTTGACCCCCGCATCCTCTCCGAGCCCTGGACCGTGGTAGCCACCGCCAGCGAGCTGATCGCAGACGGCCGGCTCCAGGAAAACCTTGCCATTTCCGCACAGCGCGCCGGGCTGGGGCTGTTCTTCGGCATCGTGGTGGGCGCCGTGCTGGCCCTGCTTTCCGGGCTCAGCCGGGCGGGCGAGGCGCTCATCGACGGGCCGGTGCAGATCAAACGGGCCATCCCGGGCCTGGCCCTGATCCCGCTCCTCATCCTGTGGTTCGGGATCGACGAAACCATGAAGGTCCTCACCATCACCCTCGGCGTCTTCGTCCCCATCTACCTGCAGACCCATGCCGGGCTGCGCGGCATTGACCTGCGCTACGTCGAACTGGCGCAGACCGTGGGGCTGAGCCGGGCCGGCTTCATCCGCCGCGTGGTCCTCCCCGGTGCCTTGCCGGGCTTCTTCCTGGGCCTCCGCTTCGCAGTGACAGGGGCCTGGGTGTCGCTGGTGGTGGTGGAACAGATCAACTCCACCAGCGGCATCGGCTACATGATGGAGCTCGCCCGCACCTACGGCCAGACCAACATCATCGTCCTCGGGCTCGCCGTCTACGGCATCCTCGGCCTGCTCTCGGACGGCATTGTCCGCTTCATCGAACGAAAGGCCCTCTCATGGCAGCGCACTCTGGCGGGCTGACCGCCGTCGCACCCTCCGGCTCCAGCCGTACCGCCCCGCGTACCGGAGCCGGGTCCCCCACCGTTTCCGTGCGCGGCCTGATCCGCGGCTTCGGGCCCAAGGGCGTCCTGAACGGCGTGGACCTGGACATCGCCCCCGGCGAGTTCGTAGCACTGCTGGGCCCCAGCGGCTGCGGCAAGTCCACCCTCCTGCGGGCGCTCGCCGGGCTGGACCACGACGTCAAAGGCAGCGGCGTCATCAACGTCCCGGACCGGGTGTCGGTGGTCTTCCAGGACTCCCGGCTCCTCCCCTGGGACACCGTCCTGGGCAACGTCACGCTGGGACTGCGGGATCACGACGCCGACGCCAAGGCACGCAGGGCACTCGCCGAGGTGGGACTCGCCGGCCGGGAAAAGTCCTGGCCGCACGAGCTGTCCGGCGGTGAGCAGCAGCGCGTGGCCCTGGCCCGATCCCTGGTCAGGGAACCGCAGCTGCTGCTGGCCGACGAACCGTTCGGCGCCCTCGACGCGCTGACCCGGATCAAGATGCACGGCCTGCTCCGCGACCTCGTAGCCGCGCACCGCCCCGCCGTCCTGCTGGTCACCCACGACGTGGACGAAGCGATCGCCCTGGCCGACCGGATCGTGGTCCTGGACAACGGCCGCGTGGCCACCGTCCGCACCGTGGCTCCGGAGATCGGCACCACCGCCGCCGGTACCTTCAGCGACGCTGCCGGCCACGAAGCCCTGCGCCGCGACCTGCTGACAGCCCTCGGCGTCGACGTCAACGTCGCCAGCCACTGAACCTTCACACATCCAAGGAGCACCCCATGACTTCCACGCAGCGCCCCCTCCACCTCAATGCCTTCCTCATGAGTACCGGCCACCACGAGTCGTCCTGGCGGCTGCCCGAAAGCGACCCGTATGCCAGCACCAACGTGGAGCATTACCAGCAGCTGGCCCGCACCGCCGAACGCGGCAAGCTGGACTCCATCTTTTTCGCCGATTCGCCCGTCCTCTTCGGCGAGGTGGGCCGCCGGCCGGCCGGAAAGCTTGAGCCCACGGTGCTCCTGACCGCCATCGCCGGTGCCACGGAACGCATCGGACTGATCGCCACGGCCTCCACCACTTACAACGATCCGTTCAACCTCGCACGGCGGTTCGCCTCCGTGGACTGGGTCAGCGGCGGCCGCGCGGGCTGGAACGTGGTCACCACAGCCGGGCCCGACGCCGCCCGGAACTTCGGCGTGGACGACCAGCCCGCCCACGCCGTCCGCTATGAGCGCGCCGCGGAGTTCATCGAGGTGGCCCAGAAGCTGTGGGACAGCTGGGAGGACGACGCCGTGCTCGCGGACAAGGCCGACGGCGTCTGGGCGGATGCCGAGCGGATCCGCACCATCGACCACGAAGGCAAGCACTTCAAGGTCCGCGGCCCGCTCAACGTCCCGCGTTCGCCCCAGGGTCACCCGCTGATTGTCCAGGCCGGCTCCTCGGAGGACGGCAAGGACCTCGCCGCCCGGTACGCGGACGCCGTCTTCACCGCCCACCAGACCCTGGCGGACGCGCAGGAGTTCTACCGCGACCTGAAGTCCCGGACCGCCGCCGCGGGACGCGACCCGGAAAGCATCAAGATCCTTCCCGGCATCGTCCCGGTCATCGGGGACACGGCGGAAGAGGCCCAGGCGCTGGAACGCGAACTGGACCGCCTCATCAAGCCCGAATACGCTCGGATCCAGCTGGCCAAGACCCTGCGCGTCGCGCCCGAGGACCTGCCCCTGGACCGCCAGCTGCCGGACAACCTGCCCAGCGAGGACGAGATCGAAGGCGCCAAGAGCCGCTACACCCTGATCGTCCAGCTGGCCCGCCGGGAAAAGCTCACGGTCCGCGAACTGATCGGCCGGCTGGGCGGCGGCCGCGGCCACCGGACCTTCACCGGCACGCCGGTCCAGGTGGCCGACGCCATCCAGGAATGGTTCGACGGCGGCGCCGCGGACGGCTTCAACATCATGCCGCCGGTGCTTCCCTCGGGCCTCGAAGCATTTGTGGACCTGGTGGTGCCCATCCTCCAGGAGCGCGGCCTGTTCCGCACCGAATACACGGGCCGGACGCTGCGCGAGCACTACGGCCTGGGCCGCCCGGACAACCGTTTTGCCGGCGCCGACGGACAGGCGCTGGCGTCCATCGGTTCGGCCTTCTGATGGGCAGGCAGCTGAAACTCAACCTGTTCATTTACCCGGGCGGCCACCACGAAGCCGCCTGGCGGCATCCGAAGTCCCGGCCGGACCGGCTGCTGGACATCGGCTTCTACCAGGAGCTGGCGCAGCGGGCGGAGGCGGCGAAGCTGGACGCAGTGTTCTACGCCGACGGCCCTGCGCTGGAAAGCAACGTGCAGTACGCCACCAGGTTCCGGCTTGAGCCGTTCACCTGGCTGTCCGCGATCGCCGTTGCCACGGAAAGGATCGGCCTGATCGGCACGGCCAGCACCACCTACCTGGAGCCGTACAACGCGGCCCGGCTCTTCGCGTCCCTCGACCACCTCAGCGGCGGCCGGGCCGGCTGGAACATCGTGACCACCGGCGCGGAACGGGCAGCGCGCAACTTCGGCCTGGACGAGCACCCGCCGCACGCAGAGCGCTACTCCCGGGCGGACGAATTCGTCCAGGTGGTGGGCAAGCTGTGGGACAGCTGGGAGGACGGCGCGGTGGTGTCCGACGCCGGCACGGGGGTTTTCGCCGACACCTCCCGGATCCACCCGATCGGGCACCAGGGTGATCACTTCCGCGTGGAAGGACCGCTGAACACGCCGCGGTCACCGCAGGGCCGGCCGGTCTATGTTCAGGCGGGTTCCTCCGCCGACGGGAAGGCGTTCGCGGCCAAGCACGCCGAGGCCGTATTCACCGCCCACCAGACGCTGCAAAGCGCGCAGGACTTCTATGCCGACATCAAGGCGCTGGCTGCGGCGGAGGGCCGGGACCCGGAGAAGCTCCTGGTGCTACCCGGCATCAGCCCCTACCTCGGCTCCACAGAAGCAGAGGCCCGGGCGCTCCGGCAGGAGTTCGATGAGCTGACCCAGCCGGAATACGGGCTCGGCATCCTGCGCAAGCTGCTGGGCGTGGACCTCGACGGGTTGAAGCTGGATGACACCTTCCCGGATGAGCTGCTGGCCTCGGCGGGCCGGGAAAGCAGCCGGAGCCAGCTCCTGCTGGACACCATCCGCCGGGAACGCCTCACCGTGCGCAAGGTCCTGCACCGCTTCGCCGGCGCCCGGGGCCATTACACCGTGGCCGGAACACCGCTGCAGGTGGCCGACGAGATCCAGCTCTGGTTCGAAAACGGGGCCGCCGACGGGTTCAACATCATGCCTCCCTGGCTTCCCGGCGGCTTCGAGGCTTTCGCCGACGAGGTTATGCCCATCCTGCAGTCCCGCGGCCTGTTCCGGACCGAATACTCTGCCCGGACCCTGCGCGGACATTTCGGCCTGGACCGCCCGGAAAGCCAGTACAGCCCCGCGGGCCAGACCACCCAGCAACTACAAGGAGCACACGCATGACCGAATACCGCAGCCTGGGCGCCACAGGACTCAAAGTCAGCCCGCTGACGCTGGGCACCATGATGTTCGGGTCCATCGGCAATCCGGACCACGACGATTCCATCCGCATCATCCACCGGGCGCTCGATTCCGGCATCAACGTGGTGGACACCGCCGACGTCTACTCCCGGGGCGAATCCGAGACCATCGTGGGCAAGGCCCTCAGGGGCCGCCGCGACGACGTAATTCTCGCCACCAAAGTCCACGGGCGCCTTGGCGAGGACGTGAACCACGCCGGCAATTCGCGCCGCTGGATCATCCGCGCCGTCGAGGACAGCCTGCGCCGGCTGCAGACCGACTGGATCGACCTCTACCAGGTGCACCGGCCCGAGCCCGACACGGACATCGACGAGACGCTCGGGGCACTCAGCGACCTGGTCCGGCAGGGCAAGATCCGCTATATCGGCACGTCCACCTTCGAACCGGGGCAGATCGTGGAGGCCCAGTACGTGGCCCGCGAGCGCCACCGGGAACGGCCGGTGGCGGAACAGCCGCCCTACTCCATCCTGGCGCGCGGCGTGGAACGCGAAGTGCTTCCCCTGGCTCAGCGCCACAAACTGGGCGTGCTGCCGTGGAGCCCGCTGGCAGGCGGCTGGCTGTCCGGCCGGATCAAGCCCGACGGCGGACACACCCCGTCCAGCAGGGCCGCCCGGCAGCCTGCCCGGCATGACCCGTCAACCGCGGAGAACGCCCGCAAGACCCAGGCCGTGCTGGAACTGGCTGAACTGGCCGACGAGGCCGGACTGTCTCTGATCCACTTGGCCCTGGGGTTCGTGCTGGAGCACCCGGCTGTCAGCTCGGCCATCATCGGCCCGCGGACGCTGGAGCACCTGGAAGGGGCGCTGGGCGCGGAGAAAGTGATCCTCTCCCGCGACGTGCTGGACCGGATCGATGAAATCGTGCCGCCAGGCACCACATTGAACAGCGCTGACGCCGGCTACCAGCCGCCGTCGCTCTCGAATCCCCTGCTGCGGCGCCGCCCGCGCTGACCCCGGTGTTGCTGCCGCCCTGCGCGCCAACTGACGCAGGGCGGCGGCCTTCCCGGCGGCTAGCGGTGCCTGAAGACCGGCTGCCGCTTCTCCGTGAAGGCCGCCATGCCTTCCTTCTGGTCCTCGGTGGCGAACAGCGAGTGGAAGAGGCGCCGCTCGAAAACCACCCCCTGTGCCAGCCCGGTTTCGAAGGCGGCATTGACGGCTTCCTTGGCCAGCATCGCAGCCGACTTTGACTTGGAGGCGATCACTTCGGCCACCTTCACGGCTTCTTCCACAACGTCCGCCGCGGGCACCACCCTGGACACGAGCCCGGCGCGCTCCGCTTCCTCCGCGTCCATGAACCGGCCCGTGAGGATCAGGTCCATCGCTTTGGCCTTGCCCACGGCCCGGGTGAGCCGCTGCGATCCGCCCATTCCCGGCAGGACGCCCAGGTTGATCTCCGGCTGGCCAAACTTGGCGTTGTCCCCCGCGATGATGAAATCGCACATCATCGCCAGCTCGCAGCCGCCGCCCAGGGCGAAGCCGGAAACCGCCGCCACCACCGGAATGCGCAGCCGGGTGAAATCCTCCCAGCCGCGGAACCAGTCCGCGGCGTACATGTCCATGTAGCCCTGCTCGGCCATCTCCTTGATGTCCGCACCGGCGGCAAACGCCTTGCCGGACCCGGTCACCACCACGGCGCCCACTTCGGGATCAGCGTCCATGGCCGTGACGGCAGCCACGAGTTCATCCATGGTGGCCTTGTTCAGCGCGTTCAGCGCTTCGGGCCGGTTCAGCGTCACCAGCCCCACGCGTCCGCGCCGCTCCACCAGAATGTTCCCGTACTGCTCCGTCATGCCTGACTCCTCACGTGGTTCTGCCTTGCAGGTGGTTCTGCTTCGAAAACTGCCTAGTGCGCGGACTTGTCCCGGATATCCGTGATGATGCCGGAGAAGTCCCGGGCCGCCCCGCCTTCAGCCGCAAACGTATCGTAGATTTCCGAGGCCAGCGGGCCCATGCGCGCGGCCACTCCGGTGCTTTGCAGCGCGTTCAGGGCCAGCTTGAGGTCCTTGGCCATCAGCGCACCGGCGAATCCCGGCTGGTAGTCGCGGTTGGCGGGGCTGGTGGGCACCGGTCCCGGTACGGGGCAGTTGGTGGTCAGCGCCCAGCACTGCCCGGATGCGGCGGACGCAACGTCGAAGAGGGCCTGGTGCGTGAGCCCCAGCTTCTCGCCGAGCACAAACGCTTCGCTCACCGCGATCATGGAGACGCCCAGGATCAGGTTGTTGCAGACCTTCGCAGCCTGGCCTGCACCGTGGCCGCCGCAGTGGACCACGCGCTTGCCCATCACTTCCAGCAGGGGCCGCACGGCGTCGAAGTCCTCGGGGAGGGCGCCCACCATAAAGGTCAGGGTTCCGGCCTCGGCACCCACCACGCCGCCCGAGACGGGGGCGTCCACGGCCCGGTGGCCTGCGGCAACGGCGAGCGCCGACGCTTCGCGGGCTTCGTCCACGTTGATGGTGGAGCAGTCCAGGAACATGGTGTCCGGTCCGGCCACGTCCAGCAGGCCCGGCTGCCCGCCCGACCCGCGGTAGGCATCAAGGACATGCTGGCCGCTGGGGAACATGGTGAGCACCACATCCGCACCGGCGACCGCTTCGGCGGGCGTCGCCACGGTGGGAATTCCGTGTTCCCGGGCCGCGTCCAGCGCCGCGGGCACCACATCGAACCCAGCCACCGTATACCCGGCCTTGACCAGGTTGACGGCCATCGGCCCGCCCATGTGTCCCAGCCCGAGGAACGCGACGTGCCCTTTTCCTCCGGATTCTCCGGGTGCTGCTGTTTCAGGCGCTCCAGTTGTTTCAGGCATTGCGGGCCTCCTTTGATTGCAGGTTGAGCTCCCGGTCCCCCAGCGGCTCGAAGAACCTGGCGACGTCGGCGGCGGAGACCTCGTGCAGGCTGGCCGGTTTCCACTGCGGATTCCGGTCCTTGTCCACCACCTGGGCGCGGATGCCTTCGCGGAAGTCCGCGCCTGCCAGGAACCTCAGGCCAACGCGGTACTCCTCGGCGAGGACTTCCTCCAGGCTCAGGCCGCGCGCGCGGCGGAGCGATGCCAGCGCCACTTTCACGGACGTGGGCGACTTCGCCTCGATGGTGTCCGCCGCTTCAGCTGCCTCCCCGGCGGCGTCGCCGTCAAAATTGCGGAGCCGCCGGAGGATGTCCTCCGCATCGTCGCTGGCGTAGCAGGAGTCGATCCAGTCCCGCTGCCCGGCCAGCTCCGATACCGGCGGCGTCTCCGTGAAGCGTCCGACGGCGGCTTCCGCCGTTTCGGTCTCCAGCGCGGCCGCCAGCGCGGGAAGGTTCCCGGACGCCACAAAGTGGTCGGCCAGACCCAGGAACAGGGCATCCGCACCGCTCAGGTGGGCGCCCGTCAGGGCCGCATGGGTACCCGCCTCCCCCGGCGAGCGGGACAGCAGCAGGGTGCCGCCGACGTCGGGCACAAAGCCGATGGTGGTCTCCGGCATGCCGGTGCGTGTGCGTTCGGTGACCACACGTACGGACCCGTGCGCCGAGATCCCCACGCCGCCGCCCAGCACCAGGCCGTCCATGAAGGCCACATACGGCTTGGGGTACCCGGCGATCAGCGCGTTCAGCCGGTACTCGGTGCGCCAGAAGTCCGCGGTGGCGTCACCGCCTGCCAGTATGTCCTCGTAGATGGCCACGATGTCGCCGCCGGCACACAAGCCCCGTTCCCCGGCGCCGTGCACCAGAACGGTGGCCACGCCGTCGTCGTCCGCCCATGCCGTGAGCTGTTCCAGCATGGCGGCGGCCATGCCGGCGGTGAGCGCGTTCACCGCCCTGGGCCGGTTCAGCGTGATGACGCCGAGGCGGCCGCGCCGCTCAAACAGCACCTCGTCGGTGGGCGCCTCGTCGGGGCCTGTTGTGTTCGTACCGGCGGTAGGTCCTGCGCTCATCAGCTGCCTTCCGGCATCACGTAGCTGGCGCCCTGGCGGATGCCGGAGGGCCAGCGGGTGGTCACGGTCTTGGTCTTGGTGTAGAAACGGAACGCGTCGGCCCCGTGCTGGTTCAGGTCCCCGAAGCCGGAGGCCTTCCAGCCGCCGAACGTGTAGTAAGCGATGGGCACCGGGATGGGCACGTTGATGCCCACCATACCCACCTGCACGCGGCTGGCGAAGTCACGGGCGGCGTCGCCGTCGCGGGTGAAAATGGCCACACCGTTCCCGAACTCATGCTCGCTGCAGAGCCGGAGGGCCTCGTCGTAGTCTTCGGCGCGGAGGACGCTGAGGACCGGGCCGAAGATCTCCTCCTTGTAGATCTTCATGTCCTTGGTGACGTTGTCGAAGAGCGTGGGGCCCACCCAGAAGCCGCCGTCGTAGCCGTCCACGGTGAGGCCGCGGCCGTCCGTCACCAGGGTGGCGCCCTCGTCCACGCCGGACTGGATGTAGCCTTCGATCCGTTCCTTGGCGGACGCCGCCACCACCGGCCCGAAGTCCGAGTCCTTGTCCAGGCTGTGGCCCACGCGGAGGTGCTTGACCCGTTCCTCCAGCTTGGACACCAGGGCGTCGGCCGTTTCCTTGCCCACCGGGACGGCGACGGAGATCGCCATGCAGCGTTCGCCGGCGGAACCGTAGCCCGCGCCCATCAAGGCATCCACGGCCATGTCCAGGTCCGCATCCGGCATGATCACCATGTGGTTCTTCGCGCCGCCGAAGCACTGCGCACGTTTGCCGTGGGCTGCCGCCGTGGCGTAGATGTACTGCGCGATCGGGGTGGAGCCCACAAAGCCGATCGCCTTGACCCGCTCATCCTCGAGCAGGGTGTCCACCGCTTCCTTGTCCCCGTTGACCACGTTGAACACGCCGTCCGGGACTCCCGCTTCGGTGAAGAGTTCGGCCAGGCGCAGGGGAACTGAGGGGTCCCGCTCCGAGGGCTTGAGGATAAATGCGTTGCCTGCGGCCAGGGCCGGGCCGGACTTCCACAGCGGAATCATGGCGGGGAAATTGAACGGCGTAATGCCGGCCACCACGCCGAGCGGCTGGCGCAGCGAATGCACGTCGATGCCGGTCCCTGCGTTGTCCGAGAACTCTCCCTTGAGCAGGTGCGGGGCGCCGGCGGCGAATTCCACCACCTCGATGCCGCGCTGGATGTCCCCCTTGGCGTCCGGGAGGGTCTTGCCGTGTTCGGAGGAGAGCAGCGCGGCGAGTTCGTCGATGTTCTCGTTCACCAGGTCCACGAACTTCAGCAGGATCCGGCCGCGGCGCTGCGGATTCATGGCGCCCCACTCCACCTGGGCCTTCTCCGCGCTGGCGATGGCGTTCCGGACTTCATCGGCATTGGCCAGCGGCAGCCTGGCCTGGACCTGCCCGGTGCAGGGATCGTAGACGTCGCTGAAGCGCCCCGAAGTGCCTTCAACCCGTTGCCCCTCTATGTAATGGGAAAGCTCGCGAACCATGGCGGAATGCTCCTTTGCATGTGACCTACATCATCCTGAAGCTGAATATACTCGGACTTCCTACTAAATTCCAGACTGCCGGCGCCGCCTGCGGAGGTGCGCCCACCTGCCTGCCCACCGCCGTCGGGTGCTGCCCTCGGGTGTCCTCGGCGCCGCCGTCGTGACCTTCTTTGGCGCCCCGACTCCCGGTCCCGGCCGCGAAACGCCCGTGTCTGCGCGCTTTCCAGCCGAAATAGGGTCACGACGGCGGCAAACAGCTGGGCTGGACAGATGCCGGGGTCCCAAGTTCGGTAAGTTAGGGACTGTGAAGATTGCTACCTGGAATGTGAACTCCCTCCGTGCCCGCGCCGACCGAGTGGAGGCCTGGCTCGAGCGCAGCGACTGTGACGTGCTGGCCATCCAGGAAACCAAGTGCAAGGACGAGAATTTCCCCTGGGAACTCTTTGAGCGCATGGGCTACGAGGTGGCCCATTTCGGCGTGAGCCAGTGGAACGGCGTGGCCATCGTCTCGCGCGTTGGGCTTGAGGACGTGGAACGCTCCTTCCTGGACCAGCCCGTCTTCGGC
This sequence comes from Arthrobacter sp. CC3, assembly GCF_039907775.1. Classification (NCBI taxonomy): domain Bacteria; kingdom Bacillati; phylum Actinomycetota; class Actinomycetes; order Micrococcales; family Micrococcaceae; genus Arthrobacter; species Arthrobacter sp. CC3. The sequence continues at coordinate 98,956 of NZ_JARCCY010000010.1, forward strand.
AAAAACGGCAAGGACCCCGTCCAGGAGGCCCGCGCCATCGGTGCCACCTGCGGCGGCGTCCGCGTGTGGAGCCTCTACGTTCCCAACGGCCGCTCGCTCGACGACGAACACATGCCCTACAAGCTCAGCTGGCTGGACATGCTGAAAACCCACGCCCAGACCTGGGTGGCCGACAACCCCGAAGCGCAGATCGCCCTGATGGGCGACTGGAACATCGCACCGCAGGACGACGACGTCTGGGACATCGACTTTTTCCGCGCCAACGCCATGACCCACGTCAGCGAACCCGAGCGGGCCGCTTTCCACGCCTTCGAAGCCGCCGGCTTCAGCGACGTGGTCCGGCCGCACACTCCGGGGCCGGGCGTCTACACCTATTGGGACTACACGCAGCTCCGCTTCCCCAAGAAGGAGGGGATGCGGATCGACTTCGTCCTGGCCTCCCCCGCCCTCGCCGCCCGCGTGACCGGCGCCTCGATCGACCGCGAGGAACGCAAGGGCAAGGGCGCCTCGGACCACGCTCCGGTCATCGTGGAACTGGCCGACTGATGGGGCCGCGATGACGGGCAACATCTACCGGGGCCAGGCGGGCCTGCCTTTCTCCTCCGCGCTGCGGATCTACGAGCCGCTCACCGCTTTTCCGGAGGACCAGCGCGCCGCGCTTCGGGCGGCGGGTGCCAGGACGGCGTCCCGCGCGGCCGTGGAAAACGCTGAGCTGCAGGCGTCCCTCGGGCGGATCACCCGCCCCGGCGGCGACCCCTTCCCCACCGGGCGCACCGACCTGGTCCGGGTCTTTCCGGCTCCCCCGGAGCCCAAGCAGCCCATTACGCCGAAGTCTTCCGGCGCTCCGGATGCGTCCGGAACGTCCGACGCCGGTGGGCCGGGTGACGCTGCCAGCGGCACCGCCGCTGCAGGCGCCGATAGTGAAGAACAGGCTCTGCTGTACTGTCCCAGCCAGCTGGTGCTGCGGGCGGGACTGGCTGCGAACGCCCTTATGGAAGGTATCCACGGTCCGCTCGCTGAACTGCTGATTCCGGAAGAACAGCGCGACAAGCACCAGGAACGCATTGACCTGGTGAAAGCCCGCGAGGGCACCAGCCGCGTCCACACGCGGGCCTCCACCTGGGGTATCCCGTTCAGCTGGTTCTCGCTCTTCCAGGAATCCGATCCCCAGGATGTGGTGGAGTCGGACGGGCGGATCGTCACTGTCCGGGTATGGGCACCGATCGGTGCAGCGCTGGAACGCGTGCGTTACGCCGTGGCCAACCTGGCACTGGCGGCCCCCGACCTGGACATGCTGGACGACATGACCCAGCTGACCGAGTGGCTGGAACTCTTCCACCCCGGTTCCGTCGTGGAACTGGATTACGGTGCGGTGGCGGACAAGGTGTATCCGGATGAGTCACCCATGGATGTGCGTTTGGGCATCGAATGCCTGGCCGAGGGAGACATGACCGGAGCCGCGGCAGCCTACCGCCGGCTGGCCTCGCGGTGGATTCCCATCAGGCAGCTGGCGCGCGCGTCCTAAGCCTGGTCACGGGACGGGGGCGGCGCCGTCGTCCTCCTGATGATCAGCTGGTGGGGCGCAACCTGTGACTGGACTGCGCCAACGGTGCCGTCCAGTTCGTCCAGCAGCATCTTGGTCCCCAGTTCGGCCTGCTCGTCAGGCCGCTGCCTGACAGTGGTGAGCCCCATGGCGTCGGAGAAATCGTGATCGTCGATCCCGATGACAGACAGGTCCTCGGGTATCCGAACACCCATTTTGGTGGCTTCGAAAATGACCCCCATGGCCATCTCATCCGACGCGCAGAAAATGGCGGTGGGCTTCGGGCCGGGATCGGCCCACATCCTGGTGAACGCTTCCTGCCCGCTGCGGACCGTGAAGTCGCCCCACTCGTCCCATTCCGGGCGCACCGTCAGCCCGGACCCTGCCATGACGTCCTGGAACGCCTTGATGCGGACGCGGGGAACGTCGAAGTTGAGGTCGGTTTCGTCGTCGCCGTGCAGTAGCGCGATGTCCTTGTGGCCGAGGCTGATCAGGTGCCGGACGGCGGTGGATGCTGCGGCGTAGTCGTCAATGCCGATGTAGGGGCACTCCTCCACGTGCCCGCCGACCACCACCAGGGGAATGTCGATCTTCTGCAGGTGTTCAAGTTCCTCATGGGTCAACGCCATACAAAGTACCAGCAGGGCATCGATCTGCTTGTAGACCATGGTCTTGCTGAAGAGCCGCTCGCGGTTGCTGCCGTGGCCGCCCAGGTTGAACAACGAGAGGTTGTACTGGCGCGCATGCAGTTCCCGGTCCGCGCCCTCGATCGCCTTGGAGAAGAACCAGCGGCTGACGAACGGCGCCAGCACACCGATGGTTTTTGTCCGCCCGGTGGCCAGGCCGGACGCGGAGGAAGATGCCACGTAGCCCAAAGCGCCGGCCACCTGGAGAATTTTTTCCCGGGTGGCCGGCGAAACCCTGGGCAGTCCGCGGACTGCGCGCGAGACTGTCGCTGTGGAAACCCCGGCTGCTGCGGCGACGTCCTCAATGCTGACGCCGGAATGGCCGCCCCGTTGAGCCCTGTCTGTTGTGCGTGCCACGGTTTCCCCTTGCTAGCTGTTCGCAGATTCTTGCTACCTGGGTGTTCCTGCGGCAACAAGCCAGTCTATTCCGCTTCAGCTTTGAGCCTTTGATCAGCTCCTATTTCTTACGTGTAGCGGTCCTGGCCGGCAGGCGGCGGCGGAGCCGCACCATCCCGTACAGCGCCACTAGCGTGGCCAGCAGGCCCAGCGCCCAGCCGAGGGCCGGCTGGGCGGTCACCTCCATCCAGACGGTGACCGCCAGCAGGACCACGGCCCAGAAGCCGAGGAAGCCGATGATGATGTCGAAGTCCTCGCCGGAGCGGGCACGCTTGTGCTCATTGCGAACGAGCCCCTGGTTCTGTTCCTTGCCTGTTGCCGAACCTGTCACGTGAGGGATCACTTAACAGCGCCGGCGGTGAGGCCGGCAACAATCTTGCGCTGGAAGACCAGGACCAGGATCACCAGAGGAATGGTGACGATGGTTCCGGCGGCCATGATGGCCGTGTACGGAATCTGGTTTGGCTGCGCTCCGGCGAAGCTGGCAATTGCCACCGTCACCGGCTGGGTCGCGTCGCTGGACAGCTGGCTGGCAATCAGGAATTCATTCCAGGAGGAGATGAACGCCAGGATGGCCGTGGTGAAGATGGCCGGTGCCGCCAACGGCAGGATCACCTTCCGGAACGCCTGGCCCTGCGTGCAGCCGTCAACCCGTGCCGATTCCTCGAGTTCCCACGGCATTTCGCGGAAGAACGAGGTCATCGTGTAGACGGTCAGCGGCAGCACAAAGGAGATGTTCGGGATGATCAGCGCCTGGTAGGTACCCATCCAGCCGATGTTGGTGAAGAGCTGGAAAAGCGGGGTGATGAGGGCGACGCCCGGGAACATGGACGCCCCCAGGATGAAGCCCAGCACCAGGTACTTGAACCGGAAGTTCAGGCGGGCCAGGGCGTAGGCGGCGAAGACACCGATCAGCAGCGACACCAGCGTGACTACGACGCCGATGAAAATGCTGTTGAGCAGAGCCTGGCCGAACCTGTTGCCGAAGGACGTATCGAAGGCCGTATTGAAGTTATCCAGCGTGACATGGGTGGGCAGGATCGAGGTGTCGTAGGTGAAGCCCACCTCGCGGAAGGCAGTCACCACCATCCAGTAGGCCGGCGCAAGGCACCAGATCAGGACGACGACGGCGCTGATGTACGTACGTCCCTGCGCCCACTTCTCCCTGTTCTGGGCTGCCTTCCGGCCCCGGTCCTGCTGTGCCCTGAGGGCAGTGGTGGCTGTCCCGGCGCTCATTTCTTCCCCTTACCAGTGGCTCCGCTTTGCTCCACGACGTTCGCACCAAGGAAGCGCACAAAGATGAACGCAACCAGGAAGATGATGATGAACGTAATGGTGGACAATGCTGCCGCCGCGTTGAACCCTTGTCTGATTTGGTTGATCACCAGGATGGACAGCGTAGTGGTGTTGTTGGCACCGCCGGTAAGGATGTACGGGAGGTCGAACATCCGGAGTGCATCCAGCGTGCGGAACAGGACTGCCACCATCAGCGCCGGCTTGACCAGCGGAAGGGTGATCATCCGGAACCGCTGCCAGGTGGTCGCGCCGTCAACCTTGGCGGCCTCATAGACCTCCGCAGGAATCATCTGGAGGCCGGCAAGGATCAGCAGTGCCATGAACGGCGTGGTCTTCCAGACGTCTGCAATGATCACGGCCCACTTGGCCGGCCACTCACTGCCTGTCCACAGGATGGTGGTGTTGAACAGCTTGTTGGCGATGCCTTCGAAGGCGAAAATGAACAGCCAGAGCTTGGCGGTCACGGCGGTGGGAATGGCCCACGGAACCAGGACTGCTGCACGGACCAGGCTGCGTCCCCGGAACGTCCTGGCCATGATGAGGGCCATCCAGAAACCGAGGACGGTCTCCAGCGTCACGGTGACCACGGTGAAGAAGAACGTGGTGGCCGTGGCTGACCAGAACTGGGCACCGAGGGTTCCGGGCGGGCAGGCAACAGTGCCGCCACCAGGAGCGGAGCACTGCTGGGCCAGCCAGTTCACGTAGTTCTGGACGCCTGCCGGGCCGCCGGCTGTGAACAGCCCGGTGACCGGATCCAGGCCGGCGTCCTTCTGGAAGGACATCACGAGTGCGCTGATGATCGGGTAAACGATCACTACCGCCAGCGCGATGATGGTGGGGGCGAGGAGCCAGGAAGCCCACTTGCCCTGGCTGAGGATCTTGTTGTCCTCACCGACACCCTTGGGTCCGTGATGGATCGGGGTACCGCCCGACGCCGGTGACTTTACCGGCGTCGGGCCCAATTCGGTTGACATGAGTGGCTACTGTCCCGCGCTAGCGGACTCGATGGACTTCTGCATGTCAGACAGTGCGCTTTCCACGGTCTTCTCTCCCTTGATGGCGGAGTAGGCATTTTCCTGGATGGCCTTGGTAACCGCCGGGTAGAACGGCGATACCGGGCGCGGCACGGCGTTCTCGATGGAGGTCTTCAGGACCGGAAGGTACGGCAGCTTGGCGACGAGTTCCTTGTCCTCGTACAGGCTACCGAGCACGGGTGCCAGCGAACCCTGGGTGGCGAAGAACTTCTGCTGCTCTTCGGCCGTCAGGAACTTCACGAAGTCGAGGGCAGTGGCCTTGTTCTTGGAGTACACGCTCACAGCCGCGCTGTGACCACCAAGCGAGGAGGCACCGGGACCGTCCGCACCGGGCAGTGCGGTCATGCCCAGGACATCCTTGACCTTGGACGATGCTTCAGTGGTGGCCAGGTTGTACACGTAAGGCCAGTTGCGGTGGAAGAGAAGCTTGCCGTCCTGGAATGCCTGACGTCCTTCCTCTTCCTGGTAGGTGATGGCTTCCTTCGGGATGTTGCCGTCCGCGTAGGCCTTCGCCAGGTTCTCAAGGCCGGTCTTGGCTTCCGGAGTGTTCAGGCTCGGCTTGCCGTCCTTGTCCAGCACGGAACCGCCGAAGGAGTTGATCGCCTCGGACGCATTGACGGTGAGGCCTTCATACTTCTTGAACTGGCCCGCATAGCAGCCGATGTTGTTGGCCTTGGCGACGGAGCACATCTGCATCATCTCGTCCCAGGTCTTGGGCGGAGTGGGGACGAGGTCCTTGCGGTAGTAGAGGATGCCGCCATCGGAAGACACCGGTGCCGCGTAGAGAGTGCCCTTGTAGGAGCCCGCCTCAATGGTGGGCTCCAGCATCCCCTTGGTGTCTACCGCCATCTTGTCCTTCAGCGGCTGCAGCCAGCCCTTGGCGGCGAACTCGGCAGTCCACACAACGTCGACGCTGGCAACGTCGTAGTTCGGGTTCTTTGCCTGGTAATTCTGGACCAGGTCATCGTGCTGCTGGTCAGCGGCGTCGGTCTGCTCCTTGAACGTGACCTTCTCGTTCGGGTGCGCAGCGTTCCATTTCTCAATGAGGGGGCGGACAACGTTGCTGTTGTCCTTGCCCTGGACGTAGGTGATGGGGCCGCGGCCATCGAGGCCTTGTTCAGCGTCGCCGCCACCCCCGCCCGTGGTGCCGCCTCCGCCTCCGCAGGCGGAGAGCGTTAATGCTAGAACGCCGGCGGCAGCGGCCGGCAAAAGGAACTTAGGGGATTTCATAAAGGAGACTCCTCGCTGAGTGTCGAGCAAAATCGGCGGTGCGGTTGAAGTGGTGCCCATCACACTAGTAACGTTGCGGTGAGAAATGCAAGCGTTTACACCGAAGTTTATGGAAAGGATATCTGTGGCACACAGCCCAGTCCCGACAGGCGGTTCCTCGATTCCGACGTGGTGGGCCAGCGCCGTCGTGTACCAGGTCTACCCGCGGTCCTTTGCCGATGGCAACGGAGACGGGATGGGCGATCTGCTCGGTGTAACGGCGCATTTGGATTACTTGCAGCGGCTAGGCGTTGATGCCGTGTGGCTGTCCCCGTTCTACAAATCCCCGCAGGCCGATGCCGGCTATGACGTGGCGGATTACCGCCAGGTGGACCCGCTTTTCGGCACCCTGGCGGACTTCGACGGGATGTTGCAGAAAGCTCACCGGCTGGGCTTGAAGGTCATCGTTGACCTGGTCCCCAACCACACCTCGGACGAACACGTCTGGTTCCAGGCGGCACTCGCCGCGCCTCCGGGTTCACGCGAACGCGACAGGTACATGTTCCGGCAGGGCAGGGATTCCGTCCCCGACTCGGGCGACGGCGATCTGGCACCCAACAACTGGAAATCCATCTTCGGCGGACCGGCCTGGACACGCGTTACGGAGGCCGACGGCAAGCCCGGCCAGTGGTACCTGCACCTTTTCGACACCAAGCAGCCGGACCTGAACTGGGACAACACCGAGGTCCAGGAGGAAATGCGCTCGGTGCTGCGGTTCTGGCTGGACCGCGGCGTGGACGGCTTCCGTGTGGACGTGGCCCACGGCATGGTCAAGGAGGCGGGCCTGCCGGACTGGGAGGGCTCCGCGGCGATGGTGGAAGGAGCCAGCGAACTGCCGGGCGAGGCCCACGGCGGCCATACCGAGGCCGAAGAGCCACACCGCGCCCACGCTGCCGCTGCCGCCGCCGCCCCTGATGCAGCAGCCGCCGCCACAGCCGCCGCTGACGCAGCAGCCGGCAACGAGCACCAAGTCGTTTCGCCGCTTTACCCGCCGTCGCCCTTCTTTGACCAGGACGGCGTGCACGACATCTACCGCGACTGGAACCGGGTGCTGGCGGAATACGACGGCGACCGCATGATGGTGGCCGAGGCATGGGTGGAACCGGCGGAGCGGCTGGCACGGTACGTCCGGCCTGATGAAATGCAGCAGGCGTTCAACTTCGACTTCCTGCTGGCCGGCTGGGATGCGGAGCGGACGGCCGCGGCCGTTGAGGATTCGCTGCGGGCTGCCGCCACGGTGGGTGCCACGACAACCTGGGTCCTCAGCAACCACGACACGGTCCGGCACACCACCCGCTTCGGCCTGAAGGACCCCACCACGTTCCCGAAGGGCATCTCTGCCGAGGACGAACAGCCCGACGCCGGGCTGGGCCTCGCGCGCGCCCGGGCTGCCACCATGGTTTCACTCGCCCTCCCCGGCTCGGCGTACCTCTACCAAGGGGAGGAACTGGGCCTGCCGGAACACACGACAGTGCCCGCCGAGGCCCGCCAGGACCCTACCTTCTTCCGAACCGACGGCGTAGAGCGGGGGCGCGACGGCTGCCGTGTGCCGCTCCCGTGGAAGGCTGCCGAGCCAGGCTACGGTTTCGCGTCCGGGTTCACCGGCAGCGCGCCGGCCGCCCCCTGGCTGCCCCAGCCGGAATCCTTCCGTGAGCTGGCCGCGGACGTGCAGGACGGCGTCGACGGTTCCACCCTGGAGCTGTACCGTGCCGCGCTGGCACTCCGCAAGGAACACCGGCTGGGCGCAGGAAGCTTCCGCTGGGCCGCCACGCACGCCCCCGCGGAGGGCGTGCTCGCCTTCGAGAACCGGGACGTCCTGGTGGTCGCCAACATGGGCATCGCGGCAGCCGCGCTGCCGGACGGCTACCGGATTGCCCTTGCCAGCAGTCCGGAGGCCGTGGCGGGAGCCCGGGCTGAACCCGGGGCGGGGCCGGGAGGCGCGCGGAAGCTTGCGCCGAACTCGGCCGCCTACCTCGTGGCGATCTAGCTGGGGCGATCTAGCTGGAAGTGATCTAGCTCGCGGGGCTAGCGGACGCGTTCCGCGCGGCTGAACCGGGAGCGGGCGCCGGTGCCGATGTGGATCAGCACCGGGACGCGCTTGCCGACGACGGCGTCGAGCGCCTCCACGAGGGCCGACACATCGGCGGCGAGGAGGTGCGGGGCCACGCCCTGCCTGGGCTGCAGCCGGATCTTCAGCGCGGGCTCGCCCCGGACCTCGTAGGTGGCCACGGTTGCTCCGGCCAGGTCCTGCCGTTCGGCCAACGCGGCCCGCAGCGCCTGCTCGGCAACGCCGCCGCCGATCCGCACATTGCCGGGGAGGCCCTCGGCGTCGTCCTCGGCAAGGATAAGGCTGGAGCGGCCTTTGCCCTGCTGGGCCACCCAGGCGACCATCAAGGCAATGACCACTGCGAGCAGCAGCGCAGGGACCGCCCAGAGCCAGCTCTCCTGGCGGCCGGGAATGCTGGTGCGCTGCAAGAGCTGGCTCATTCCGTTCCACACGCCGGCGGACCACTGCTGCCACCATGATGCCGCCGCGGGGACGGCGGCCAGCACAACCAGCAAGAGTCCGACGGCGAGCAGTTTCAGTCCGAGGATTCCGATCAGGATCCTGTTCAGCGTCCTGGGGGTGTTGTTCATGCCCCGATCACTCCTGACGTAGCCACATTGACGCGCACTTCGGGCATCGGTTCCGGAGCCATGTCCCGCAGCTCGTCGAGCACGGCTGCCAGGACGGCGTTTTCGCTGACCGGCACCCCGGAGGTGGGCCGCACGTTGACTACCACCTGACGCTGGGACACCACCACCATCACCTGTTCCTGCGTGACGTTTGCTGCCAGCCGGGCGCGGCGGGCCAGGGCGGAGGCGATCACTTCATCGTCGGCCACCACTCCGGCGCGGCGGTCCGGAAGCAGGTGCCGGGCGCGGCGGCCGGGCAGCACTGCGTTGAGGAAGAAGAACAGACCCGCCATGGCTGTCACGGCACCGATGGCGCCGAGCAGCAGCGGGGGTATGCCCTGCGGGAGCGCGATGATGCGTTCCGCGGCGGTCTGCGGATCGATGAGCCACGGCGGCTGCCCGATCGCACGGACTCCGGCTTCGAGGAGGCCGTAGCCGCACAGGATGATCACCAGGACAGCAGCGATTCCGGCCACCCCTGCACGGGATGAGCGTGTTTCGCGGTCCAGGATCCGGCGCATGCCGGCGCCCCGGGGATCCGGGGTACTGCTGGCGGAGACTGCGCCGGATTCGCCGTTCCCTGCTGCGTGGCTGCCTTTTGAGCGGACGTCGGTGCCATTGTTCACTGGACCCGTCCCCCTTCGCTGATGGCGGCGCCGCTGATGCGGATGTCCACCCGGCTCAGCTGCGCCCCGCTAAGCTCCGCAACGCGGTGCAGGACCACGGATCTGGCTGCGACTGCGCGGTCCCGGATGGATCCGCCGAAGCCGGCGACGCGGCCGGGGTCGCGCAGCACCGTGGTGAGCGGCGGAATCCTGATCGGGAGGACCAGCGAGAGGGCCAGCAGGCCGTCGTCGTCGGACCAGTCCGCCCGGACGTCGTGTGCCGGGACGCCCAGCGCCTCAGCGGCGGCTGCCCGGGCAAGGCTGGTGAGCGCCTGGGTGCTGATGCGGTTGTGACCGGCCATCACGGACCCGCCGGTCACGGTTCCGGCCGCGCTGCTCATGAGGACGAGCGCCGGCCGGTGATGGCGTCGAACACGCTGCGCAGGTCAAGTTTCCCTTCCGCGGCACGGCCAAAGAGGGCTCCTATCCCCATGAAAAGCAGCGAGACCAGGAAACCCCAGACGCCGAACTGGAAAGACATAAAGGCCACGAAGGCGCCCACTGCAATTCCCACCACGGTCAGGTTCACTGGATGGCCTCCCTTTCGGTCCGGGCTTCCACGGGCAGTCCGGGCTTTGCCGGCCCCGCCACGTAGACGTCATTGATCTCCACGTTTACCTCGATGACCTGCAGGCCCACGAACTCTTCGACGGCGGCATACACGGCCGCGCGGACCTGGTTTGCCAGCGAGTGCAGCGGCGTCCCGTAAACGGCCACGAGGTTGATGTCCACTGCCACCTGCGTCTCGCCGACCTCTGCGTGGACGCCGGCGGCGTGGTCCGAGCTGCCGACGGCGTCCCGGATGGCCCCCAGGGCGCGGGACGGACCGGTGCCGAGCGAATAAACCCCCGGAACGGCCCGGGCGGCGATGCCTGCGACCTTGGCAACGGCCGTTTCGGAAATGACGGTACGTCCGGTGCCGGCCGTCAGGGCAACGGCTGGATCAGCGTGGGCCCCCGGCGCGGGATGTGGGTTCTGGTATTCCATCAGGCACTCCCCTTCTCTTGAACACCACCCTATCCCTTGGCCGCGACAAGCGGCCGGACGCCGGTGAAAATCGCCAGGCCGGAATCCGCTATTTGCAGTTGGCGGCGAGCCAGCCGGTAACAGGGGCCATGGCGGCTTCGAACTTTCCGCTGGAGTACACCGTCTGGTCACTCAGCCCGGCCACGGCCACCTCATTGAGGTGGGCGAAATCGGCCTTGAGCTCGTCCGGAACGCGTTCGGCAGTGTCGCTGAGTTCCGCTTTGAGCTGTTCCAGTTCCGCGGTCTTGCCCTGCGCGGCCGAAAGCGGGAACAGCGAGGCGCCGGTGGCCTGCTGGGAGATGGTGGTGCACGCCTCCGCCGCTGAGGCAAAGTCCCCGTACGGCCCGGAGCTTTTGGTGGGGGTCGGGGCCGCCGTTGCCGCGGCGGTCGCGGCAGCGGACGACGATGGCGCGCTGCCGGCTTCGGGCGCGGAGCATGCGGTGGGCGCCAGTGCGGCGAGGAGGGCGGCTGCGGTCAGAGGGCTTGAGAGGTTGTTCAAGAGTCACTTTTCTGATCGAGATTGTGCCGCCCGTTCCGTTTCCGGCTTTAGGCGGCGATGGCGTTCTGTCCCCGGCGTGCGAGCCTAGCCCGGGTGGCCTCCGGGATCCCAAGCGGCGGGCGGAAGGTCAGTACCTATATATGGGCTATGAGGGCGCAAAAGCAGCAGGGGCGCCCGGATGAGTTCCGGACGCCCCTGCTGCTACTGCTAATGTTGGGTCCCCCGTGCGGGTTACTTGTAGAGCCCCTCGCCGCCAACCTTGACGTTCGTGGGCAGGTAACCGAACGGACCGAGGCCGTTCTTGCCGAAGGTACGGTCTACCTGGGACACGCCGTCACGGAAGTTGATCTTCACGGTGGGCGAGAGCGAGCCGCCGCGAACGCCGTTCACGTTGTCAATGAAGGACTGCACCAGGCCACCCGGCTGCACGTAGTGCGAGTAGGCCTGGAACTGACGGCCGTTCTGGCTCGGAGTGGGTGCCTCCGGGGACTCGGACGGAAGGTTCAGGTCTGTGGGCGAGCCCAGGGCCAGTCCGCTGTTGTTCATCGGCTGGTAGTCGGAGCGGATGCCGTCACCGACGAAGCCGTAGACGCCGTCGGGGCCGCGCATGCCGGCCGCATAGGTGAACTGGTGGCTGATGGTGAACAGGTAGTACTTGTTCTTGCCGCCTTCATTCTGGATGAAGATCTGCGGACGCTCGGTCTGGTCGTTGACGCAGTTGGCCGAGAGGACCGGCGGCAGGAAGGACCATTTGGTCAGGTCCTTGTTGTCTGCCACGGCCAGCCCCACGTTGGCGGTCTGGTAGTAGGCGCCGCTGCTGTTGACCTCATTGAGGCTCTCGGCGTTCGGGTCGCCGGCCTTGTAGCCCAGGTCCTCGGGCTGGCACTCGTATTCGCCCCGTTTGCCGCCGGTGTTGCCTTCGAAAACCATGAAGGTCTTGCCCGGGTGGGCGGGGTCGGCGAACGTGTACGGGTCGCGGAAGGCGAAGCCCGGGTTCTGTGCCTTGTTCTGGTACATCTTGCCGTCCGGTTCCAGCAGCTTGGTGTGCTTGAACCCGTCGAAGGTGACGCCGTTCTTGTCGGCGTGGATGTTGCCGAGTGCCTTGGCGATGGCAGCGTCCGGGGCGATGCCGCCGCCGCCCGCGTTGCGCTCGGCAACGTCGTAGAACGTGGTGGCCGTGTAGAACACGTTGACCTGGTTGCCCTGCATCAGGCGGGTGGAACCGGACCATTCGGTGTTGCCGATGGAGGTGTTGTCCAGGAACAGGTGTCCGCCGTAGTTCCACTTGTCCTTGGCCGGGTCGGCGTTGGTCTTGCGGAAGAAGTAGCCGATCCGGGCGTTCCAGTGGCGCTGGTCGAAGCCGTAGCCGGCGTTCCGGTCAGCCACGAGGGAGAAGATGACGTCATAGCCCTTGTAGCTGATCTGGTTCGCATTTTCGTCGGTGAGGGACCAGGTGTCCCAGACCCAGACGTCGTCGTTCATGGCGGGGAAATCCTCGGGGATTTCCGGCATAGTGACATCCGGGCTCATGGAGTTCTGGCCGGGCGTGACGGTGGAGTCGCTCTGCGCCATGATCTGCTTGGCATCGGCGCGGGTCCACTTTGAGGTGAACTGCGCCGCCGGGTCGTAAGCCTTCTGGCTGTGATCGGTGGGCAGCGGGAAACCGGGCGTGGGCGCCGGCATCTGCTGGGTGGCGGGCGGGTCCGAGGGTTCGTTGGCCTGGGCCGAGGGAACCGCAAGGAAGGCGGAAGCCGCCACGGCCGTTGCCAGTGCTGCGGCGGCAGGGCGCCACCGCAGCATCCGGCGTGTTTTGGGGTGCTTGTGCATTTATTGCTCTTCTCGCGGAGTTGAGACCATTCGTGGAAGACGGGCGTCTGCCCTCATTCCCCGAAACTCCGGCGTTCCCGACGACACGGCAGGCGTCATCGAGGACGCCTTTGTGTCGAGGGGGACGGGGCTTGGGTAGGGCCCCGGAAGGCGCTTCGGAAAGGAACCCTTTCCTGCGCCGGTCTCTACGCTGGCACGCATCAGCAGGCTTATCAAACCGTGTTTCGAGCGGCTAAAAACCGAGTTTCGCTCCATTTGTGCAAGCGCTTACATTGCCCACTGCGCGCGCGTGCCACATCCATTTTTTCGAGTCAAATGTTGCGCCATAAATCAGATTTAGTGTGAAAAGTCACCCGCTGGCCACCCGCAATTCACCTGCGCGCGGCGGTCGGACCGGGTTCAACCGGAGCCTGTCACCAGCACATCCTGATACGCTGCCCGGCCGTCGAACACGTTCAGTCCCACCTTTCCGAAGGTCAGGGAAGCGTCATCGACGGCGAGGATTTCGGCGCCGTCGAGCTTTATTGTCAGCCGCTCCCCCGACGCCCCAGACTCCAGCCGGTACCTGACGCCGTGGCTCAGCAGGAGCGGGACGCTCGCCAGGACGCCGGTGGCGGGCTTGAAGAGGCCGTCCTGCAGCTTCCCACGTCACATCACCGGGGGCTGCGGGCGGCCTGATCCTCACGACGCGCAAATCGCCTGGCGACGCGCAAATTGCCTGGCGCACCCGATATATGGGGGTCGCAGGACGTTTTGCGCGTCGCAGGGACATTTGCGCGTCGAACCGCACGGGCGCACCCAGGGGCGAACGGGCGGGCTGGCGCGGCGGGCGGGCGCGGCGGGCGGGCGCGCGCGGGCGGGCTGGCTCAACGCGCCGGCCTGGCCCGGCATTCCTAAGCTTGTCCGCGGATCCAAACCTTCAGGGTCAGGATCTACGGACAAGCACCGGATACTCCACGGGCGTTAAAGAAGAAAAGCACCAGTTCCGAAGAACTGATGCTTCCCAGTGGTGGCTCCGACCGGCGTCGATCCGGTGACCTTTCGATTTTCAGTCGAACGCTCTACCAACTGAGCTACAGAGCCTAGGTGACATGTCACCTTGATGGCCGGAATTTCTTCTGGCAATCAGAGCGACCCTGACGGGACTTGAACCCGCGACCTCCGCCGTGACAGGGCGGCGCGCTAACCAACTGCGCTACAGGGCCTTGCTTGTTTCTTGCTTCACAGTATCTCTACTGCTTTTTTCAAGGCTTCCAGCCTACCAGACTTTTTCATCCGGTTTGACCACTTCCTTGCGTACCCCCAACGGGATTCGAACCCGTGCCGCCGCCGTGAAAGGGCGGTGTCCTAGGCCGCTAGACGATGGGGGCCTGAACTCAATCCGGCTCATTCAGGGCAAAAATAAAGGGCCGAAGCCTTTCTTTTCCGCCCTTTCGAGTTGCTCCGAACTGGACTATAAAAGTGTAGGGCAGACCTTGGGAATATCCAAAATCGGCACCCCGCGGTTGGAAAGTCGAGGCAGAATTCGGTGCCGGGCGGGTGCAAGATGGACTGATGGATGCCGTTGATGCCCTCAATGAGATCGCCTTCTGGCTGGAACGCGAACTGGCCCCCACGTTCAAGGTCCAGGCCTTCCGGAAAGCAGCCGGCATCATCGGCGGCCTGGATCCGGCCGAAGTTGCGGCCCGTGCCCGCACCGGCAGGCTGAAAAGCATGAAGGGCATCGGGGACAGGACTTTCGAAGTGATCCGGCAGGCAGTCGACGGCGGCGTCCCCGACTATCTGGAAGGCCTTCGCGAACGGGGGCAGCAGCCACTCGCGGCCGGTGGCACCGAACTGCACTCGGCACTCCGCGGGGACCTGCACAGCCACAGCGACTGGTCCGACGGCGGGTCCCCGATCGAACTGATGGCGGACGCCGCGCGCACCCTTGGCCGGGAGTACCTCGCCCTGACGGACCACTCCCCCAGCCTCAAGATCGCCAACGGCCTCAGCGCCGAACGCCTCACCGAACAGCTCGACATTGTGGCGGACATAAACAACGACGACGGCGGCGGCAACTTCCGCCTGCTCGCCGGCATAGAGGTGGACATCCTGGAGGACGGGACCCTGGACCAGTCCCCGGACATGCTGGACCGGCTGGACGTCGTGGTAGCGAGCGTCCACTCGAAACTTCGTTCCGACAGGCGCACCATGACCGCCAGAATGCTGGGCGCCATCAGCGATCCGCAGATAAATGTCCTCGGCCACTGCACCGGCCGGCTGCTCCAGGGGGCCCGGGGAACACGGCCCCAGTCCGAGTTCGACGCCGAGCGGGTGTTCGCAGCGTGCGCCGAGCGGGGTGTCGCCGTCGAAATCAATTCCCGGCCCGAGCGGCAGGATCCGCCGGACGAACTGATCCGGCTGGCCCTCGATGCCGGCTGCCTCTTCAGCATCGACAGTGATGCGCACGCGCCGGGCCAGTTGGATTTCCTGCAGTACGGTGCCGAGCGTGCCGCTTCGAACGGCGTGCCCGCCGAACGGATCGTCACCACCTGGCCGCTGGACCGGCTGCTGGAGTGGACCGGCCGGGGAAAGTAGCACGCCGCCGAGGTCCGGGGCCCTGGCGGAAACTCCTCAGCCCCGGGCCGACTCCGGACACTCCGGCCGCCACGGTGTGGGCCGGGGCAGCCAGCGCGGAACGTTCCGGCGGTACTCCTCGTAGTCGGCACCGAATTTCCGGGCCAGGACCGGCTCCTCGTACAACCTGACGAACGCCACCACCGGAATGGCACCGACGGCCAGGGCTGCGTAGAGCACTGGCTGGCCCAGCAGGAGTCCCTGCCCGGCAACGGCAGCGGCAATGGCCACGTACATCGGATTCCGCACGTACCGGTAAAGTCCACCCACCACCAGGTGCTTGGGCGGGGCAAACGGTGCGGGTGTGCCGAGGCCCTCCACGGCGAAGTGCACAAAGGAGTTCGCGATCACCGCCGCCCCTGCACCAATCAACAGGGCGCCGCCGACCTGCGCAGGCACACCGCCGGGGACGGGCGCCGCAACCTCCCAGCGGGTCAGGAGCCATGGAACCACGCCGGCCACAGTCGCAGGGGCGACGGCGAAGGCCGCTGTGCCGATCGCGGCGCGCCTTCTGTCACGGGCCGAGGCGGCGGATGCTTTCATACCAGCAAGCGTGAACCCGCGGTGTTCAGCGGACAAGGGCCGACCGGCCCTCCCGCCCTTCCGGCGGCCCGGGGGCAGGGGAACGACCTTCCGAGGCAGGGGAACGGACCGAATTCAGGCGACCAGCAGGATGGCCATGGTCACCATGACGACGGCGATGACGGCATCGAGAACGCGCCAGGCGCTCCGGCGGCGGAACACCGGAGCAAGGAACCGCGCGCCAACGCCCAGAGCGGTGAACCAGGCGACGCTGGCCAGCCCCGCGCCGGCCGCAAACCACCATCGGCCGTCCGGTCCGTGCGTGCTGGCGATTGACCCGAGGAGCAGCACGGTGTCCAGATACACATGCGGGTTCAGCCAGGTGAAAGCCAGGCCGGTTCCCAGGACCGCGGCCCAGCCGGCGGACTGCCCCGTCCCGAGCTGTCCGAGTGCCTGCCCGCGGACGGCGCGCCAGGCGGCGAAGGCGCCATAGGCCGCCAGGAAGGCAGCACCGGCCCAGCGCACCACCTCCAGTACCGCCGGAGCCTGTTCGATCACGACGCCGATGCCCGCTACTCCCAGCACGATCAGCACCAGGTCCGAGAGGGCGCAGACGGCGATGACCAGGGCGACATGCGAGCGCTGGAGGCCCTGGCGGAGGACGAACGCATTTTGGGCGCCGATGGCGACGATGAGCGAGAGGCCGCTGGCCAGGCCTGAGAGAACGGGGAGGATCACCCTTACAACGGTAGGAGGAACCCCAGCATGAAACCAGTTAAACATTCTGCTGATAGATAAGATGAGCTAATGATAGACATCCAGCCGGACCAGGCCCGGACGCTGGCGGCCATCGTCGCGAAAGGCAGCTTTGATGCCGCCGCAAGCCATCTGTCGGTTACCTCCTCCGCCGTCAGCCAGCGCATCCGCGCCCTCGAGGTGGCCGTCGGCCGTCCTGTGCTGAGAAGGACCAGGCCGATCGAACTCACCGAGTCAGGCCAGGCCGTGGTGCGGTTCGCCCGGCAGCTGGAGATGCTCTCGGCGGATCTCGCCGATGAACTGCAGCCGGGAGCCACCAATCCGGACACCCGCCTCACCCTTGTGATCAACAGCGACTCGCTGCACACGTGGGCGATGGCCGGGCTGGCTGCGGTGGCCGGGACGGTCCAGCTGGAAATCCTGCGCGAGGACCAGGAATATTCGCTGGAGCTCCTTCGCAGCGGCGCGGCGGCAGCGGCCATCACGGCCACCGCCAAAGCCGCCCCGGGGTGCACATCCCGCCGGCTCGGCGTCATGCGCTACCTGCCCGTCTGCACGCCGGCCTTTGCCGAGCAGTGGTTCGACGGCGGGGCCGCGTTCGACGGCGCGGCGGCGGCGGAGGCACTGGCGAAGGCGCCGGTCATCATCTTCGACCGCAAGGACGACCTGCAGGACCGCTACCTGCGGCGCTTCAGCCGGAAACCCCTTGAGCCGCGGCGCCACTACGTGCCCGCAGCACACGAGTTCGGCGAGGCCATCCGGCTGGGCATGGGGTGGGGCCTCCTTCCCGAAATTGAAATCGGCGACGACCTGGACCGGCGAACACTGCAGACCCTGGCCGCAAAGTCCTTTGTGGACGTCCCGCTCCACTGGCAGCAGTGGCGGTACGGATCGGCTGTGCTGGACGGCGTCGCGTCTGCCATCCAGGACGCGGCGCGCGTCCTGAGGTGAAGCCCGGCGAAAGCACCCTGCCGGTAACAGGGCAATTTTGGCAGGATCTCGACTAGACGTGACCGATTTCCGCCAGCCCCGCCGCCGCGGCGGGGGCTAGATTGGCAGCATGGCTGCAACCGCCGCAACCGGCTCCACTCCGTCCGCAGGCCCCCACGAAGGGTCCCCGCACGCTGCCCCCGCATCCGCCCCGCAACCCCAGACGCAACCCCAGACGCCAGGCAATCCCCCCGCCGCCGGCCCCTCGCCGAAGCAGGCGCCAGTCAACAAACTGGGCGTCGCCGCCGTCGTTATCACGGTGGTCCTCTGGGCCTCCGCCTTCGTGGGCATCCGCGCCGTGGGCCCAAGCTTCTCCCCCGGTTCCCTGACCCTGGGACGGCTGGCGATTGCCGCCGTCGTCCTCGGTGCGGTGGTGCTGCCGAAGCTGCGGATGCTGCCGAAGGGGCGGGAATGGTGGCCCATCCTCGCGTACGGCGTGATGTGGTTCGGCGGTTACAACGTGGCCCTCAACGCCGCCGAGCACCTGCTGGACGCCGGCACCGCGGCCCTGCTGATCAACGTCAACCCCATCCTGGTGGCCGTGATGGCCGGCATTCTCCTCAAGGAAGGCTTTCCGCGCTGGCTGATCATCGGCAGCCTGATAGCGTTCGCCGGCGTCGCGGTGATCGCGCTCAGTTCGGGCCAGCGTTCGACGGCGGATGTGGCCGGCGTGCTGCTCTGCCTCCTTGCCGCTGTGCTCGCCGCCGTCAGCGTGATTGTCCAGAAGCCGGTGCTGCGGAAGTTCCCGGCGGCCCAGGCCACCTGGTTCGGCATCATGGTGGGTGCCGTCTGCTGCCTGCCGTTCACCGGCCAGCTGGTGGCCGAACTGCAGCAGGCCCCGCTGCCGGCCACCCTCGGACTGGTTTATCTGGGGATCTTCCCGACGGCGATTGCGTTCACCACGTGGGCGTATGCGCTGTCCCTCATCGACGCCGGGAAACTGGCAGCCACCACCTATCTGGTGCCCGGCACCACCATTCTCATCTCGTGGCTGGTGCTCGGCGAAGTGCCCACCGTGTGGGGCCTGGTGGGCGGCGTGATCTGCCTGGTGGGAGTGGCGCTGACCCGGCGCAGGTCCCGCTAGAGTCTTGGTATGCCCGCCAACCTGCCGCCCGGCCTGCCGATCGTCCCGGACGGGGCGGACAACGATGCACCGTTTCCCATGACCGATGAGGACTTCGAATCGGCCGTCAGCGACGCGCTGGAGCGCATCCCGCCGGAAGTGGCCAAGGCCATGGACAACGTGGCCGTCTTCATCGAGGACGACTACGTCCCGCAGCCGGGCGAGGACCCGGACACAGTGTTGCTGGGTCTTTACGAAGGCGTGCCGCTGACCGAGCGTGATGCGTGGTGGGGTGCGGGGTCGCTACCGGACCGCATCACCATCTACCGCCAGCCCATCCTGGAAATCTGCGCGTCCCGGGAAGAGGTGATCCAGGAGGTGGCCATTACCGTGACACATGAGGTTGCCCACCACTTCGGCATCAGCGATGAACGGCTGCACGAACTCGGCTGGGACTAGCTAGCCTTGTAGGCATGGGACACGACCACAGCCACTCGCACGGCCTCTCAGCCACTGGCACTGCCAAGCACCGCAAGCGCCTGATCGCCGTCCTCAGCATTACCCTGGCCGTGGTCCTGATCCAGGTCGTCGGCGCCGTAATCTCCGGATCCCTGGCCCTGCTGGCCGATGCCGGCCACATGCTGTCCGATGCCGCCGGTGTGTTCATCGCCCTCCTGGCCGCGTGGATCGCCACCCGGCCCGCCAGCGACCAGCGGACCTACGGGTACCAGCGCGCCGAAGTCCTCGCGGCCCTGGCCAACGCGCTGGTGCTGATTGTGATCTCCGTGGTGATCTTCACCGAAGCCATCCGGCGGATCGGTTCGGCCCCCGAAGTCCAGACCGACGTGATGCTCTGGGCCGCTGTCCTCGGGGCCGTGGCCAACCTGGTGTCGCTGCTGATCCTGCGCGGCGCCCAGAAGGAGAGCCTCAATGTGCGCGGCGCCTACCTCGAGGTGCTGGGGGACCTGCTGGGTTCGTTCGCCGTCATTGCCGCTGCCGTGGTGATCAAGGTGACGGGCTTCCAGGCGGCGGACACCATTGCCTCGATCGTCATTGCCCTGATGATCCTGCCCCGGGCGTGGCACCTGCTCCGCGACGTGGTGGATGTGCTGCTGGAAGCGACCCCGAAGGGCGTTGAAGTCCAGATGATCCGTGAGCACATCCTGTCCGTGCAGGGAGTTGTGTCCGTGCACGACATCCACATCTGGACCATCACCTCAGGTGTCCCGGTCTTCTCCGCCCACGTGGTGGTGGAGGACGCCGTACTGAGCGCCCGCGGGGCCGACCAGGTGCTGGACAAGCTCGCCACCTGCCTGGGCTCGCACTTCGACACCGAGCACTGCACATTCCAGCTGGAGCCGGAGAGCCACTCCGAGCACGAGTCCCACCAGCACGCCTGAGGTGGTTTGAGCTTTTCTGTAGCGCCCGCACGGGACCGCAGAAATGGAGTGGCGACTACTCGTTTCGCCCCTTCCCCGACACGCCGCCCCACAATGCGACGGAATCACACTGTTGTTGTTTATGTTATTGATGTGACCAGTGTTGCCAAAGTTGCAACCGGCCACGTAGCCTCGGGAGTGCTGGCACTCTGCAGCGGGGCATTTCCCTGTGAAAATCACGGATGACATTGAATTCCTCGCGCGCTCCAGCCTGACTGTTGCGAGGTTACTTGATGGGTTTGACCGGATCCGGCCGCAAAGCGGCTGTGCTGTGCACCGCCGTCGTACTCCTCGGATCCCTCGCCCTGCCCGCCGGGGCGGCGCCGCCACCGGCCACCGCCCAGCCGGCGCTCAGCGTTCCGGCGTCGCCGGAGATTCCCTCGCCCGAGGAGATCGCGGCTGCCAAAGCCAGTGAAAGCGCGACGGCGGACCAGGTCACCAGAATCGACCGGATCCTTGCCGACGCCGCCGCAGCCCAGGAGGCCAGTTTTGCCGCGGCCATGCAGGCCAACAATGCCTACGGTGATGCCCTGGTCACGCTCGGGATCCGCCGGGATGCCGCCGCACTTGCCTCGGCGAAGGCCGTATCTGCCCAGGCCGAACAGGCGAAGACCCGTAAGCAGGTGGGACAGCTGGCCGGGGACCTCTACCGCAACGGTGGACTCAATCCCGCGCTGAGCACTTTTGTTAGTGGGAACGGCGAGGTGCTGAAGCAGGCCGCCACCCTCGAAGCCATTTCCGCCAGCCGGAGCCGGGCATTTGAGGCGGCCGACAACGCCGCCTCGGCCTCCCAGTCGCTGACTGCCGCGGCGGAGGACGCCAACCGTGTGGCCGACGACGCGGCCAGGTCCGCCGAAGACCGCAAGGTTGAAGCCGAACGCGCCAACGCGGCGCAGGCGAAGGCGGTCTCCGAGGCGAAGGCCCAGCGCGCCGTGCTCGTGGACCAGCTGGCAAGCCTCAAGAACACCACGGTGGCACGGTACTAGGACAGAACGTCCTTCGTGACGAACCGGCCGTAGGCCAGCGCCCCGAAGACCGCGATGTAGCCTGCCTGCAGCAACGCATTACTGCCAAAGGAATCCCAGGCAATCGGCTGGCGCAGCAGATCCGCGAAACCGAACCAGTAGTGGCTGAACAGCCAGGGGTGCAGCCACTCGAGCTGCGGCAGCTCACCCACAACCTGTGACACCACGGACGCCACGATGGTGGCTGCCATGGCGCCCACCGGAACATCGGTCAGGGTGGACAGGAAGAGTCCGACGGCGGACAACCCCAGCAGCGACACGGTCAGGTACGCCGCCACGAGCAGCAGGCGCACCACTGCCTCCCCCGGGGTGATCACGTCGCCGGACAGCAGCGTCACCGGGCCTACCGGAAACAGGGCCGCCCCGATCCCTGCTCCAGCCAGCGCCACCACCAGCGGAGCCACGATGCAGAACGCGGCGGCGCCTGCGTATTTGACCAGCAGCAGCCGCACGCGGCCGGCCGGCGCCACCAGGAGGTAGCGCAAGGTGCCGAGGCCAGCCTCGCCCGCGATCGTATCCCCGGCCACCACGCCCACGGTGAGCGGCAGAAACAGCGGCACACACACGAGCAGCGCCGTTACCCCCACAAACAGCCCGTTCTGGGTGATCCTGTCCAGGAAGGCAGGTCCGCGGCCTGGTGGAACGGCCGAGGACACGCGGACGGCAATGGCCATCAGCACCGGCACGGCCGCTAGCGCCAGCAGCATGGCCCAGGTCCGGCGCCGGCGGAAAAGGACGCTCAGTTCGGAGGCCAGCAGAGGCAATCCGGAGGAAGCCTTGGCCGGTGCATCCGTCGCGACAACTTCCTTATTGGGCAATGTCGAACCCCTCCCCCGTCAGCGCCACAAAGCGGTCCTCCAAGCTGCCCTGCTCCACGGCGAAGCCGCGCACCCGTACACCGGCCGCCACCATGGCGGCCACCACGGCCTCCGGTTCCACGGCAACCCCCGACTGCCCTGCGTCGCCCAACTGCCCTGTGTCTCCCAACTGCCCTCTGTCGCCCAACTGCCCTGTGTCTCCGGCCGTGCCGGTATCCCCGGCCTGCCGGCTGTCCCCGTAAACCAGCGCACCGTTGCTCCGGCCGCCCATGGGCGTCATTCCCAGCCGGGCGAAAACGCCCTCGGCCAGGCCGGCGTCGGGCGTTACCAGGCGGATCCTGACCTTGCCCTCGTCCCGCAGTTCAGCGAGCGTTCCCTGCGCCACCAGCCGGCCCGCGCTCATGACCGCCGCATGCGTGCAGATCTGCTCCACCTCCGCCAGCAGGTGGCTGGAGACGAAAACCGTGGCGCCGTCGGCCGCGAGGGAGCGGACCAGGGAGCGCACCTCGCGGGTGCCCTGAGGATCCAGGCCGTTGGTGGGCTCGTCGAGCACCAGCAGCTCCCGGGGCGAGAGGAGCGCATTGGCGATGCCCAGGCGCTGCTTCATGCCGAGCGAATACGCGCGGACTTTCTTACCGGCGGCGTGCGTCAGGCCCACGCGTTCCAGCGCGGACTCCACCCGGGCACGCCGCGTGGACTGTACGGCGTAGGGGTCCGCCGCATCGAGGCGCCGAAGATTGGCGGCTCCGGACAGGAACGGGTAGAACGCGGGACCCTCCACCAGGGCGCCCACACGCGGCAGGACGTCGTGGAAGCGCTCCGGCATCTCCAGCCCCAGCACGCTGACCGACCCGTCCGTTGCCCCGGCGAGCCCCAGCATCATGCGGATGGTGGTGGTTTTGCCGGAGCCGTTCGGGCCCAGGAAACCGAACACCGAACCCCTCGGGACGGCCAAATTAACGCCGTCCACGGCCAGCTGATGGCCGAACCGTTTGCTGAGGCCGCGCGTCTCTATGGCCAGCTCAGCGCTCCGTCCTGCGACTGTCACCTCGCGGCAGCAGCGGTCAGCAGGCGGTCCGCGGGAACAGACCCGGCGAAAACGCGCCCGTCATCGGTAAACAGCACATTTACGACGGCGGTGCTGAACAGCCGTCCGCCCGGCACCGCCACAGCGGCCTGCTGAAGCAGCGGATCGCTGGACATCATCGCACCGGCCTCCGCAGATGCGGCGCTGGCGGGGAATTCGACCACGCTCTCCCAGCCGGTACCCGTCACCGTAGGCCGCACTGCTGCAGCATCCGTCGCCGCAGCATCCGGCGTTATAGCTTCCGGAACTGAAGCGTCAGGCGACACGGTGCCAGGAACTGCAGCGTCAGGAACCACGCCCTCTTCCGTACGGTGTCCGGGCCAGCGGTGTCCGGGCAGGCTTCCCGTTCCGTGGGCCGGTACTTCGACTTCCTTGACGGTGGCCCCCGGCGGCGGGCTAAAGGCGAACAGTGAGGCGTCCGGGGCTTCAAGTGACAGGCTGGTGAACGCCAGCTTGAAGGCCGGTTCGCTCTGGCCCCGGGCCTTCAGTTCGACGCTCAGCGGCAGGCCGCTCTGGCCGTCAACGGCGATGGCTACCGAAGCGATCAGGGTGCCTTCCGTCCGCGGGGTGACCACCAGGTTGTAAGCGGCCCGGCCGGCAACGTTGACCTCCGGAAGCACTGAAATCTCAGTGGTGGGGTCAGCGGCCGCAAGGAACCGGGCGGCCAGGTCCTCCGGCGTCGGCATCACACCGTCCGTGCCCGCACCGGGATGCTTGTACTGGCCAACATCATGATGCCGGCCGGCATCGGCGGGGAGTGTCAGGTGAGTGGCGGTGTTGTCCCTGGAGCTGTACAGCCACACCTCGTCCCCGCTGCGTACGGCATTGCGTTCAGCGAGGCGGTCCAGGACCTGGACCCGCACGTTGCGCGGTCCGTCCAGGAACACCCTGGCGGTATGCGGCCCACTCAACAGCTCAAGGACGGACGCTGCGCCGCCGGCCGACGGCCCGGTTTTCGGAAGCTCGGGCAGGCCGATCCGGGACGTCTGCTCCAACGTCCCGGAGAGCGACGGAGCGGAGTGATGCGCTACCAGCGCCAGGACCTCTTGCGGCGTCTTGGCGGGCAAAGGGTCCCCGGCGCTTGCCGGCAAAGACCCTGCCAGCGCAGCGGCGGCAATTACGGCGGGCACGGCGGCGGCGGGCATCCACCGCAGCCACTTTCTGGTCATGACAACTCCGCTCCAACATTGCAGCTTATTGATTCCAGAGTACGCTTCGGACCCGCCCGCTACACCCCTTTGGGACGTCGCCGTCGTGCGCTTGCCGGGGCGGCTCAGCCCGCTGCCGGCGCGACCGTGCCGGCCCCGCCGTCGAGCGTTATCAGCTGCCCGGTGCTGATGGCGGAGGTTGCGTCCGGGACGCCCACGACGGCGGGAATTCCGTACTCACGGGCGACGACCGCGCCGTGGGAATTGGGCCCGCCCATTTCCATCACAAGCCCGCCGGCGGTGAGGAACAATGGCGTCCACCCCGGATCCGTTGACGGGGCCACCAGGATCTCACCGGGTTCCAGCGCGGCGCCCTGCGGGTCCAGGATGACGCGCGCCCGGGCCGTGACGGTTCCGGCCGACGCCGGCGTGCCGGACAGGACCCCGGCCGCCGTGCCGGCGCCGGTGCCGTGCAGCGCTTCGGGTTCCGTTCCGTCCGAAAGCAGCACCCGGGGAATGCGACGGCGGCCCATTTCGGCGTCGTAGGCCTCGCGGCGCTCCGCCACGATTCCCCGCAGCGACTCCCCTGCAAGGCCCCGGTGCGCCTCGGCGAAGTCGAGGAAAAAGATGTCGTCGGCCTCGGCGATGCTGCCTGCCGCGGCGAGCGCCTCCCCCACCGCCGTCAGCTGTTTCCGCACCGAAGCCAGGCCTTCGACAATGTGGTATTTCGGCAGTTCGCGCAGTCCGGCGAACAGACGGGTCCGCGTCAGCGCACCACGCACCATGCGGGCCCGCATCCTGCCGGCCGGACCGCCTTTGCTCCCCGCGATCGCTGTTAGCCTCTCGATCTGGGCCTCCGCCTCGCGGGCGGCGTTGGCGAACTGCCGGTCCGGGGCCAGTGCCGGATCGTCGAGTTTGAGGTAGTTCGCCAGGACTCCCAGGATGTGCGCGGGGTCGTCCGACCAGCGGGGCATGCCGAGGTCGATTTCCGCCACGGCGCGATGGCCGTACCGTGCCAGGAAGCCCGCCAGCCCGGACTGCAGGACGGCGGGAAGCCCGCCGGAGCGGTACCGCCGCGCCAGTTCAGCCGGAGAGGCCCCCTCAAAAACGGCGGCGGCCCCGGGGTGGGAGCGGATGTCCGTGGCCAACTGCCAGAGGGCAAGGTCCATTTCCGTGGTCACGTTGTTGGGGAGGCCCCGGAGGACGCCCTGCAGGGCACCGGACTCGGAGCCCTGCCCCGCCAGCTTCCCAGCGACCGCCAGCAGCGCGAACCCCAGAGCGGGCAGCGGCATTACCGCCGGAACGATGTGGAAGAGCCTCTCGCCCAGGATGCGTTCGGCCTGCTCCAGCCGTTCCGCCGGCGTCGCCGTGTCCGGGACCACGAGGCCGCCCCGGAACCGCGCGCCGAATCTATCCACACGCTGAAGCGCCGCTTCCGGTCGAAGGAGCGCCCGGAGGAACGACTCCGGAACCTTGGCCTTCGCAGCCAGCGGAACTACATGCCGGAGGAGCGGCCACGGCGACCTGAGCGTGACCGAGAACCTCGGGTCAGCGAACAGCCGGCGGAGTACCGTGGCGGATCTGGCTTCCATAATGTCGAAAACACGGGGCACAATGGCGCGGCCCACGCTGCTGCGGACCACCGGGGTGAGGTCGACGAAGAGGCGCTGCCCTGCCTGCCGGAACGGGGCCGGGCCGTTGCGCGGCTCGGGCACGTCGAAGCCGGCCGCACGGGCCACCGAGGACGCGATCATCCGGAAGCCGGCCATCCCCATCGGGGTCAGCGGGCGGGTCAGCCCCTGGGCAAGGCTGAAGCACAGGAAGACGCGAGCCCCCTCGGGCACCCGCAGGTCGGGGCGCGGATCCGGCAGGGGATACAGCGTGGTGATGGGCCGGGACTGCACCAGGAAGAGCTTGTCCGCGGCGTCGATGGCCCATTCGATGTCCTGCGGCGCCCCGTAGTGCCGCTCCACCCTGCTGCCCAGGGCGGCCAGTTCCCGGATCTGGCCATCGCTGAGGGAAGGGACGGAATCCGGGACAAGGTTGATCCGCTCGGTACCCCCTCCGGCGAGCGGCCTGATGGCGAGCCCCTTATCCCCCTCCCGCCGTTCCAGGATCTCCTGGGTGGCCGTGTCCACCACGAAGTGATCCGGATTAACGGCTCCCGAAACCACCGCTTCGCCCAGCCCGGGACTGGCATCGATCACGGCCTCAAACCGCCGCCCCGTCACCGGGTTCGCTGTGAACAGGACACCCGCCACCTCGGCGTCCACCATGCTCTGGACCACCACCGCCAACGCCACAGTAGACGGGCTGATCCCGTGGGTGGCCCGATAGGTCACTGCCCGGTCCGTCCACAGCGACGCCCAGCACTTCCGGACGGCGTCCAGAACGGAGTCAGCGCCCACCACATTCAAATACGTGTCCTGCTGCCCGGCGAAGCTCGCGAGCGGCAGGTCCTCGGCCGTCGCCGAGGACCTCACAGCCACCGGAACGTCCGTGCCCAGCGCAGCGTAGGACTCCCTGACGGCGTCGGCTATCTCCGGCGGAACGTCCACGGCGAGGATGAGCCCGCGTGCCCGGGCCGCCAGCGTGGCCAGGCCCGCGAGGTCGTCGGTCCCGGTGGCGGCGAGTGCGGCGTGCACGCCTTCAAGTCCCGCGGGGCCCACAGCCCGCCGGTACGCCTCCGTGGTCAGGCAGAAGCCGGGCGGCACGGGGAGCCCGGCACCCATGGTTTCGCCCAGGTTGGCCGCCTTGCCGCCCACCCGGGCCAGCATTCCGGCATTGATGAGCTCCAGCCCCAGCACGAGGCCGTCCGCGGAAACGTCCTGAGTGCTGCTCTGGGTCACCGTTGGCCTCCTGGTGTGTTCGCCCGGCCCGGCGTGTCCGCCCGGCCGTTGGAGAGTCGGAAGGGCGGTTACGCCGCTCCGAGCATGGGCCCGAAGCTGGCGCGGTCGGCGAGCCGCGGGTCGTCCCGGTCCGGAACCACCAGCACCGGCCCCTTGGCATGGTGAAGGATGCCGTCCGACGTCGACCCCAGCAGCATTCCGGTGAAACCGCCACGGCCGCGGGTTCCCACGACCACCAGTTCCACGTGCCGGCTGGCTTCCACCAGGACCTCGACCGGGGAACCGTCCACGAGCTGGGTCTCCACAGTCAGCTTGGGGTAGTGGCTCTTCAGCCACGCCACGCCGGCCTCGAGCTGCACCCTGATGTCCGCGAACAACGCTTCCCTGTCCATCGGAGCGGGGACCCATGCCAGCGAGCCGCTGTACTGCGGCACGGCGCACACAACGCGGAGCGGGGCACCAAGTCGTTCGGCCTGGTCTGCAGCCTCCAGGACGGCGACGCGGGCCTGTTCGGAACCGTCGACGCCCACCACCACAACGTGCTCCACCGGCTGGTTGCCGGATTTGGCCCGCTCGGCTTTGACGTGTTTGTCATCCGTGGTCTCGCCCAGGCGGTCCGCGCAGATCAGCGGCACAGTGACCGTGGGGCACTTGGCGTGTGCCGGCAGGGCGCTGCTGACGGATCCGAGCAGCCTGCCCACGAAGCCGCCCCGGCCTCGGGTGCCGAACACCAGCAGTTCGGCGGACTCGGACATCTCCAGCAGCACTCCGGAGGCGTCGCCGTTTTCCACGGATGCGTCAACGTCGATGTCGTACGGGGCCACCTTATCCAATGCCTGCTTGAGGATGGCCTCGGCGCCCTCGCGGATTACCGAATCGTCAACGGTGGCATAGCCGCCGTCCAGGCCGGACGCCGCGAAGATCGGCACGGAGTATGCGGTCACGATGTGCAGGGGGCGGCGGCGGCGCTCAGCTTCACGTGCGGCCCAGACGAGGGCACACTGGCTATGGTCGGAGCCGTCAACACCCACAACGATCCCCTCGGGGGCGGCAGAACCGCCGTCGTCATCCCTTGATGGGTGCACCTGATCTCGGCCCATGGGGTCCGCCTCCTCGCGATACTGCCTGATGTTGCCGCTATTCTGCCAGAAGTGGCCGTCCGCCGGGTGAACCGGGCGCCAAGGCCGGATTCTGGCCGAATAATCCCTCTTTTAGACCACTATTCTCGGTTGCAGAACGCTAAGCAAGCGGCCCTCCGTCAGGCAGCCGGAGGCTTCCGGAGAGGCTCCGGACACCTGAGCCAGCTACCAGTTTTTACAGCACTGAAACATAAAGATCCCACCTCCGATGAGCCGAATTACAAGTATGAGATTGTTGGGTTAGCCAATGTCCGGCAAGGGCTATCCAGAGCTCCAAAAGTTCTGTAATGTCGAGGCGTTGCGAATCTGAGATACGTGTTTCAGAACACATTTCCAGCTTCATGCGCGGCAGCCGGACTTTGGGGGTTACGGAGAGTGCAGGGGAACCAGACCTGCACAGCGAACCATTCGAGGAGGAACGAGCAGTGTCGAGCATGCCAATTTATGGTGGAACCGAGCAGACCACCACGGTGATCATCGGCTCAGGGCTTCCGGGCCTGGCAATTGCCAGCGAGCTCCGGCGGCGCGGCGTGGACTCCATCACCGTGGATGCGCTCGAAACCCTGGGCGGAATCCAGTCCGCCAATACCGTGTCACTGCCCCGCTGTGACGCGCCGAATTCAGCCACCATGCAGGAACGGAACGAAATCCTCCGGCACCTGAGGAACTACGCCAGCAGCCACAACCTGGACATCCGCAACAACACCCGTGCCGTCCAGCTGAACCTGCTGGGCACCGGACTCTCCCAGCCGCCCATGCACCAGTGGGCAGTGCACACGCCCGAGGGCATCCTGCTGGCCCACCACATTGTCCTGACCCGCGGTGCACACAGCCAGCTGCGCCGCATGCTCGCCGACTTTGGGCTGGCCCTGGGGCAGAGCCTGGCCGCCGCCATGCGGGCCATCGGCATATACCTCGTGGGCGTCGGGGAACTCATCACGCCGACACCCAAGGAAGTACTCCGCCAGGCCAAGGTTGTGGGACAGGCGATTTCCGCCAAGGTCTACCCGGACAGTGTTCCGTCAGTGCTCACGGGAAGCTTCGCCGCGCTGCCGTCTCCGGCTTAGCGGGCGTCGGCATCCTCGGAACTGTCGCCGGCCGTGGAGGTGTCGCCGTCATTGTTCTTCAGGTTGCGCTTCGCCAGCACGCCGAGCGCCACAAGGATGCCCAGGGCGGTCCCGGCGAACACCACCAGGCTCCAGGGGAACGGCTCCGACGCGTCCGGGGCGGGCTCCGGAACCGTGGGGGTGGTGCCGGGCTGTGCGGTTCCCGCCGAGGGGACCTGACCCGCCGTCGAACTGCCGGGCGCCGAACTGTCGGGCGCCGAGCTGCCCGGCGCCGGACTGGCAGAGCCGGAGCCCGCCGCTGCGGCGGTGGCCGTAAAGCTGAACGTGCCCTCAATAGGGTGCGAATCGGAACTGACCACGCGCCACACCACGGTGAACTTCCCGGCCGGGGCGCCGGCGCGGAGCTTCTGCGACGCCACGTTGTCCACGATCTCCACCGGACCCTCCGCCCAGTTCACGCCTGCCGCATCCTTCACCTGGATCTGCGAGCCGAGGGCCAGCGGGTCCTTGTTGAAGGCCACCGAAACCTTCTCCGGCGGAGTGGCAACCGTGGCCCCCTGGGCCGGGCTGCTGGACTCCGCGGCATCGTGGGCAGAGGCTGGTGCCGCTGCGGACAGCACGGCGGCCGCGAAAAACAGTGCCCCGATAAGGGCGCTCAGCAGGTAGCGGATGGAACGCATGCGGCGATACTCCTGTGTGTTGGCTTCCTTACAGACTAGGCGAAATCGCGGGCCGGCAACCCGCCAACCTACTAGGATTCAACTTATCCCCAACACTCTCCCCGGAGGACTAATGCTTAAGCAGGGCTCTGCACTGGACCGGTACTTCAAGATATCCGAGCGGGGGTCAAACTTCTCCCGCGAGATCCGCGGAGGCTTTGCCACCTTCTTCGCCATGAGCTACATCGTGGTGCTGAACCCCCTGATCCTCTCCGGGCCCGACTCCAGCGGCGCAGTCCTGGGCTTCCCGGCCGTCGCGGCGGTCACCGCCTTTGCCGCGGGCATCCTGACCATCCTCATGGGCGCCTGGGCCAAGCACCCGTTCGCCATGGCCACCGGGCTGGGCGTCAACGCCTTCGTGGCGGTCACGGTGGCAACGAACCCGGGCCTGACCTGGCCGGACATGATGGGGCTGGTGGTCCTTTCCGGCATCACCATGCTGATCCTGGTCCTCACCGGCTTCCGCACCGCGGTGTTCAAGGCTGTCCCGGACGGCCTCAAGACGGCCATCGTGGTGGGCATCGGCCTGTTCATCGCCCTGATCGGCCTGGTCAACGCCGGGTTCGTGCGCCGCATCCCGGACGCCGCGGGCACCACGGTCCCGGTGGGGCTGGGCTTCGACGGCAAGCTCCTGGGCTGGCCCACAGTGGTGTTCGTCTTCGGGCTCATCCTGACCATCGGCCTGCTGGTCCGCAAGGTCAAGGGCGCCATCCTGATCGGCATCATCGCCTCCACCATCCTGGCCGTCATCCTGGAATTCACCCTGCACATCGGCCCCAGCTTCGACGGCAAGAACGTCAACCCGCAGGGCTGGTCGCTGGTGGCACCGAAGTTCACCGAGTGGGCCGCGCCGGACCTGTCCCTGATCGGCAAGGCCAATCCCCTCGGCGCGTTCGAGCACCTCGGCTTCGTGGCCGCAACGCTGCTGGCCTTCGTGATCCTGCTCAGCATCTTCTTCGACGCGATGGGCACCATGGTGGGCCTGGCCAACGAGGCAGGCACCGTGGACAAGGACGGAAACATCCCCAACGTGGACCGAGTGCTGCAGGTCGACGCGCTCGGCGCGATCGTGGGCGGCGGCGCGTCCGTCTCCTCCAACCAGATCTACGTGGAATCCGGCGCGGGCATCGGTGAGGGCGCACGCACCGGCCTGGCCTCGATCGTCACCGGCCTGCTGTTCCTGGTGGCCATGTTCTTCACACCGCTGATCAACCTGGTCCCGTTCGAGGCCGTGGCCCCCGCCCTCGTGGTGGTGGGCTTCATGATGGTGGCCCAGGTGGGCAAGATCGACTGGCAGGACTGGGGCATCGCGATTCCCGCGTTCCTCACGTTCACGCTGATGCCGTTCACCTACTCGATCGCGAACGGCCTGGGCGCCGGCTTCATCGCCTACGTGCTGATCCGCACGTTCCAGGGCCGGGCCCGCGATGTCCACCCGCTGATGTGGGCCGTGGCCGCCGCGTTCCTGCTGTTCTTCGGCATCGGCCCCATCGAGCAGGCGCTGGGCGTCCTGTAGTCCGGTTTTCGCCCGCCAAGATGGCACTGTCCGGGATTTGCGACAGTCCGACGGCGGCGGGGCTGGTTTTCGGGGCTCCGCTGCGGTGAGCTTGGAGTATGCCGCACACAGTCCTCACAGTCGATAATCCGCCGCTCACCTGGCGGGGCCGGTTCGACGGCGACGGCGCTGAGCACCGCCGCTGGTGGCAGGCCGTCCAGCCGTACCGCCACGGTCCTGCTGCTCCGCTGCCGGAACACCTGCAGACCGGCACGCCGGAGCCTGGCCACCGTCCCGCCGTCATTCTCGGATTCAGCAGCGACGCCGGAGTGGTTCGCAACAAGGGCAGGGTGGGCGCAGCCGCGGCCCCCGCCGCCATCCGGGCCGCGCTGGGGCCGCTCGCGTTCCACCTCCCCCGCGAGGTGTTCGACGCCGGTGATGTGACCGTCAGGGACGGTGCGCTGGAGGCCGGGCAGGCCCGCGCCGGGCTGGCCGTTGCGGAAATGCTCGACGCCGGAAACCTCACCGTGCTGCTGGGCGGCGGCCACGAGACCGCGTTCGCCAGCTACCTTGGCGTAGCCGGTTCCGACGCCGTCCGCAGCGGGCAGCGGCTGGGCGTGCTGAACCTGGACGCCCACTTCGACCTCCGCGACGCCCCCGAGCCGTCCTCCGGCACACCCTTCCTGCAGATGGCCAGGGCCGAGGAAGCCGCCGAACGAAAACTGAACTACGCCGTCGTCGGAATCTCGGAGCCCAACAACACCCGGGTGCTTTTCAAGACCGCTGAACGGCTGGGTGTGAAGTACCTTCTCGACGAGGACTGCACGGCCGAGGCAACCCGGCAGTTCGTGGCCGACTTCCTGGACACCGTGGACGTGCTCTACCTGACCATCGACCTGGACGTGCTGCCCGCCGCCGTGGCCCCGGGGGTCAGCGCGCCGGCCGCCTACGGGGTCCCGCTGCCGGTGATCAGCGCAGTGTGCCGCCAGGTGGCTGCCAGCGGGAAACTGCTCCACCTGGACGTGGCCGAACTGAACCCGAAGTTCGACATCGACCAGCGCACGGCCAAGGTGGCCGCGCGGCTGGTCAACACCCTGCTGGGCTAGGCCTGCCGCCTGCCGTCAGGCACGGAAGGTGACGACGGCGGTGGCCCACGGTCCCAGCGTTACCGTCAGGTAGCCGTCGTCCGCTGAGGATGCCTCCGCGCGGGAGGCCTCAGCCCGGGAGCCCGCAGCGGCACCGATGACCGTCACCTCTGCCGCCCCCGGAGCGGCACTGCCGCCGGTCCCCTGCGGCAGCGTGAAGCGTGCTGTGGACTCGCGGGGGCTGAGGTTGCCCAGGAACAGCTGCAGGCCGCCGTCCGACTGGACCGGGTAGACCGTCACGGGGCTCTTGCCGGCCCGCCGTTGCGACTGCACGGGATCAGCGGCCAGGACCGGATCACCCTTGCACGCCGCGAGCCTCCGCAGCAGCTCCCCTGCGGGGTTAAGGGCCCCGTCCGCGGCCGTGACGCCACGCGGCGGTCCTGCCTCGAAGTACGTCACGGAAGCCACGCCGTCCACCGTCAGGGCGTGGAGGCTGGCCAACGTCCAGGCCGCGGTGAAGCTGTGGTCCTGGAGCTCGTCGCCTTCCGCACGCTGGTCCGGGGCATGAAGCCGGGGCTTGAGCGTGATGGGTCCGACGTGGACAGGCCGCCCTTCCCCCAGCTTGTGGGCGCTGGCGGCGGCAAGACGCTGCACCGGAACGGTCTCCACGATGTGCGGGATTTCCGTGCTGTGCACCTGCGGGGCGAGGCTGAAGGTCAGGGCGTCGGCGTCCTTTGGAACGGGGCTGACGTTGCCGCTTCCGGCGCTGCTTCCGGCTATCCAGCGGTTGAGTTCGGTGAAATGCGAGCGGGTGCCGGCCAGCAGCTGGCCGCTGAAACCGGCGTCGTTGAGCGAAGCCTTCAGTGCGTCAAACGCTGCCGGATCGGTGCACTGCGTTTCGGGGTGGAAGAGTCCCAGCCGGACGACCCGGGAGAGCGACCCGCCCAGGGCGCTGCTGAGTGCTTCCGCAACGCCGTCGGCCGAGTCCGACACCACCCGCACGTCCAGGGCGGCTCCGTGGCGGTCCGCCTCCCGGGCTGCGGCGGCAAGCTTGGCAGGCCAGGCTTCCCGGGGTTCGTACAGTTCCACCAGGACGGCGTCGAGGCCCGGCAGCGTGGGGCCTTCCGCTGAGCCGGCGCCTACCGGGGCGGAAGCCGTCGAGTCAGCATCCACCGTGTCCACGGACAACGCCAGAGCCGGAACGGTTCCCACCGGCACGCCCACGGCAAAGGCCGCCTGCTCCTGGCTTTCGCGGGCGGGGTTGTCCGGCGTCTCGATGCTCAGGGCTTCGATGCTGACCGACTGCTTCACGGTGTCCCCCACGGCAACGTCCACCGCGGTGGGCAGCGCCGAGGGGGTGCTGTAGGTCTTGAAGGAACCGTCGCTCCAGTTCCGCTGGTCCTCGGTTTCGAAGATGTCTCCGGAGAAGCCAAGGTCGAAGGCGGTTCCGGCGTCGGCCCATTCCAGCGAGGAGATGTCCGTGAACACCAGGTCCGGCCTGATGTCTGTGGGGAAGGCCCCGCTGGTGACATTGCCGTCCGGCGACACCACGCTGACGTCCCGCCCGGCTTCGCTGGTGGGATGCAGGACCACCAGGCCGATCCGGTTGCGGCGGAACGCCGCTTTCGCCCGGCCGGAGAAGGACACATCAACGATGGCCGGGGTGACCCGCAGCATCAGCATGCCTTCGTAGGCCGGGGGTTCCGTTCCATCTGCGGCAGTACCGGGCGCCGCAGTGCCATCTGCCGCAGTGCCGGGGGCAGCGTAGTCAACGTGGATGCGGAGGCTGATGCCGTCGTCGTCCTTCAGTTCCTCGATGTCCCGCACCGACGGCGCAAAGGTGCGCCATTCGTGGTCCCGCACCACCGCTTTGATGGCACGGAGTACCGGCCGGCCGCCGTAGCTGATGTTCGCCAGTTCGTCCCCGATCAGCTCCGCCGTCCAGACGCCCACGGCGAGCTTCCTGATCTGCGGATCGAGCCGCCGCTCGAGTGCGGGGCGGGAATCGGAACCCGCCAGGGCGGACGATACTGAGGCGGACGGTACTGCGGCGGACGGTACTGCGGCGGACGGTGCTGCGGGGTGCAGGGCTGCGGAGGGCTCAGTAGACACGGGAAGCTGCTCTCTGGTGGCTGGTGACTGCGCCCAGCTGACCCCGGGCCGGTCCTGTGGATTTGACCATATCGGAAGAGGCCCGGAGGCTCAATGGCCGTCCGTCAACGCCTGTTATGTGGCTGCTGGCCGCCCTACCTGCTACCTACTGCGCGGCGTCGTACCCGGCCAGCAGGCGGCGGGAAGCGGTACCCATGTGCGAAGCCATGGCCTCGGTCACTGCGGCGGCGTCGCGCTTTTCGAGGGCCGTAAAAATGGCCCGGTGCTCCGCGAGCGCTGCGGCGGCGTGCCCTTCGTCCGTGAGGGCGCGGTCAACCCAGATCCGCAGCAGTGAGCGGATGCTCTGGAGGAGCTCCTGCAGCACCTGGTTTCCGGAGCTGGTGGCAATTTCCTTGTGGAAGGCGGCGTCGGCTTCCACGAATGCCGCCAGGTTGCCCAGGTTCTGCTCCATCGAGTCGAGGTTGGCCCGCATTCGCGCCAGGGACTCGTCGGTAATCCGGGCCGCGGCGAGCTGGCCGGCCTGCACCTCAAGGCCGCTGCGGAGTTCGATGAGCTCACGGGTCCTGGGCTCGCCCAGCATGAGCCCCCAGCTGAGGGTCCGGGGCAGGAGCTCCGAAACGCCGTCGCGCAGGTACGTTCCCGAGCCGGGTCGGACAATGACGATGCCCAAAATTTCCAGTGCGGCCAGTGCTTCGCGTACGGCCGAGCGCCCCACTCCGAGCGAGGCGGCCAGCTGGCGTTCGGCGGGAAGGCGGGTCCCGGCGGCGATGTCTCCGCTGGTGAAGTAGGCCATCAGCCTCTCGGCGACCTCGGAGACGACAGAACCCTGCCCCATAGAACCAAGCGCGGCACTGATTTTGGCCGTCGAGGCGGCGGAGTTTGCGGACACACTCACAGCGTAGCAACCACACGCGGGCAGGCATGGCATCCCGACTTCAAAATTGAATCAGTCAACCGGTTGACCAATTTACCTTGTTGGCCTTATGGTGGAAGTCACAGGCCTAGCCCCACTTGATACGCCCCCCGACGCTAAGCCTCGAAACCAGCCCCACGCCTCCAGCGCAGGATGCGGCCGGGACATCAACATCTAGGAGTCAACGTGGACACCACACAATCGGTGGTCGAAAAATCTGCAATCAGGAAAGTGGCAATCCGGCTGGTGCCGTTCGTCGCCCTGATGTTCTTCATCAACTACCTTGACCGGACGGCCATCTCCTTCGCCGGCCCCAACGGCATGAACGGCGACCTGGCCCTCTCGGCGGCGCAGTTCGGTTTCGCCTCCGGCGTTTTCTTCATTGGCTACATCCTGCTGGAAGTCCCCAGCAACCTGGCCCTGCACAAGTTCGGCGCCCGCCGCTGGCTTGCCCGCATCATGGTCAGCTGGGGCATCGTTTCCCTGCTGTTCACCTGGGTGGGCAACGTGGAACAGCTCTACATCCTCCGCTTCATCCTGGGTGTTGCCGAGGCCGGCTTCTTCCCCGGCGCCATCCTGTTCCTGAGCCTGTGGGTTCCGTCCCGGCACCGCAGCAAGATCCTGGCCCTGTTCTACTTGGCCCAGCCGCTCACCACCGTGATCGGTGCCCCGCTGGCCGGCCTGCTCATCCAGCAGCACGGACTCTTCGGACTCGCCGGCTGGCGCGTCATGTTCTTCGGCGTGGCCATCCCCGCCATCATCGTCGGCGTCATCGCATGGTTCTACCTGGCCGACTCCCCCGCCAAGGCCAAGTGGCTGACCCTGGAGGAAAAGACCTGGCTGACCGGCGCCCTGGAGAAGGAAAAGCAGGAAACCGCAGCCAGCAACAAGCACGTCAGCGTCCGCACCGTCTTCGGCAACGGCCGGGTCTGGATGCTCTCCGCGATCTACTTCGGCTTCATCTACGGCCTGTACGCCCTCGGCTTCTTCCTGCCCACCATCATCGCGGGCTTCGAAGGCATCTACGGCACCAAGTTCGACGTCTTCCAGAAGGGCCTGATCACCGCAATTCCGTACCTGCCCGCTGCGTTCGCACTGTACTTCTGGTCCAAGGACGCCACCAGGCGCGGCGTCAAGACCTGGCACATCGCCCTCCCCGCCCTCATTGGCGGCCTGAGCATCCCGCTGGCCCTGTTCGCCGGCTCCCCGGCGGCCACCATCGCCGTCATCACCATCACGGCCATGTCCATCTTCGCCGCCCTGCCCAACTTCTGGACGGTGCCCACCCAGTTCCTCACCGGCGCAGCAGCGGCTGCAGGCATCGCCCTGATCAACACGGTAGGCAACCTGGCCGGCTTCAGCGCCGGGTACGTCACCGGCTGGCTCAAGGACCTCACCGGAGGGTACACGGTGCCGATGTTCGTCGTCGGCGGCTTCATGCTCCTGTCCTCCATCCTCATGGTGACGCTGAGCCGCTCCGGCAAGGTCAGCGAAGGCGTCCCGGCTGAGGCGCTGGACCCGGCGGGCGCCGGACACCACTCCGAGCCGTAACAGCCCGGGCCGTAACAGCCCGGGCCGTAACAGCCCGTGCCGTCACAGCCGGGCCGCAACAAGCCCGGGGGCGTCCCCCTTGCCCGGGGACGCCCCCGCTCCAACCCGCCAATCCAATCCGCCCCGCCCCGAACGACTTCCTTAGTTAGGCCCAGGAGCTTCCCATGACCCGCCTGTTCAATGAACCAGCAGCTTTCGCTGACGAGATGATCGAAGGCTTCGTAGCCTCCCACGGCCGCTGGGTAAAGCGCGTCTCCGGCGGCGTCGTCCGCAACACCAGGAGCACCCCGGAGACGGTGGCGCTGGTGATCGGCGGCGGCTCCGGCCACTACCCGGCGTTCGCGGGCCTGGTGGGGCAGGGCCTGGCGCACGGCGCCGCGATGGGCAACCTCTTCGCTTCCCCCTCCGCGCAGCAGGTCTACAACGTGGCGAAAGCGTCCAGCAACGGCGCCGGCGTGCTGCTGGGTTACGGCAACTACGCCGGGGATGTCCTGCACTTCAACCAGGCCCAGGACCGCCTCCGCAAGGAAGGCATCGACTGCCGCAGCATCGCCGTCACCGACGACGTTTCTTCCGCCCCGCTCACCGAGCGCACCAAGCGCCGCGGCATCGCCGGGGATCTGACCGTTTTCAAGGTGGCTGCCGCAGCCGCCGAGGCCGGCTACTCCATGGACGACGTCGTCGCCATCGCCGAGCGCGCCAATGACCGCACCCGTTCCTTCGGCGTCGCCTTCACCGGCTGCACCCTGCCGGGCGCCGACCACCCGCTGTTCTCCGTCCCCGAGGGCCGGATGGCCGTGGGCATGGGCATCCACGGCGAACCCGGCATCGGTGAAACGGACATCCCGACGGCGGACGAGCTCGCCGAACTGCTGGTGGCCAAGCTCCTCACCGAAGTCCCGGAAGGACTCGAAGGATTCGACGGAGGCACCCCCCGCCGTGTAGTTCCGATCCTCAACGGCCTGGGCAGCGTCAAATACGAAGAGCTGTTCGTGGTCTACCGCCGCGTGGCCCAGCTGCTGGCCGAGGCCGGCCTGGAAGCCGTGGACCCGCAGGTGGGCGAGCTCGTGACCAGCTTCGACATGGCCGGCACCTCCCTGACCCTGTTCTGGCTCGACGAGGAACTCGAGACCCTCTGGAACGCCCCCGCCGACGCTCCGGCCTTCCGCCGCGGCGCCGTTACCGCGGCGGCTTTGGACGCGTCGGACGCAACTGAACTGGCCGACGTCGAACAGTCCATCCCGGAAGCGACGGCGGAGTCCCGCGCCGGCGCCGTCCGGGTCCTCGCAGCGCTCGGCGCCGCGAAGAACGTGGTGGACGCCAACGCCGACGAACTCGGCCGGATCGACGCGATCGCCGGCGACGGCGACCACGGCATCGGCATGGAACGCGGCGTCCGCGCCGCCGTCGACGCCGCCCGTGACGCCGTCGCCCGCGGCGCCGGCGCGGCCACCACCTTGCATTTCGCCGCGGACGCTTGGGCCGACAAGGCCGGCGGAACCTCCGGTGCCCTCTGGGGCATGGCCCTCCGAGCGGTCGGTGACGCCGTGGGCGACACCCAAGCTCCCGACGCCGGTGCTGTCGCCGCCGGTGTTGCCGGTGCCGCGTTCGCGATCATGGACTTCGGCAAAGCCAAGCCCGGGGACAAGACCCTGGTGGACGTCCTGGTCCCGTTCCGGGACGCCCTCACGGCCGGCGTCAACGCCGGGCAGTCCCTCACCGAGGCCTGGGGCGCCGCGGCCACCGTTGCGCAGCAGGCCGCAGAAGACACCGCGCAGCTGCTGCCCCTCATGGGCCGCGCCCGCCCGCACGCCGAGAAGAGCCTCGGCACCCCGGACGCCGGCGCGGTATCCATGGCACTGATCGTCCGAGCCATCCACAACACGCTTACCGAAAACACCCTCAGCAACAACACAGTCAAGGAGAACGCATGAGCGCCAAACTGCGCCTGGTCATCGGGGCCGACGACGCCGGATTCGAATACAAGGAAGCCCTGAAGGCTGACCTGGAGGCCTCCGAGCTGGTCGAATCCGTGACCGACGTCGGCGTGGACGCCACCAGCCACACCCCCTACCCGTCCGTGGCCATCGCCGCCGCCGAACTCATCGCCGCCGGCAAGGCCGACCGTGCCCTGCTGGTCTGCGGCACCGGGCTCGGTGTGGCCATCGCCGCGAACAAGGTCCCCGGCGTCCGGGCCGTCACCGCCCACGACAGCTTCTCCGTGGAACGCTCCGTCCTGAGCAACAACGCCCAGGTCCTCACCTTCGGCCAGCGGGTCGTCGGCCTGGAACTCGCCCGCCGGCTCGCCCGCGAATGGCTCACCTACACCTTCGACGAGACCTCCGCCTCGGCCGAAAAAGTCACCCTGATTAAGGACTATGAAGGTGTCACTTCCTGCTAAGAACGCTTCGGCCCGCGCCGGAGACACAGCGCCGCAGGCGAAGGCCATCATCGGCGTCAGCCTGAAAATGTACTTCGGCTACCAGCGCTCGGTCGACTACTGCCGCGACGTGGCCACCATCGCGTTCGCCCACCCGGCAGTCCAGAGCGGCGACATCGAACTGTTCGTGCTGCCCACCCTGCCGGTGCTGCCCGAAGCGGCCCGCATCCTGGGTGCGGCCGGTGCCGCCGCCGGAGCCCAGGACATCTTCTGGGAAGACGAAGGCGCGTTCACCGGCGAGGTCGGCGGCACGACGGTGGCCGAACTCGGTGGCCGCTACGCCGAGGTGGGCCATGCCGAACGCCGCCGGATCTTTGGCGAGGACGACCGAGTCATCGGGCTCAAGACCGCCGCAGCCTACCGCAACGGCCTCACGCCAATCCTGTGCGTCGGCGAACTCAACGCCGGGTCACCGGAAGAAGCCATCGCCCAGTGCAGCGCCGAGATCGATGCCGCCCTGAACCGGGCACAGTCCCTGGGACCGGCCGGACGCACCATCGTGGCGTACGAGCCGCAGTGGGCCATCGGCGCCCCCGAACCGGCGTCACCGCAGTACATCAGTGCCGTCATCACCGGCCTGGACGCACACCTCCGGGCACTGCCCGGCCAGGCAGACAGCCGGGTGATCTACGGCGGCAGCGCCGGCCCCGGCCTGATCACGGAACTGGACACCGCCGTCGCCGGCCTGTTCCTGGGCCGCTTCGCCCACGACCCCCAGGCACTCAAGACCATCCTCGACGAGACCGCCACACGGCTGGCCGCGAAGAAGGTGGCCGCGTGAGCTCACGACTTGGCCTGAGCAGCTACGCGTTCTTCTGGCAACTCTCGGACCAGGTGTCCGAACCGCTCAGCATCCACCAGGCACTGGAACGGACCGCCGCCCTGGGCGTGGACCTCTTCCAGATCTGCGACTTCGCCCCGCTGGAAGCCATGACCGACACGGAGCTGGAAGCTGTCCGCGCCACCGCGGAGCGCCTCGGCATGGCGCTGGAGCTCGGCACCAAGGGCATCCGCCCGGAGCACCTGCGGAAATTCCTGCACATCGCAGGCATCCTGGGCTCGCCCCTGCTGCGCACCATGTTCAACGTCCCGGGCCACACCCCGACGGCGGAGGAAGCGGTGGCGATCTTCAAGGAAGTTCTGCCTGAATTCGAGGCAGCCGGGGTGAAGATCGCGGTGGAAACCTACGAACAGGTCCCCACCTCCCGGATCCTGGACGTCATCCGCGGAGTGGACAGCCCGTCCCTGGGCATCTGCAGCGATCCGGCCAATACGGTCGCGGCGCTGGAGATGCCGCGCGAGGTGATTGACGCCGTCGCGCCCTACGTCCTCAACATGCACATCAAAGACTTTGCGTTCAGCCGCAAGGAGGGGTGGGTCGGGTTCACGTACTCCGGCGCTCCCCTCGGCGAAGGCCTTCTCGACTATGACTACATGGCCGGGAAGCTTCAGCCCAAAGAAAGAAACATCAACCAGATCGTCGAACACTGGCTGCCGTGGCAGGACACCGAGGCGGACACCATCCGCCTCGAAAACCAGTGGACCCAGCAAAGCATCGATTTCCTAAGGAGCAAGTGAAATGTCAGCAGAACAATTGACCGTCGCCGTCATCGGAGCCGGTGGCAAAATGGGAATGCGCGTTTCCCGGAACCTCCAGAAGAGCGCCCACACCGTCTTCTACAGCGAGAACTCCCCCGCCGGCCAGGACCGCGTCCGCGCCGAAGGCCGTGACATCACCTCCACCGACGACGCCGTCAAGGGCGCCGACGTGGTGATCCTCGCCGTCCCGGACACCGTCCTGGGCGTTGTGTCCGAAGGCGTGGTCCCCCAGATGAAGGCCGGTGCGATCCTGCTCACCCTGGACCCCGCCGCCGCCTACGCCGGGCTGCTGGCCAAGCGCGACGACGTGGTCCAGGCTGTGGCGCACCCGTGCCACCCGTCCGTGTTCCTGGAGCGCACCACCAAGGAGGAATGGGCCGACACCTTCGGCGGCGAAGGCGCCCCGCAGAACGTGGTTGCCGCGATCGACGAGGACGCCCCCGCAGCGACCCGCGACTCGGCCGAGGCCGTCATCCGCACCATCTACGCCCCCGTCATCGACGTGCACTGGGTCACCGTGAAGCAGCTCGCCATCCTGGAACCCACCCTGGTGGAAACCGTGGCCTGCATGATCGGCACCCTGCTCAACGAAGCACTGCACGAGACCGTACACACCGCCGGCGTCCCGGAGGAGGCAGCCAAGGCCATGCTGTTCGGCCACGTGCAGATCGCCCTGACCAACGCCCTCCGCGGCTCCAACCCGTTCTCCGAGGCCTGCGAAATCGCCATCCAGTACGGCAAGGACACCATCATCAAGGACGACTGGAAGAAGATCTTCGACGACTCCGAGCTCGACGGCGTCATCGCCAAGATGCTGAAACTGGACGCCGTCAAGCGCTAGGCGACCGGCCCTGCCGCAGGGCTCCAGCCCCCTTCGGGGCGGCTTAAAAAGGCTGTCCCTCCGGGCTTCGGTAGACCCGGAACCCGGAGGGACAAATGCCAGACATCTTACCTATTTTGACAAAGCCGGTAGAATGGATCGTGGCCATCCGGCACATCGTTTAGAGAAAGTCCTGCAATGAGCTCAGCAACCATGGAACGCCAGACCACCGACGTTCGGTCCATCCACCTGACCTTTTCAACCGCCGAAGAGGTTCACCACGGCCTGGACAGCGCCGTAAACGAACTCATCGAAGCTGCCGTAGCAGACGGCAACTGCGGCATCCGCGTCACCCGCCACGAGCCGGGCGCGTTCACCGTAGCACTAGACGAATCCGTACCCTTCGGTGAAACCTACGAGGACATCGCCGCCTAACCACGCGGCCGGATCCTGGGCGTAGTTCCTGGTCTTAGAGCCTGGTCTTAGGTCCTGGTCTTAGGTCCTGCGGACCTGCACACCGTCTGACTTCATAAAGAGCTGGGATTCCGAAGGGCCCGTGGGCACCAGCCAGAGCACATTTCCACTCACGGAAACTTCCTCAACTTCACCCGCGGCCACCACATGCGCATGCTTGAGGATTTCCACCCGCTCGCCTGCTTTGAGGTTCCTCCAGTCGGAAACCGTGGCAGCAAA
Organism: Arthrobacter sp. CC3; assembly: GCF_039907775.1. Lineage (NCBI taxonomy): Bacteria > Bacillati > Actinomycetota > Actinomycetes > Micrococcales > Micrococcaceae > Arthrobacter > Arthrobacter sp. CC3. The sequence continues at coordinate 141,822 of NZ_JARCCY010000010.1, forward strand.
CGCCGCCCGCCTGGACAGAACCGTCCCCCGTGCTTTCATTGAACTTCTACCCCTTTGTATATGTTCTTTTGCCACAACATCATTGGTGTGGGCTTCATCACTACATCTTTAGTTCTACTACAATTCCCGGGCCCCCGCCTGTTGTGTCGCGCAGTATTTCGGGGGCGCCGGGAAATTGTCATTCTGGATGCATAAAATTCACTTTTAGGCCAGAATTCCGACGGCGGATTCGGCTGCCGCCCGCACCTTGCCGGACGCAACGAGCCGGTCTGCCTCCTCCAGTTCCGGTGACAGGAACCGGTCCGTGCCCGGACCCTCGACGACGTCGCGCAGCGCCGCGATCACGGCCGCGCCGGCAGGCCCCGGAGCCAGTTCTCCGCCGGAAAGCTGGGTCCGCATGTCGATGGCCCGTGCGGACGTCACCAGTTCGATCGCCAGGACGCGGCGAAGGTTCTCCACGGCCTTCCTGAGCTTCCGGGCCGCGTGCCAGCCCATGGAGACGTGGTCCTCCTGCATCGCGGAGCTCGGGATCGAGTCCACGGACGCCGGGACGGCCAGCCTCTTGTTGTCCGAGACCAGTCCGGCCTGGGTGTACTGCGCGATCATCAGGCCGGAGTCCACTCCGGGATCCGCTGCCAGGAAGGCCGGCAGGCCGTGCGAACGCGCCGGGTCCAGCATGCGGTCGGTGCGGCGTTCGGCAATGGAGCTCAGGTCCGCCACGGTAATGGCCAGGAAATCGAGAACGTAGGCCACCGGTGCGCCGTGGAAATTGCCGTTGGAGCTGACCCGGCCGTCCGGAAGGACCACGGGGTTGTCGATGGCGGCGGCGAGTTCGCGGGAGGCTACGAGGGCGGCGTGGTCCACGGTGTCGCGGACGGCCCCGGCCACCTGGGGTGCGCAGCGCAGCGAGTAGGCGTCCTGGACCTTGGTGTCGTTGATCCGGTGCGAGGCCACGATCGGCGAGTTGGACAGGACCCGGAGCATGTTGTCCGCGCTTGCCGCCTGGCCCGGGTGCGGCCGGAGTGCTGCATGCAGCTGGGGCAGGAACACCTGGTCCGTACCGAGCAGCGCCTCGACGCTGAGCGCGGCGGTGATGTCCGCCGTCGTCAGCAACTGGCGGATGTCCGCGATGGCCATCAGGAGCATGCCCAGCATGCCCTCGGTGCCGTTGACCAGCGCCAGGCCCTCTTTCTCGGCGAGCGTGACGGGTTCGATCCCGTGTTCGGCGAGCAGCTCGGCGACAGTCCGTTCGCCGCGCCCGCCGTAGGTGACGCCGTCGGGCCCTTCTGCTTCACCCTCGCCCATCAGCACCAGGGCGCAATGCGACAGGGGCGCGAGGTCGCCGGAGCAGCCGAGCGAGCCGAATTCGCGGACCACCGGCGTGATGCCGGCGTTGAGGACGTCCACCATGGTCTGCAGGACCACGGGGCGGACGCCGGTGCGGCCGGAAGCCAGGGTCTTGGCGCGCAGGAACATGATGCCGCGGACCACTTCGCGTTCCACGGCAGGGCCCATGCCGGCGGCGTGGCTGCGGATCAGCGACTTCTGCAGCTGGGTGCGCAGCTCGTTGGGGATGTGCCGGTTGGCCAGGGCGCCGAAGCCGGTGGAGATGCCGTAGGCCGGGATCTCGCTGTGGGCGAGGTCGTCGATGTGGGCGCGGACCTTGGCTACCGTGTCGAGGGCTTCCTGGGAGATGGTCACCTTGGCGTCGTGGCGGGCGACGGCGACGACATCCTCGGGGGTGACGCCGCTGGAGCCGAGGGTGACGGTGAGCGGTTCGTGGGTGGTGAGAGTCATGATTCCTACTTCAATTCTCATCGATAGCTCCGTAAGTGCCCTTTTGGGACCTCATAACGGCTCTTACGGAGCAATCGATGTGGGGTTGGGACCGTGGTCAGCGGGTTTCGTTCATGGGGATGCGGACGCCGCGTTCGTTGGCGACCTCGACGGCGCGGTCGTAGCCGGCGTCGGCGTGCCGGATGACGCCCATGCCGGGGTCATTGGTGAGGAGGCGCGCGAGCTTTTCCGCGGCGAGGTCGGTGCCGTCGGCGACGGAGACCTGGCCGGCGTGGATGGAACGGCCGATGCCGACGCCGCCGCCGTGGTGGATGGAGACCCAGGTGGCTCCGGATGCGGTGTTGAGCAGCGCGTTGAGCAGCGGCCAGTCGGCGATCGCGTCGGAGCCGTCGGCCATGGCCTCGGTTTCGCGGTACGGGGAGGCGACGGAGCCGGAGTCGAGGTGGTCGCGGCCGATCACGATGGGTGCCTTGACCTTGCCCTCCTTGACGAGCTGGTTGAACAGCAGCCCGGCCTTGGCGCGTTCGCCGTAGCCCAGCCAGCAGATACGGGCCGGCAGGCCTTCGAACTCGACGCGCTCGGCGGCCGCGTCAATCCAGCGGTGCAGGTGCTTGTTCTCGGGGAACAGTTCCTTGATGGCTGCGTCGGTGACGGCGATATCCTCGGGGTCACCGGAGAGCGCAACCCAGCGGAACGGGCCCAGGCCCTCGCAGAACAGCGGGCGGATGTAGGCCGGGACGAAGCCGGGGAACTCGAAGGCCCGGCCGTAGCCGCCCTTGCGGGCCTCATCGCGGATGGAGTTGCCGTAGTCGAAGACCTCGGCACCGGCGTCCTGGAACTCCACCATGGCCTGGACGTGCTTGGCCATCGAGGCCTGGGCCTTCTTGGTGAAGCCCTCGGGGTCGGCGGCGGCCTCGCGGTGCCATTCCTCCACCGTGATGCCCTCGGGCAGGTAGCTCAGGGGGTCGTGCGCGGAGGTCTGGTCGGTGACAATGTCCACGGTCAGCTCGCCGGCGTTGTGGCGGCGCAGGATCTCCGGGAAGACCTCGGCGGCGTTGCCGACGTAGCCCACGGACCAGCCGCGGCGCTCTTCCTTGGCTTTGAGGACCTTGGCGATCGCGGCGTCGAGGTCGGTTTCCACCTCGTCGAGGTAGCGCTTGCCGGCGCGGCGGCGCAGGCGCGTTTCGTCGACGTCGACGATCAGGCAGGCGCCGTCGTTCAGGGTGACGGCGAGCGGCTGGGCGCCGCCCATGCCGCCGCAGCCGCCGGTGAGGGTCAGGGTGCCGGCGAGGGTGCCGTTTTCGTCTCCGGTGAGCTTGCGGGCGATTGCGGCGAAGGTTTCGAAGGTGCCCTGCAGGATGCCCTGGGTGCCGATGTAGATCCAGGACCCGGCGGTCATCTGGCCGTACATCATCAGGCCCTCGGCCTCGAGCCGGCGGAATTCAGGCCAGTTGGCCCAGTCGCCGACGAGGTTGGAGTTGGCGAGCAGCACGCGCGGCGCCCATTCGTTGGTGCGGAAGACGCCCACCGGCTTGCCGGACTGGACCAGCAGGGTCTCGTCCTTTTCCATGGTTTCCAGGGTGCGGGTGATGGCATCGAACGCGGCCCAGCTGCGGACGGCGCGTCCGGTGCCGCCGTAGACCACCAGGTCGTCCGGGCGTTCGGCGACCTCGGGGTCCAGGTTGTTCATGAGCATGCGCAGCGGGGCTTCCGTCTGCCAGCTCTTGGCGGTGAGCTCGGTGCCGCGGGCTGCTTTGACCGGGCGGGCACCGGTGGTGAAATCGGCGGGTGCCATGAGGCGCTCCTTCGTGTGCTTGGTGGTTCGACCGGCGTCCGCCGGCTCATTGAGGTTCTGTATCAACTAAAGCCTGTCCGCAGCCCCGGAAACAGTGGGTTGAAGCCGGTGCTGTCCGGTATTCCAGACGCACTCCCCTGTTCCCAACTAGGTAGCAGCAGGTGTCGTTTTCGGCCTTCAAAACGACATCTGCCGCTACCTAGTGGTGTGTCTCCAAAATAGTTTGTGGGTGCGCTGTTAAGCTGGGGCTATGACGAATCCGGCTCCTGCTTTGGTGGTTTCTGATGGTC
>NZ_JARCCY010000100.1:0-1320 GCF_039907775.1 Arthrobacter sp. CC3
GCTGAGGTTGGCCAGGCGTTGCGGGCTGAGGAGCTCTTCCAGTTGCTCGGCGGTGAGCAGCTGGTGTTCGAGGACCAGTTCGGCAACACCCTTGCCGGTGGCGAGGGCTTCCTGGGCGATGGCGGTTGCGGTGGCGTAGCCAAGGTGGGGGTTCAGCGCTGTGACCAGGCCGATTGACTGCTCCACGGTGAGGCGGAGGTGTTCGGTGTTGGCGGTGATGCCCCGGACGCAGCGTGCCGTGAGGGTGCGGCAGGCGGCTTCCAGGTGGGAGATGCTCTTGTGGAGGCTGTGGACGATGATGGGTTCGAAGGCGTTGAGCTGGAGTTGCCCGGCTTCGGCGGCCATGGTGATGGTGACGTCGTTGCCGATGACTTCGTAGGCCACCTGGGAGACCACTTCCGGGATTACCGGGTTGATCTTGCCGGGCATGATGGAGGAACCGGACTGCACGGCCGGGAGGTTGATTTCGCCGAAGCCGGCGCGCGGGCCGGAGGAAAGCAGCCGCAGGTCGTTGCAGATCTTGGAGAGCTTTACTGCCACGCGCTTGAGGACGCCGGACAGGTGCACGAACGCGCCGACGTCCTGGGTGGCCTCGATGAGGTCCACGGCGGTGACCAGTGGCAGGCCGGTGATGTCGGCCAGGTGCCGGCAGGCTGCCTCGGCGTAGCCGGCCGGGGCGTTCAGGCCGGTGCCGATGGCGGTGGCGCCGAGGTTGATTTCGTGGATCAGCAGGTCGGCTTCGGCCAGGCGCAGCCGGTCTTCGCCGATGGTCACGGCGTAGGTCCCGAACTCCTGGCCGAGGGTCATGGGTACGGCGTCCTGGAGCTGGGTGCGTCCCATCTTCACTACCGTGCGGAACTCGGCGGCTTTGCCCGCGAACGCCTCTTCGAGTTCGGCCAGGGCGGCGAGTAGTTCGCGGGCGGCAAAGATGGTGCCCAGTTTCACGGCCGTGGGGTAGACGTCGTTGGTGGATTGGCTGAGGTTGACGTGGTCGTTCGGGTGCAGGCGGGCGTAGTCGCCCTTCGGGTGGCCCAGGATTTCCAGGGCGCGGTTGGCGATGACCTCGTTGGCGTTCATGTTCGAGGACGTCCCGGCGCCGCCCTGGATGACGTCCACGACGAACTGATCGCTGAGTTTGCCGTTCATGACGTCCGAGCAGGCCGCCTCGATGGCGTCGGCGCGCTCTGCATCGAGCAGGCCGAGTTCGCGGTTGGTCCGGGCGGCGGCGAGCTTGACGGCGGCGAGGCCGCGGACCAGGTACATGTTGGAGGACAGCGGCTGGCCGGTGATGGGGAAGTTCTCCACGGCGCGGAGCGTGTG
>NZ_JARCCY010000101.1:0-1297 GCF_039907775.1 Arthrobacter sp. CC3
CTTGAGGTCATCCAGGGTGAGTTTCTTCATCTGGTGGGTGGCGTTGCGGCCTTCGAAGTGCGGTCCGAGTCCGTAGCCCTTGACGGTTTTGGCCAGGATGACGGTGGGTTTGCCCTTGAATTCGGTCGCTGCCTTGTACGCGGCGTAGACCTTGCGGTAGTCGTGGCCGCCGCGTTTGAGGTTCCAGATCTGGTCATCGGTCAGGTCCGCGACGAGTTCCTTGGTGCGGGGGTCCTTGCCGAAGAAGTGCTCGCGGACGAACCCGCCGGATTCGGCCTTGTAGGTCTGGTAGTCCCCGTCGGGGGTTTCGTTCATGATCTTCACCAGGGACCCGTCGGCGTCCTTGGTCAGCAGGGAATCCCATTCCCGGCCCCAGACGACCTTGATGACGTTCCAGCCCGCGCCGCGGAAGAACGCTTCGAGTTCCTGCATGATCTTGCCGTTGCCGCGCACGGGTCCGTCCAGGCGCTGGAGGTTACAGTTGATCACGAAGTTCAGGTTGTCCAGGTTCTCGTTCGCGGCGAGCTGGAGCAGGCCGCGGGACTCGGGCTCGTCCATTTCACCGTCGCCCAGGAACGCCCAGACCTGCTGGTCGGAGGTGTCTTTGAGGCCGCGGTTGTGCAGGTACCGGTTGGACTGGGCCTGGTAGATCGCGTTCATCGGCCCGATGCCCATGGACACGGTGGGGAATTCCCAGAACTGCGGCATCAGCCGCGGGTGCGGGTAGGAGGACAGGGCGTGCCCGGCCTTGGACTTTTCCTGCCGGAACCCGTCCAGGTCCTCCTCGGTCAGCCGGCCTTCCATGAACGCGCGGGCGTACATGCCGGGGGAGGCGTGGCCCTGGAAGAAGACCTGGTCCCCGCCGCCGGGGTGGTCCTTGCCGCGGAAGAAGTGGTTGAAGCCGACCTCGTACAGGGTCGCGGCTCCGGCGTAGGTGGAGATGTGCCCGCCCACCCCGATGTTCGGCCGCTGGGACCGGTGCACCATCACCGCGGCGTTCCAGCGCATGTAGGCCCGGTAGCGGCGTTCGTATTCCTCGTTCCCGGGGAACTCCGCTTCCTGGTCCACCGGGATGGTGTTCACATAGTCCGTGGTGGTGACCATCGGAACCCCGACGCTCTGGGCGCCGGCACGCTGCAGGAGACTGCGCATGATGTACTGGGCACGCTCGGTGCCCTGTTCCCTGATCAGCGTATCCAGGGACTCAATCCATTCGGCGGTCTCTTCCGGATCACGATCAGGCAGCTGGTTAGTCAACCCGCTGAGGATATGGGAGGTATCTTCTCCTGCAGCCACG
>NZ_JARCCY010000102.1:0-1215 GCF_039907775.1 Arthrobacter sp. CC3
GCGGCTCCGCCGAAGATGCCGAACCAGATGACGCTGACGACGCTGGGGACCAGCAGGACGCCGGTGACGAACTGGCGGATGGTGCGGCCGCGGCTGATGCGGGCGATGAAGAGCCCGACGAAGGGCGTCCAGGAGATCCACCAGGCCCAGTAGAAGATGGTCCAGCTGGTCATCCAGCTTCGGAGGGCCTCATCGCCGACTGCTTCGGTTCGGGAGGACATTTCGGCCAGGTCGCGGACGTAGTCGCCGACGGCGGAGGGGATCAGGTTGAGGATGAACAGGGTGGGGCCGGCTACGAAGACGATGAGTGCCAGGACGACGGCCAGGACCATGTTGATGTTGGAGAGCCACTGGATGCCGCGGCTGATGCCGGAGACGGCCGAGGCGACGAAGCATAGGGTCAGGACGGCGACGATTGCTACGAGCACGGGAGTGCCGATTTCGCCGAACCAGCCGTTGGAGGTCATGCCGCTGCCGATCTGCAGGGCGCCCAGGCCCAGGGATGCGGCGGTGCCGAACAGGGTGGCGAAGATGGCCAGGATGTTGATGAACTTCCCGATGGGCCCTTCGACCCTCCTGACGCCGAAGAGTGAGGTGAAGGCGACAGAGATCAGTTGCCTGCGGCCCAGGCGGTAGGTGCCGTAGGCCATGGCGATGCCTACGACTGCGTACATGGCCCAGGGGTGCAGTGTCCAGTGGAAGATGGAGGTTGCCATGGCGGTCTGGATGGCTTCGGGGGTCCGTCCGTTCACGGTTCCGGGCGGGGGAGAGATGTAGTGGTAGAGCGGTTCGGCTACACCGTAGAACATCAGGCCGATGCCCATGCCGGCGGCGAACATCATCGCGACCCAGGAAACGGTACGGAATTCGGGTTTTTCGCCGTCTTTGCCCAGCGGGATGTTGCCGAACTTGCCCAGGGCGAGCCAGAGGACAAAGACGACGAAGAGCGAGGCCAGGAGCATGAACAGCCAGCCGGTGTATTCCATGACCCAGTTCAGGGCAACCGTCGAGGACGAGGCGAGGCTGTCGCGGCCGACAAATCCCCAGACCACAAAGGCGACGGCGATGGCGCCGGTGATCCCGAAGGTGACCTTGTCGAGAACGAGCTTATGGTTCCGGCGTGCCGAAACGGCTTGCTCGGTCCTGGCAGAACGAAGCTCGCCCAGGATCTGTTCGTATTCCTCAGAATCCGGCAGGCCCCCCACGGCTCCGTCC
>NZ_JARCCY010000103.1:0-1212 GCF_039907775.1 Arthrobacter sp. CC3
CGCTTCTGGGGCTGGGACACCAAGGAAGTCTGGACGTTCGTGATCTGGGTGGTTTACGCCGGCTACCTGCACGCCCGTGCCACGCGCGGCTGGACCGGCACCCGGGCCGCGTGGCTGTCGATTGTGGGCTACTTGTGCGTGGCCTTCAATTTCACGATCGTCAACCAGTTCTTCAACGGCCTTCACTCCTATTCAGGGCTGTAGAAGTCAAAAGCAGGTTGCTCAGGCATGAGGCGAAGTGTTCTTCTTCCGGACTGCCGCCACGAGACAGAGTAGCGCGCAGGCAGGTGACGCCCGAGCCGGAATAAACGTTTCGGGCTCTCAAAAGGAGGTGGCTTCGAACCCGGCGCTCTGTTGCGTGGCCCACGGCACCCCGGCAGGGGCGTCCGTGAGGGCCGGGCTACGCCTGCATTCCGGCCTGCCACGGGCTTTAACCGGGCGAGACCAGCAGTTCCGCGCACGCCTGCTCGCAGCGGCGGCACGCTTCGGCGCAGATGCGGCAATGCTCGTGCATGCGGCGCAGGCAGTGCAGGTCTGCGCCGCATTCGAAGCAGGTGTCGGCGCATTTCGGCCAGGTTGTGCCGGTCCACATCGCCGAGATCCCTGGCTCAAGAAACGGGCTCCCCTTGAGCTCACGCAGACGGGTTCCAACAGCCACCCCATGCAAAACGCAGGTTATGTGAACCAAGAACCGTAGCGCTGACGTCTATAGATAAACCGGTGAGCCGCCTGTCCTGCACGAAACCTGCCCGATTCCGCTCCGTTTGGGGAGGCCGCCGAACAAATGAATAACGAGAATGACAACTATGGCCGATGAGCCGCCGCTTATGTTCTTGGCTCCCTGGCTCCATCGGAGCGGATTGCATATGAGTTGCATTTGGCCCAGTGCACGCGCGCTGCACCTTGGAGGTAGCCGAGATGGCCGGGGTTGGCCGCGATTTCAACCCGGGTTTGCCCCATGGTTGTTCCCCTGTGTGGCTGTTGTGTCAGGACTTGCCGGGCCCGATCTCTTGGTGGCCCTGAAACACATGCGAGGCGGTCTCGGCCAGCCGTACAGTAGAGGTCGTGGGCCCATTCACATTCGGTTGCTGCATCCCGATATCGGGCTTCACCAAAGACGCGCCGGCGGACCGGACCTAGTACTACAGTCGCGTTTATTGGTGACTTTCGGCGGTTTAATCGGACTTTCGGCTGGGAACCTGTTAATCGTTG
>NZ_JARCCY010000104.1:0-1139 GCF_039907775.1 Arthrobacter sp. CC3
CCAAAATAGTTTGTGGGTGCGCTGTTAAGCTGGGGCTATGACGAATCCGGCTCCTGCTTTGGTGGTTTCTGATGGTCAACGCGCCGCATTGGAGGTGCTGTCGAAGTCGCAGACGGCGTCCCATCGGGAGGTTCAGCGGGCGCAGGTTTTGTTGATGGCCGCGGAAGGGTTGGCCAATGAATCGATCGCGAAGGTCGCCGGGACGAGCCCGGGGACGGTGCGGTCGTGGCGGGCCCGGTTCGAGGCAGAGGGCCTGGCCCACTTGGGTGAGGTGCGTGCCGGGCGGGGCCGCAAGCCGGTCATTCCGCAGTCCACGATCGATGAGATCGTTGATCTGACGCGCAATTCCAGGCCTGAAGGGCAGACGCACTGGTCGGTGCGGACGATGGCCGCGAAGGTCGGGGTGTCGCCGGCGCAGGTGCAGCGGATCTGGGCCGCCCGGGGCCTGAAGCCCCACCTGGTCGATACGTTCAAGCTCTCCAACGATCCGAAGTTTGAAGAAAAACTCATCGACGTGGTCGGTCTGTATCTGAATCCGCCGGAGAAGGCGATCGTGCTGTGCATGGATGAGAAGTCCTCGATCCAGGCCCTGGACCGCACCCAGCCATCCCTGCCGATGAAGAAGGGCCGGGCGGAAACCATGACGCATGACTACAAACGCAACGGCACGACCACCCTGTTCGCAGCACTGGACGTGGCCACCGGGAAAGTCATCGGTTCGTGCCTGCCCAAGCACCGGCACGAGGAATTCCTCGTGTTCCTCAAAACCATCAACAAGGAAGTCCCGCAGGGCCTGGATGTCCACCTGATCCTGGACAACTACGCCACCCACAAGCACCCGGACGTGAAGGCGTGGCTGGCGAAAAACCCCCGGTTCCGGCTACATTTCACCCCAACCTCGTCCTCATGGCTGAACCTCGTTGAACGCTGGTTCCGGGAGCTCACGGACAAAGCCCTACGCCGCGGAGCATTCCATTCAGTCCCGGACCTGATCAACAAGATCGAGGAGTACCTGGCGGCTCACAACACCGAACCCAAACCCCTGGTCTGGACCGCGACCGCAGACTCAATCCTCAAAAAAGTCGCCCGCGGCCGCGTCGCTCTCGAAGCCATCAAACAAAACTGAGACACACCACTAG
>NZ_JARCCY010000105.1:0-1121 GCF_039907775.1 Arthrobacter sp. CC3
TCGCTGTGGCCGCCGAGTTGTTCGAGTTCGTGGGCGAGTTCGGCCAGTTCCGCGCCGCCGGCCATCTGGGCGGTGAGCTCGTCGAGGGTGATGTCCTTCTTGTCGTAGTAGCCGATGGACTTGCCGCGCTTGAGGAGCAGGAACCGGTCACCGACGGGGAAGGCGTGGTGCGGGTTGTGGGTGATGAAGATGACGCCCAGGCCGCGGTCGCGGGCCTGCAGGATGTAGCGGAGCACCACGCCGGACTGCTTCACGCCCAGGGCCGCGGTGGGTTCGTCCAGGATCAGGACCTTCGCGCCGAAGTACACGGCGCGGGCGATCGCGACGCACTGGCGTTCACCGCCGGAGAGCTGGCCGATGGGCTGCTCCACGTCCCGGAGGTCGATGCCCATCTCGGCCAGTTCATGCTTGGTGATGTCCTTCATCTGCTGCACATCCAGGCTCTTGAACGGCCCGAACCCGGAGGTCAGTTCGGAGCCGAGGAAGAAGTTCCGCCAGATCGGCATCAACGGGACGACGGCGAGGTCCTGGTACACGGTGGCGATGCCGACATCGAGCGCGTCACGCGGGGAGGTGAACTTCCGGTCCTCCCCCATGACCTTCAGGACGCCGTGGTCGTGCTGGTGCAGGCCGGCGATGATCTTGATCAGGGTGGACTTGCCCGCGCCGTTATCGCCCAGGACGCAGGTGACGCGGCCGTTGTCCACGGCCATGGTCACATCGCTGAGCGCGACGATGTTGCCGTAGTTCTTCCCGACCTTTTCCAGTGCCAGCAGGTGCACCGGGGTGTGGGTCAGCGGGTCCGTTTCGTTCTGCAGCAGGGTCTGCTGGTCGATCTCTTTGGCATTCATGTTCTCGGAGGCCCCTTTACTTCAGTTCCGCGCGGCGCTTGACGATCAGGTTGACGATGGTGGCCAGCAGCAGCATCAGGCCCAGGAAGAACTTGAACCAGTCCGGGTTCCACTGCGCGTACACGATGCCCTTGTTGGCCATGCCGAAGATGAACGCGCCGATCGCGCCGCCCACCGCCGAGCCGTAGCCGCCGGTCAGCAGGCAGCCGCCGATCACCGCGGCGATGATGTAGAGGAACTCGTTGCCCACACCCTCACCGGACTGCACGG
>NZ_JARCCY010000106.1:0-1001 GCF_039907775.1 Arthrobacter sp. CC3
ACCCTGGCCATCAGCGCGTCGTGGTTCACCCGGTCAAAGAACGCATCCAGGTCAACCTCGACCACCCACCGATACCCTTGACCGATCACCGTTCTGGCGACCTTCACCGCATCGTGGGCGCTTTTGCCCGGCCGGAACCCATAGGAGACCGGCACGAACCCCGGATCGAAGACCGGGGACAGGACTTGCGCGACTGCCTGCTGGACCAGCCGATCCAGCACGGACGGTACTCCCAGCTTCCGCTCCCCGCCGTCAGGTTTGGGAATCATCACCTGGCGAACCGGCAGCGGAGCATACGTACCCGCGTCCAACGCTTCCCGGGTCTCTTTCCAGTGTCCTAAGCACCACGCACGGAGTTCCTCCGTGCGCAGCCCGTCAGCACCGGCAGCTCCCCGGTTACGCTCAACACGTTTCAACGCGATCATCAGATTCTGCCGGGAGAAGACTTCCTCCCACAGGTCCTGACCATCCCTGATGTTCTCCCCGATACCCGCCGGATCCTCACTACGCACAGACAGGGGCCATCCCGGATTCACCGTTCACTCCTTCACTCTCTGTCCCACCACTCCCGTGGGTTGGCTGCGATTCCTGTGGAACACACGAGAAGCACCGCTTCAAACCATCAATTCCCAGCGTTCAGCCCTTCCCGGCAAATCAAGCATGATCCCCACCGGTACTACGACCTCGGCTGACTTCTGCCCCATCAGCACGACCCTTAAGGCCGCACCGCTCCACCAACAAACAGGTGACGCACTGGGACAGATCTCCCCAGATAAGAACATTTGCTTTCCCCCTGCCGCCGCCGCATTTACATACTGGCCGTTTCGGTGGAACGGGCTTCACCATCCGTTGCTGGCTTACCCCAACCAGCATGCCTTTTATACGGTTCGTGTCCCTCGGTGCAGGGATTTGCCTCCGGCTTCCTTCCCACCCCACCTCACGATGACGCAGTTGCCATTGGCTAGAAGTTAAACCACCTTCTCCTTCAGAGGACTCACACC
>NZ_JARCCY010000107.1:0-964 GCF_039907775.1 Arthrobacter sp. CC3
AATGCGGCCACCCCGGTGGAGCGTAAGCCGGAGTGGATCAAGGCCAAGGTCCAGATGGGCCCGGAGTTCGTCCAGCTCAAGAACCTGGTGAAGAAGGAAGGCCTGCACACGGTGTGTGAGGAGGCCGGCTGCCCGAACATCTTCGAGTGCTGGGAAGACAAGGAAGCCACGTTCCTGATCGGCGGCTCCGAATGCACCCGGCGCTGTGATTTCTGCCAGATCGACACCGGCAAGCCCTCCCCGGTGGACATGTTCGAACCCACCAAGGTGGCCCGCTCGGTCCAGGCCATGCAGCTCCGGTACGCCACCGTGACCGGGGTGGCCCGCGACGACCTCGCCGACGAGGGCGTCTGGCTCTACGCCGAAACGGTCCGGAAGATCCACGAACTGAACCCGGGCACCGGCGTCGAACTGCTGATCCCGGACTTCTCCGGCAAACCCGAGCACATCGCGGCGATCTGCGACTCCAAGCCCGAGGTCTTCGCGCACAACGTCGAGACCGTGCCGCGGATCTTCAAGCGCATCCGCCCCGCGTTCCGCTACGACCGGTCCCTGGATGTCATCACCCAGGGCCGGAACCTGGGCATGGTCACCAAGTCCAACCTGATCCTGGGCATGGGCGAGACCCGCGAGGAAATCTCCGAGGCCCTGCAGGACCTGCACGAGGCCGGCTGCGACCTGATCACCATCACCCAGTACCTGCGCCCGTCCGAACGCCACCTGCCGGTGGACCGCTGGGTCAAGCCGCAGGAATTCGTGGACCTCGCCACGGAGGCCGAGGAAATCGGCTTCCTCGGCGTGATGTCCGGCCCGCTGGTCCGATCCTCCTACCGTGCCGGCCGGCTCTGGGCCACCGCGATGCGCAAGAAGGGCTGGGAGATCCCGGCCGAACTCGCGCACATCGAAAGCTCCGGCAGCACCCGCCAGGAAGCCAGCTCCCTCATCGCGGCACACCACTAGGACC
>NZ_JARCCY010000108.1:0-930 GCF_039907775.1 Arthrobacter sp. CC3
AAACAGAAAACACCCGCCGATCAACACACCGGCACGAACCAGCGACCATCACCGACCATCATGAAAAATCGAGGTTAACGCAAAGGGAGCGGCAACCCTCAGGTTGCCGCTCCCTTTCAAGCGTTGGACGCCGGTGCTACTTCTTGGAGACAGCAGCCTTCAGCTTGGAGCCAGCGGTCAGCTTGACGCTGTGGCCAGCGGCGATCTGGATGGTCTCGCCGGTCTGCGGGTTGCGGCCGGTGCGAGCTGCACGGTCGGTGCGCTCAACTGCGAGCCAGCCCGGGATGGTGATCTTCTCGCCCGCGGCGACAGAGGTCTCGAATACCTCGAACAGTGCATCGAGCACGGAGTTGACGGCTGCCTGGCTGGTGCCGGCCTTGCCTGCTACCTCTGAAACAAGTTCACTACGGTTCTTAGCCATTGATGTCCTCCTGGACGGTCATGATTTCTGGAGCCTGAACGCGGCGTGCGCACAAGCCACTGTTCGAAAACTTACCAGCTTGCCGCGGTCAGGTCCGCAAATTCCGCGTGTTTCCGCCATTTTTTGAGGTAAATCACCGGTTTTGAGGCCTTTTGGCCCCGTATTTCGCCATCAGCGGACGGTCGCCGCAGCTCCCGCATGGACGGGCCAGAACGCTCTCTCACCTTTCGTGCCCGCCCCGGCAACGCTCTCTCAGTTCCTGCGGGTTCCAACCCGACGCTCTCTCACCGGGGGGTTCGACGGCGGTGGTTGGGTTGGGTGCCTGGCCGGCGTGGCCGGGCGGTGCCGGTGGTGGGAGAGGGTTCGTCTGAACGGCCCGGGAAGTGCGGGTGGGTTGCCCTGGGGGTGCACGTTCCGGGAGTGGGTTTGCGTGGTTGTGGTGGTTAAAGTGGGAGAGCCCCAACCGTGTGGTTGGGGCTCTCGACCTGAATGGTGTTCCGGCGGTGACC
>NZ_JARCCY010000109.1:0-928 GCF_039907775.1 Arthrobacter sp. CC3
CTAGGGCGTGTCTCCTTATTGGCGTAGCCAGATGACGACTGCGTAGAGGACGACGCCGGCACGGTAGGTCAGTGCGAGTTTGTCGTAGCGGGTGGCGATGGCGCGCCATTGTTTGAAGAGGCTGAAGGATCTTTCGACGGTGTTGCGGCCTTTGTAGGTCTCTGAGTCGAAGTTCACGGGCCGCCCGCCGCGTGATCCGCGGCGCTTGCGGTGTCCGATCTGGTCGGATGGTTCCGGGATGACGGCTTTGATGCCCCGTTCGCGCAGCATGGCACGGTTCGCCCGGGACGAGTAGGCCTTATCTCCCATTACGGCGTCGGGGCGGGTTCTGGCGCGGCCGCCGCCGATGCGGGGAACCCGGACTGCTTCCATGACGACGGGGAACATGGGCGAGTCGCCGCCCTGTCCGGGGCCAAGAATCATCGCCAGCGGCCGGCCCTTGCCGTCGCAGGCGTGGTGGATCTTGGTGCTCAGCCCGCCCCTGGAGCGGCCGATGGCGTGGTCAGGCGGTTCGGCAAACAGTTTCTTGTAATTCGGGAGTTCCCCCTGTGGTGCGGGGAAGGTTCGACCCGTGCTGGTGGGCTCGGTTGATGGTCGAGTCCACCGAAACGGTCCAGTCGATCAGTCCGGCTGCGTCCGCTTCGGCCAGTAGCCGTGCGTGGATCCGGTCCCACGTGCCGTCGGAGGCGAAACGGCGGTGCCGCTTCCATACTGTTTGCCACGGACCGAACTCCGCCGGCAGATCCCGCCAGGCAATACCGCACCGATACCGATAAATGATGCCTTCAACGACCTGGCGGTGGCCCCGGAACGGCCGACCCCGCCGCCCGTCAGAACAGGGCAACAACGGCTCGATCCGGGACCACTGATCATCACTCAAAACAGAAGTTCGCGACACCCCTCAAGCATTCCAGCCAGCACGCCACCG
>NZ_JARCCY010000011.1:0-124929 GCF_039907775.1 Arthrobacter sp. CC3
GTGCCCTTGTTGGTCTTGACACCCACCACGCGGTTGCCGTCCTTGATGAAGCCGGTGACTTCACAGTTCTGGATGATATCCACACCCAGCTCGTCGCACTTGCGGGCGAAGGCCCACGCCACGTGGTCGTGCTTGGCGATACCGGCGCGCGGCTGGTAGGTGGCGCCCATGACGGGGTAACGGATGTTGTCACTGATGTTCAGGATCGGGCAGAGTTCCTTGACCTGCTTCGGGTCCAGCCACTCCGCGTCCACGCCGTTGAGCTGGTTCGCACCCACCCGGCGCATGCTCTCGCGGACATCGCCCAGGGTGTGGGCGAGGTTCATCACGCCGCGCTGGCTGAACAGGAAGTCGTACTCCAGTTCCTCGGGCAGGATCTCCCAGAGCTTCAGGGCGTGCTCATAAATGGCCGCGCTCTCGTCCCAAAGGTAATTGGAACGGATGATCGTGGTGTTCCGGGCCATGTTGCCGCCAGCCAGCCAACCCTTTTCCAGGACCGCAATATTGGTCATGCCATGGTTCTTCGCCAGGAAATACGCCGTAGCCAGACCATGCCCGCCACCGCCCACAATCACGGCGTCATAAGAGGACTTAGGCTCCGGGTTGCGCCAAAGGAAATCCGGGTGCTCGGGGAGCTGGTGGGTGCTCACTGGGCTGCTCCAATCAGGTCTGCTTCGAAGGCGGCAGTGTCGGTGCCGCTGTTGAGGTGAGGGTAGAGGGGGAACTGTTCGGCGAGGGCGGTCACCCGGGCGCGGAGTTCGACGACGGTGCTGTCACCCAAGGTGCCGGTGCTCGCGGACGCAATCAGCGCCGTCGCGATGATGTCCGCTACTTCGGTGAATTCCTCGGCGCCGAAGCCGCGGGTGGCCAGGGCCGGCGTGCCGATCCGGAGGCCGGAGGACACCATCGGCGGGCGCGGGTCGAACGGCACGGCGTTGCGGTTCACGGTGATACCGATCCGGTGCAGGGCGTCTTCGGCCTGCTGGCCGTCCAGTTCAGAGTTCCGCAGGTCCACCAGGACAAGGTGGACGTCGGTGCCGCCGTTGACCACGGAGATGCCTGCCGCGGCAACGTCCGCCTGGAGGAGCCGGTCGGCCAGAAGCTTCGAACCCTGCAGGACGCGCTCCTGGCGTTCCTTGAACTCCGGGGAGCCGGCGAGCTTGAAGGCCACGGCTTTGGCGGCGATGACGTGCTCCAGGGGGCCGCCCTGCTGGCCGGGGAAGACTGCGCTGTTGATCTTCTTGGCGTACTGCTCCTTGGCGAGGATGACACCGCCGCGGGGGCCGCCGAGGGTTTTGTGGGTGGTGGTGGTGACGACGTCGGCGTACGGCACCGGGTTGGGGTGCAGCCCTGCGGCTACCAGGCCGGCGAAGTGGGCCATGTCCACCATCAGGTAGGCGCCCACGAGGTCCGCGATCCGGCGGAACTCAGCGAAATCGAGCTGGCGGGAGTAGGCAGACCAGCCGGCAACGATGAGCTTCGGGCGGTGCTCCAGTGCCAGCGCTTCGACTTCAGCCATGTCGATCCGGAGGTCGGACTCCCGCACGTTGTATGGGACCACGTTGTAGAGCTTGCCGGAGAAGTTGATCTTCATGCCGTGGGTGAGGTGGCCGCCGTGGGCCAGGCTCAGGCCCATGATGGTGTCGCCCGGGTTCAGCAGGGCGAACATGGCGGCGGCGTTGGCCTGCGCGCCGGAGTGCGGCTGCACATTGGCGAATTCAGCACCGAAGAGCGCCTTGACGCGATCAATGGCCAGCTGCTCGATGACGTCCACGTGCTCGCAGCCGCCGTAGTAGCGCTTGCCCGGGTAGCCCTCGGCGTACTTGTTGGTCAGCACTGAGCCCTGCGCCTCCATGACGGCGGACGGGGCGAAATTCTCCGACGCGATCATTTCCAGGGTGGACTGCTGGCGGCCCAGCTCATTGGCAATGGCCTGCTGGACCTCGGGATCGACTACGGAAAGTCGCTCGTTCAACTGCTCAACCACGGATGCTCCTTTGAGATACCACTCTTGCTGTAACTAATATATTAGTGTGAGGTCAATGGTATGATTGGTATCACAAAAGAGTCAATAGCGGGAAGCAAGTGGCACTGGGCTTCCGGTTAGGACCCGATCGCCCGGTAGTGAAGCTGAGCGATGAAGAACTGAGTAGCCATGAACGGAGCGGCACCTTGAATGCACTTCCTGTTTTGCCACCCGCCGAGGACGAAGTCCTGTCCCAGGCGGAGGCCGCCTATCGGCAGCTGCGCGACAAGCTGATCATGCTCGAGATCCGGCCGGGCGAACCCATCAACGACGGTCAGCTGGCGGCCGAGCTCGGGTACGGCCGCACTCCGGTGCGCGAGGCAATCAAGCGGCTGGAAGTGGACCACTTGGTGGTGTCCTATCCGCGCCGGGGAACCTTTGCCACGACCGTGGACTTCACGGAACTGGCCGATGTCTCGGAGGTCCGGGAGCTGCTGGAGCCCCTGGCGGCACGCAGCGCGGCCACGAGAGCAAACGCCGCCATGCGCCGCGAGCTGCTGCACGTTGCCGACACCATCGCCGGGCTGGATCCGAATCCCAGCCAGTCCCGCGACCTCATGCGCTACGACCTGACCGTGCACCGGCTGATCTACAAGGCCGCAGCCAACCCGCACCTGGAAGACACCTTGATCCGCTACGACAACCTGGCCACCCGCATCTGGTGCTTGGTCCTGGACAAGGTGCCCTCGGTGAGCGGCCACGTCACCGAACACGTCGAGCTGCTCAAGGCAGTGGCGGCGGGCGACGCCGACAAAGCAGGCGAGCTGGCCCTGCACCACGTGACGAGCTTCGAAGAGACCATCCGCAAGGTGCTCTAAACGCTCTCTCACTTTCCGGCGTTAACAACGGAACGCTCTTTCACTTTCCTCAAGAAAGTGAGAGAGCGTCCCGTGGGGGCTGGCAGCCTTACCGGCCGCCTCCGCCGATCACCCCGGCTTCCACGGCCTTCGTGACGGCGTCCGCCTCGGCCTGGGTCAACTTGCCGTCGGCAACGGCGGTGTCCAGCCTGGTCTTGAGGGCGGCGGCACGTTCGGCCTGGCCCGCAGCCCGGATTTCCTCCAGGGCTGCGGTGACCTTGGATTCCTCGACGCCGAGCGACTCCGCAAGGGACTTGGCCATCGCCGCGTCCATGGCGGAGCGGTCCGGTTTGGCGCCTTCGGCAGGCGCAGTACCTTCGGCAGGCGCCGTACCCTCGGCAGGCGCCGTGCCGTCTGCCGCCTCGGTGGGCTTGTTGGCGTCCCGGAAGGCCTTGATCGCTTCGGTCACCTTGGCTTCCTCAACGCCAAGCTTCGTGGCAAGGTCAGCGGCCAGCTGGCCGCGGTCCCCTCCCTTGTGGCCGCCCCGCTTTCCGCTGTCGGTGGCCGCGGTGCCGTCGGTGCTTGCCGACGCCGACGCCGTGGCACTCGGCGTCGGGGTTTCGGCGGCCGACGCCATTCCGGTGACTCCCAGGCCGGCGCCGAGCGCCAAGGCCCCGGCCGTCAGGCCAAGGGTTATTCTCTTTGTGCGTGACATCTGATGTCTCCTCGATCCGCCGTGTGAACGGCTCTTTGGGAAGAACGGCCGGTATGCACCGTCCTTCACTCAAAGATGCAGCGCCAACATAGGGCACTGCTGTTCGGATCCTGTCGGCAGGCTGTGAAAGCGGGCCGGGAGGTCATTCATCTGTCATGGCTGCCTGAATGTGGCGGTTCAGCCGTTTCTTTTCCAGCTCTTCGGCCACCGGACGTTCAGCAGCAGCAGACCCAGCAGGAGCGAGTCAATGGTCATGATTGCGGCCATGAGGTAGGCCCAGCCGATCATCATGGCTTGTTCACCACCAACCTGCGGCGTGGACACTTGGCGGGCATCGATGATCGCATATCAATCTCCTGACGTGGATCCCCCCAGTCAATCGATAGTCCACCAAGTGTGGCACGGCCGCGGCCCGGACGGAACGGCCCGCACTACTCGAATCCGGCCCTTGTAATACACCGAAAAGCGCGCGGAATACTCGTTAGATAATCGCCGCGCGGAGCTGCTTGGCGGCGAGCGCGGGATCGTCGGCGCTGTAGATGGAACCGCCGACGACGGCGACGTCCGCGCCTGCGCGCTGCACAGCTTCGATGGTGGAAAGGTTCACTCCGCCGGCCACGGAGAACGGCACGCGGGCTTCCTCGCCGGCGTTCAGCAGCACATCCAGGTTGTAGCCCGGCTTGGCCTGCTCATCCAGGCCCGCGTGGAACTCGATGAACTTGGCACCGAGGGCACGGGCTTCCTTGGCGCGGGTGACTTTGTCCGCGACGCCGATCAGGTCGACGACGATGCCCTTGTTGTGGGCCTTGGCTGCTTTGACCGCGCCGGAGATGGTGGAATCGTCCGCGCCGCCGAGGACGGACACCAGGTCCGCGCCTGCACTGAAGGCGATCTCTGCCTCCAGTTCGCCTGCGTCCATCGTTTTGAGGTCAGCGAAAACGATCTTGTCCGGGTGGGCGGTCTTGATGGCGGTCACGGCGGACAGGCCTGCGTTCTTCACCAGCGGAGTGCCGAGCTCGATGATGTCGACGTATTCGGCAACCTTGCCGGCGAGTTCGAGGGCTGCTTCGACGGTCAGGACGTCTATGGCGACTTGCAGTTTCATGTGTCTGTTCCTTGCTTGTTGAGGGGTTTGGTTGGCTTGGTTTGGTGCGGCTATTCGAGATTTGCGTGGCGGAGCCACAGGTCTTCCGGCGCGATGGCTTCTTCATCCCAGAGGCTTTGGAACACCGCTTCCGTGGTGGTGAACAGCACCTGTTCGAAGAGGCTGCCCGAATACTGCCGGGAGACAGCCGAACCGTGGTCCGTCTTTTGTGCGGCGGGAATTACGACGACGGCGGACGCCGCCTCCGCGAGCGGTGAACCCGGGTTGGTGGTGTACACGGCCACCCGCGCGCCCTGGGCAGCTGCGGTCTGTGCCGCTTTGACAACACTGGAGGTGGTGCCTGAGCCGGAGGCGGCGAGCAGCACGTCTCCAGCCGTAATGGCAGGGGCCGTGGTCTCGCCCACCACATGAACCGCCAGCCCCAGGTGCATGAGCCTCATGGCGGCCATTTTCAGGACGAGGCCGCTGCGGCCGGCGCCGGTGACGAAGATCCGCTTCCCGTACCGGATTTCCGCGGCAAGGGCGGCAACCTGGTTCGGATCCACCCGGGCGGCTGTCCGCTGGATCTCGTCCAGCACCAGGAGCTGGTTCCTGGTGACCGATGTTGCTTCGGCTGTGTCCGGCGTTCCAGCCAGGGCTGCAGGTTCGGCGTCCGTGATGACACTCAAGGGATTACCTCCTTCGGGGCGGTTGCTGTCCTTCAATCCTCTGACGCCGAACGGGTGGGCGCCACGGCATGATCGGACGGTTTTCCCCACCCAAAGGGATAGGCATAACCGAGGATTTCCATACAATGGATGGGTGCCAGTCACCGCAGAAGCCACCCTTTCCACCCTCACGCCTGAGCCGCCCGCGGGCCTGATGCCGCTGCTGGAGGCGATCACATGCCTGTCCGCGGCTCCGCTGACCGAGATTGCCCAGAGGCTGCACCAGGCCACTGCGCCGTACCTGCGCAGCAGCGCCCTGGTGATCTTTACCGAAGACTGCACGGGGCGTCCGCAGAAGAAGTCCGGCGACGAGTCCGTCATCAGCCGGGTCTCCATCGCGGAGCTGGACCACATCAGGACGTCGCTGAATTCGAGTGGAACCTGGCGCGGCACGGCCGCGATCGGGGGCACGGACCGCACGGCCCTGGCCCTGGGTTCACCCACAAACGCGTTGCTGGTCCTTACCGACCCGCAACCCGTGGGGCAAGCCAGCCTAGACATCGGTGCCGGCGGAACCGGCGGGGAAGCACAGCTGCCGTGGCAGGTCGGCTACCTCTGGAACCTCGCCGCCGAGCGGATCCGGGAAAAGGTGGCGGATGCACCGCCGTCGTACCTCATTGAGTCCCGGGCGGCGTCAGCCGAACGCGTCAGGGTGACGGCGGAGCTGGTGGACCGGCACTCGACAACCCTGGAGACCCTGCTCGCCGCCCTCCGCTCCCCCGCCCTTCCGGACGAAACTGCACGAAAGTCCGCCACCGACTTCGCCGCAAAAGCCCTTGTGGAGCTGCGGACACTCAACGACCGCACCACCGAACTCGTCGAAGAACCCGTTGCCACGGCGTTCCAGCGCCTCCGCGAGGATCTCCGCCCCCTCATGCACTTCAGCGGTATCGACGTCCAGTTCATCGAGCCGCCCGTCAACGGCCGCGCCCTCCCCGGGGAAGTTGCGCATGCCGCCCGGGCGATCGTCCGCGGACTGGTGCTCGCCATGGTTGAACAGCCGGATGTTCGGCGCATCCGGACCCAGTGGGATTGCGACGGCGCGAACCTCCTCATCAATGTGCGCGACGACGGCCTGGGCAGCCTTTCCGCAGAGGCCCCCAGCATCGCCCGCCTGGCGCAGCGGGTGGAAGTCTTGAACGGCCGGATGGCGATCGACCTCATGCAAGGCTGGGGTGCCGACGTCGCCGTCACCATTCCGCTGGACCCGCCCGGGCGCTCGTTGCCCGACGTCGCCGCCTGGAACCTGGGCGACCGCGAATTGGAAGTGCTGCAACTGCTTGCCGCCGGGCAGCGGAACCGCGCGATCGCCGGAAAACTGCATGTCAGCGAGAACACCGTCAAGTTCCACCTGCGCAACATCTACCGCAAACTCGGAGCCACATCCCGCACCGAGGCCATCGCCTTGGCGCACAGCAACGGGCTGCGCAACTAAATGGGAATCGAAGTTCGTCCGGCAACGGAGTTTGTGGACGTCAAGACGATGCTGGGGCCCAGGCGTCCGGACGCGACGGTGTGCTGGTGCCTGAGCTACCGCATTCCCGCCAAACAGAACGCGGCGCTGAAGAGCACTGCCCGCGGGGAACTGGTGCAGGGGCTGGTGGCGCAGGATCCGCCGCCCGGAGTTCTGGCGTATGACGGCGGGGAGGTAGTGGGGTGGGCAGGCGTCCATCCGCGCGCCGATACCGGCTTCGCCCGAAACCGCCGGATCCCCCACGTGGACAATCTGCCCGTGTGGTCGGTCTGGTGCATCAGGGTGCGGCCGGGATATCGCGGCAGGGGGATCTCCCATCAGCTGTTGCAGGGCGCAGTCGAGTTTGCGCGCTCATACGGCGCGCCCGCCATTGAGGGTTACCCGGTGGATAACCAGGGCAGGAAAGTGGATCTGACGATGGCCTATGTCGGCACACGCGGGCTTTTCGAGAAGGCAGGCTTCGCCAAGGCCGCGGACACCGACTCCGTCCTCAACGGTTTCCCGCGCGTGCTGATGCGCCGCGACCTGCGCTGACCGCCGGCCCCGCAGCGGTTCCGAGCCCATTCGAATGCTTCCTGCCATCCTCCCCCAGGCCCGGACTGATGCCACTGCATGATCGGACGGTTTCGCCTACCCGAACGGGTGGGGGTATGGCGGGAGCGTTCGAACGTCCGCTGCAGGGGTCAGGTCATATTCTTGACAACGCCTGTGAGCTACCGCACTCTGTTGCATAAGCTGAACCTTGTTGATCACTGCGGAACACGAAGGCAACGACCGATCCGGTCCTCACCCGGCGTGCCAGTTCCCTTCGTAGAAAGTCATGGTCCTGGACTGCGCCTTTATGGCCCTGACCTCCGAGGACCCACCGAACCTGTCCGCGGGGCCTGCGCAGGCACCCTGCATCGAAGCCCCGCCAATACTCAGTAAGGAAACCTTTATGACAAACAAAGGTGACATAACAACCGCTCAAAGAGGCAAAGACAGACAGAACTCCCGCAGGCTCACGATGTCCGACATCAACATCGTGGACCAGCGGATGCTTAAGAAGGCCCTCGGCGGCACCATCGTGGGCAACACCATGGAGTGGTACGACGTCGGCGTGTTCGGCTATCTCATCACCACCATGGGACCCGTATTCCTGCCGGAGGCAGACAAGGGCGTCCAGACCCTGTTCCTGCTTGGCACCTTTGCCGCAACGTTCATCGCCCGCCCACTCGGCGGCATGGTCTTCGGCTGGCTGGGCGATAAGGTGGGCCGCCAAAAGGTGCTGGCAGCGACCCTCATGCTGATGGCGGCAAGCACCTTCGCCGTCGGCCTCCTGCCGGGGTACGCACAAGTTGGCATCTGGGCGGCCACACTGCTGGTGCTCCTGAAGCTCGTGCAAGGATTCTCCACGGGCGGCGAGTACGCCGGCGCCACAACCTTCGTGTGCGAATACGCCCCGGACAAGCGGCGCGGGTTCTTCGCCAGCTTCCTGGACATGGGCTCCTACATCGGATTTGCCCTGGGCGCTGCCACGGTGTCCCTCCTGCAGGTCACCCTGGGGCAGGCGGCCATGGAGGACTGGGGCTGGCGGATCCCGTTCCTGGTGGCCGGGCCGCTGGGCCTGGTTGCAATCTACTTCCGGAACAAGATCGAGGAATCGCCCCAGTTCCAGGCAACCCTTGACGCGCAGGAGGGGGCCGCCGTCGAAGCTGCCGCGGGCGACAAGGATGTTGCCGGCGGTCCGCTGGGCGTCATGAGGACCTACTGGCGCCCGATCGTGCTGGCCATGATCCTCGCGGGCGCGGCCAATACCGTGGGCTATGCCCTGACCTCCTACATGCCGACATACCTGACCGAATCCAAGGGCTATGACCCGGTCCACGGCACTCTGCTGACCATTCCCGTGCTGGTGGTGATGTCACTGTGCATTCCGCTCACAGGGAAGCTCTCGGACCGCATCGGGCGCCGCCCGGTGCTGTGGATCGGAGCCGGAAGCACCATCCTGTTTGCCGTCCCCGCGTTCCTCCTGATCGGGATGGGCGAGATCTGGTCGACCCTGGTCGGACTGTCCCTGGTCGCCTTCCCCGTGACGTTCTACGTTGCCAACCTGGCCTCGGCGCTGCCGGCGCTGTTCCCCACTTCGTGCCGGTATAGCAGCATGGGCATCGCCTACAACTTCTCCGTTGCCATTTTTGGCGGAACAACGCCCTTCCTGGTGCAGGGCCTGATTGAGGCCACGGGTGACGACATGGCCCCCGCGTACTATCTGATGGCGACATCGGTGATCGGCGCGATCGCCATCTATTTCCTGAAGGAATCTGCACGCCGCCCGCTGCCCGGCTCCATGCCGAGCGTGGACACCGCAGCCGAAGCGCACGCGCTCCTCGCAGCCCAGGACAACGATCCCTTCATCGAATGGGACGAGCCGCCGTTCGAGAAGCGCGCCGAAGCCTCGGCGGGAGCTGCCAGGGCCTAACCGGCACGCATTCTCCACCGGCTCGTGCGCGTCGCGCACCCGCACGTGTCCCCGTCGCAGTCAGCGACGGGGACACAGCCTTGTCTGGTCAGTGCTGGCGGCCAAAACCGGCTATTGACCTCGCCGGCTCGCCAGTATACGCTTTCCAGAATCACTGATATATCAATAACGTTATTAGACATATATCTATCGCCTTCCATCGGGTTCCGGTGGACAGCAGGTACGCCACCGCGGCCAAGCCTCGTGACCGTGCTGGGCGGTCAACCAGCACGCAAAGCCCCTCGGGAACACACGGCACCCTTTCCGCCCCAGCCCCTAGCAGCCAGGAATGGACAAATGATCGGTTCAGAAGAAACTATCGACACCCACGGCAGGCTTGCATCGCAGCAGCCCACGCCCGGCGGTGGTGCGGCCGGGGCCGACGAGCTCATCGGCGAAGCGCTGGGGCTGGCCGACGCATCCGTGCTCTCCGGCAAGCCTCTTGCCAAGCTGATCCAGCAGAAGGCCCGGGCCGAAGCCAAGGCCCTGGCCGACGAGGGATCGGCTCCAACCCTCGCCGTCGTGGTTGCCACAGAGGACAGCTCCACACACTGGTATGTGCGTTCCATCGAGCGCGCCGCAGAAAACGCCGGCATCGACTGCAGGATCATCGACGTGGGCCATGACGCCACCGAACAAGTGCTCGTCGCCGTGCTGAAGGACCTCAGCGCTGAGCCATCCGTCAACGGAATCATTCTGCAGACTCCCCTGCCTCCCGGCGTGAAGACCGAGGAACTGGCCAAGCACATTTCCCCGGCCAAGGACATCGACGGCGCAAACCCGCTGAGCCTGGGGCTCCTGGCCGTGGGTGAACGCGCCTTCGCGCCAGCAACGGCACGCGCCGTCGTCGAAATGCTGGACTACTTCGAAATTCCGGTGGCCGGGCGGCACGTGGTGGTTGTGGGCCGTTCCACGGTGGTCGGCAAGCCGCTGGCCCTGCTGCTGTTGCAGAAGGACGCCACCACCACCGTCTGCCACTCCAGGTCCGGTCCGCTGCGGAGGTACACAAAAACTGCCGACGTCGTGGTTGTTGCCGCCGGCCGCACCGGCCTGATCACAGGGGACGACGTTTCCAAACATTCCGTGGTCATCGATGTGGGGACCAATGTGCTTTCCGACGGCTCACTCGCCGGCGATGTGGACGGCACCAGCGTGCGCCCGGTAGCTGCCGCGCTAACGCCGGTCCCCGGCGGTGTGGGCTCCGTTACAACAGCGCTGCTGCTGCTCCACGCCGCCGAAGCGGCACGGGAACAGTCCCGCACCGCCCGGACGACGGTGTTTGCATCATGACCGGCGTCGCGACATCACCCCGCGCCGCGGATCCCGCCGTGGGCGGCACCAAGGTGGTGACAGACTGGACCGCGCTCATCCCGGGTGATTTCGTCACAGTGCTGGAGGGTCTCACAGTCCCATGTTCAGGCTGGATTGACGAAGTCACCGAGGATGGCGCCATCGTATGGCTCGTCTTATCGCTGGGGCGCGGCCGCCGCATGTTCTTTCGCGCGGACGGGGACATCATCACGGTCAACATGGCGTGACCAGAGCCCCGTCTTCGGGAACCAACAGGTCCGCCCAACCATCTAACCAACGAGGGAGCACCCAGTGGCAGCTCAAACCCTTGCGATCGTCGGCGGGCCGGGATCAGACGGCGGGCGGCCCGCCGTCGGCGATCACACCTGGGCGGCAGCACGCCGCCTGGCTTTCGACTGCGCCCGCCCCCTCGGACTGGAGCGCGTCCCGCTTGGCGAGGCGAACGGACGAACCCTGGCCGCCGACCTCATCACCTTGCAAGAGATGCCACACTACGCTTCGTCCGCAATGGACGGCTGGGCAGCCTGCGATGATGGTCCCCGGGTGCTTAGGGAACCGGGGATGCCGCTCGGGAGCAGCCAGGCCATCCTGATGGTGGACGGCAGCGCACCGGCCGGCGAGGTGCTGATTGCCGCAGGGACAACCCTGAATCCCGCCCATGTCGCTTTGGCGGCCGTTGCCGGCTTCGATCGGCTGGAAGTACGAGGCAAGCCACTGGTCAAAATACTGGTCAGCGGTTCGGAGGTGGTGACTTCCCGGGTCCCTGCAGCCGAGCAGGTCAGGGATGCGTTCGGGCCCCCGCTCGGTATCGTCATCGGCATGCTCGGGGGCACTCCTGGACCGCTGGTCCGCATCGGTGATTCCTACGAGGAATGGCTTACAGGGCTGGGCGCCGCCGAAGCGCCGATGGCCCGGTGGCCCGAGGTCGTCGTGACCACCGGCGGGACCGGACGCTCCGGTGCGGACCATTTCCGGAAGGCCATCGCCGCCCTTGGCGGACGGCTCCTCATCGATGGCGTGGCCGTGCGGCCGGGCCACCCCGCAGCCCTGGCCAAACTTCCCAACGGGCGGTTCATCATCGGACTTCCCGGCGACCCGCTGGCAGCCCTGATGGCACTCTTCACTGTTGGAGGTCCCCTTCTGGCCGCACTCGGCCATCAGCCGCTGGCCGAGACCACCCAGGTACCCTGCGGTGCGACGATCTCCGCCCACCCTGCCTCCACCCGGCTCATGGCGTTCCGCTGGATCAACGGCCTCGCGGTTCCGGCCCCCTACGCCGGGCCCGGAATGCTGCGCGGGCTGGCTGCCGCAGACGGCTTCTTGGTAATCCCTCCGCGCGGGGCTCAACGGGGCGAGCAGGTGGCAGCATTGGGTCTCCCCTGGCGCCCGGAACTGTAGCCGCAGGCCGCCCCTCCCCGGCATTCCCGTCCTCGCAACGGCTGGCATCTCCCCTGCGAATCCGACGCCCGGGCAGCTAACACAAAGCCGCGTGATGACGTCCGCGCGCCCGCCTCAGTCTAGGATCAGAATTGGGAATCAGGTGGGACAAGGGCGAGCCTGACCTCCGGTCACGGCAACAACACGGGAGCATCTCTGATGGCTGCAAGAGACGAACTAGGGACTGACAAGGATCCGGATATCCAAGGCGGAGGTGTCCAGTCAGTG
The DNA here is from genome assembly GCF_039907775.1 of Arthrobacter sp. CC3. Lineage (NCBI taxonomy): Bacteria > Bacillati > Actinomycetota > Actinomycetes > Micrococcales > Micrococcaceae > Arthrobacter > Arthrobacter sp. CC3. The sequence continues at coordinate 12,301 of NZ_JARCCY010000011.1, forward strand.
GACCGCGCCCTCCAGATCCTGCAGATCCTTGCCCGTGACGGCCATGCCGGAGTCAGCGAGATTGCCGAAGAAATGGGCGTTCACAAGTCCACCGTCTCGCGGTTGCTCGGCTCGCTGGTGACCCGGGAGATGGTGCACCAAAACAGTGATCGGGGAAAGTACCAGCTGGGGTTTGGCGTCCTCCGCCTGGCCAGTTCCATTCCGGGCAGGCTGAGCCTGGTGCGGGAGGCACGCCCGGTGCTCGAAAGCCTGGCCGAGGAATTCAAGGAAACTGTCAATCTCGCGGTGCTTCGTTCCAACTATGCGGTAAACGTGGACCAGGCCATGGGGCCGTCCACGCTGGCCACCTATGACTGGGTGGGCAGCCTTACACCCCTGCACGCCACCTCCAGCGGCAAGGTGCTCCTGGCAGCCCTGCCGGCCGACGAACGGGAGCGGGTCCTGAAGAAGACGGGCCTGGCAGCCCGGACACAGCGGACCATCACCAGCCGCAAGGAACTTGAAAAGCAACTCCTCGACGTGTCCCGCGACGGCTACGCGGTGGTCCACGAGGAGTTCGAGATCGGTCTCACCGCCATTGCCGTCCCGGTCTGCAACCATGCTGGAACGGTCATCGGGGCCGTGAGCATCTCCGGCCCTTCGTTCCGCTTCGACCCGGAAAACACTCCCGGCCTGATCCAGGGCCTCCGGGCCGCCGGCCTGGTCATCAGCGGAAAAATGGGTTACACCGGGCATTAGGCACCCAACCGGTGATCGGGCGAGTCGAAATCCCGGTCTCGACAGGCTCGGCCCACCGGCCGTCCTGACCCTGTACTACGCCAGAACGACGGCGACACACCGGCAAGTCCGGAGTGTCGCCGTCGTTCGCGGTTTAAACAGGGTCACGACGGCGGGCGGCTCGGGTGGCTCGGATGGCGGGCGGCCCCTTGCGGGGGTCAGCCTGCGGCGTAGACGTCGGTTTCACGTTTCAGCCGGCGGGTGATCAGCTCCACCCTCCTGGACATGTGCGTGCCCACTTGGAGCCTGTCACCGGGCCAGCTGGAGGCCTCCCGGGAGTCTTCGAGCGCCTTGGCCAGGGCGCGGGACAGGGCATAGACCTTCCAAACGTGCTTCAGGTGGTGGACGGTCCGCTTCTTGTAGCCGGGCGCTTGCTGCATCAGGCGGACGGCGGCGCGCGCCATGGCGTCGCCCAGCAGTTTCTCCCCGCTGTGAATTCTTTCCATGCGGACCTTCACCATCCCCAGTGCGCCGACCCATGTCGTTGAGTGCTTCCTTCGAGTGTGGCGAAGGCAGCTCAGCGTCCGCTCAAGGCTCTGCAAGGATTTGCTCAAGACCCGGCCGGCGGGCTGACGGAGTATGTTGGGAAACCGACGAAAGGTGGATCTCGATGACGGAACCGGACTGGGTCCAACACGCTATCTGGTGGCACGTGTACCCGATCGGCTTCGTAGGGGCGGAGCCTTCGGCCGGCGCGCCGGCCGGCGCTGCGGACCGGCCCCCGGTCCACCGGCTCGGCCAGCTGGTTCCCTGGCTCGATTACGTCGTGGAACTCGGAGCTTCCGGGCTGGCCCTGGGGCCGGTCTTTGCCTCGGAGACCCACGGCTACGACACCACAGACTACTTCCGCATCGACCCCCGGCTGGGCGACGACGCGGACTTCGACGAGCTCATTGCCCAGTGCCACGCCCGCGGGCTGAAGGTCCTGCTCGACGGCGTCTTCAACCATGTGGGCCGCAGTTTCGGGCCCTTCCAACGCGTGCTCACCGAAGGGCCCGGCGCTCCCGCCGCCTCATGGTTCCGCCTGCAGTGGCCGGAGTCCGGGTGGACGCCGGGGACCGAGCCCGGCTATGACGACTTCGAGGGCCACCACCACCTGGTGGCGCTCAACCACGACGACCCCGGCGTTGCCGCCCTGGTCACGGACGTGATGAAGCACTGGCTGGGCCGCGGGGCGGACGGATGGCGGCTGGACGCAGCGTACGCCGTGCCGGCGTCGTACTGGGCGCCGGTGCTGGCGGAGGTGCGCCGCGACTTTCCGGAGGCCTACTTCGTGGGCGAGTACATCCACGGCGACTTCGCCGAAGAGGTGGAGCGGAGCACCCTGGATTCGGTGACCCAATACGAACTGTGGAAGGCGGTCTGGAGTTCCCTCAACGATGCCAACTTCTACGAACTAGCGTCCGCTCTGGAGCGCCACAACGGGTTCCTGGACAGCTTTGTGCCGCTCACGTTCGTGGGCAACCACGACGTCACCCGCCTGGCCAGCAAGCTGGACAACCCGGACCAGCTGGCGCTTGCACTCACTGTCCTGCTGACGGTGGGCGGGACGCCCAGTATCTACTACGGCGATGAGCAGGCCTTCCGCGGCGTCAAGGAGGACCGCGCCGGCGGCGATGACGCCGTCCGTCCGGCGTTCCCCGCCGGCCCCGCGGAACTGGCAGCGGCCGGCTGGCCCGTTTACCACCTGCACCAGGAGCTGATCAGCCTCCGGCGGCGGCATTCCTGGCTGCACCGGGCGCGCACCACCGTGCTGACGCTCAGCAACGAGCACCTCGTCTACCAAGCCAGGGACGACGGCGGTGCGGACAACGGCGAAACAGGCGACGGCGGTGCGCTGACAGTCGCGCTGAACCTTTCGGCCACGCCGGCGGACCTGCCCGTGCCGTCCGGGGCAGGCACACTGCTGGCCGGGCAGGGCCGCCAGCGTCCTGAACGGAACGTTGTCAGCCTGCCCGGCTTCGGGTGGGCGGTGCTCGGGATCGGCTAGCGCCTAGCCGGCCGCCGGACCGGCCAACGCCGCAGCAGGCTGCGCAGCCGCGCCCTCATGGTGCGTTACGGTCTCCGCCAGGTGTGGCACGAAGCGGACGAACATGGCCTTGAAGCCGGGGGTGTTCGACTCCCGTGCCACGTTCTCCTTGTGGACCAGGGCGTTGGCTTCGGGGAAGTACGCGGCCGCGCAGCCCTTCGCCGTCGGGTACGCGACCAGGCGGAACTTGTCCGCCTGCCGGTCGTGCCCGCGGAAGGTGCTGACCACGTCCACCAGGTCCCGGTCCTGGAAGCCGAGCTCGGCCAGGTCCTCAGGGTGGACCAGGATCACGCGCCGGCCGCCCGAGATCCCGCGGTACCGGTCGTCCAGGCCGTAGAACGTGGTGTTGTACTGGTCGTGGCTGCGCATGGTCTGCAGCACCAGGTGGCCCTCCGGCGGGGTCAGGTATTCCAGCGGACTGACCGTGAAGCGGCCCCGGCCGATGTCCGTCTTGAAGGACCGGGTGTCGCGCGGCGGGTTGGGCAGCACAAAACCGTTTTTGGTCCGGACCCGGGTGTTGAAGTCCTCGAACCCCGGCAGGACGCGGGAGATGTGGTCACGGACCACGTCATAGTCTTCGGCCATGGCCTTCCAGTCCACGGAATGGCCTTCGCCGAAGGTGGCCTCGGCCATCCGGGCCACGATGACCGGTTCGGCCAGCATGTGGTCGGAGACCGGCGCCAGCCGGCCCTGGGTGGAGTGGACCACTGACATGGAGTCCTCCACGGACAGGAACTGCGCACCCCCCGGGTGCTTGTCGTCCTTGTCCGTCCGGCCCAGTGTGGGCAGGATCAGCGAGGTGCGCCCATGCACTATGTGGGATCTGTTCGGTTTGGTGGAGATGTGCACCGTCAGGCCGATCCGCTGCATGCCCGCTTCCAGGGTCTCCGTGTCCGAGCAGGCGAGGGAGAAGTTTCCGCCCATGGAGACAAAGACGTCCACCTCGTCGCGCTCAAAGGCTTCCATCGACTCGACAGCGTCGTAGCCGTGATGGCGCGGGGACTGGATGCCGAACTCCTTGTCCAGCGCCTCGAGCAGCCATTCCTTCGGCTTTTCCCAGATGCCCATGGTGCGGTCACCCTGGACATTCGAGTGTCCGCGGACCGGGCAGGCGCCCGCGCCGGGCTTGCCGAAGTTCCCCTGCAGGAGCAGGACGTTCACCATTTCCTTGATGGTGTCCACCGAGTGCGGCTGCTGCGTTACACCGAGGGCCCAGCAGAAGATGGTGGCCTTGGAGCGGATCAGCATCCCGGCAACGGTTTCGATCTGCTCGCGGGACAGGCCGGTGGCCTTCTCGGTTTCCGCCCAGTCCAGCTCGCCGCAGGCCTCGCGGTAGGCATCGAACCCGTCGGTCTGCGCGTCGATGAAGGAACGGTCGACGACGGTGCCCGGGTTGCGTTCCTCCTCCACCAGGAGCAGGTGGCCCAGCGCCTGGAACAGTGCCAGGTCACCGCCCACCTTGATCTGCAGGTACTCGTCGGCCAGCGGCGTGCCGCCGCCCACCACACCCGAGACAGTCTGCGGATCCTTGAAGTTGAACAGCCCTGCCTCCGGCAGCGGGTTGACCGCCACCACCTTGCCGCCCTTGTCCTTGCACTCCTTCAGGGCCGAGAGCATCCGGGGGTGGTTGGTGCCGGGGTTCTGCCCCACCACGAAGATCAGCTCGGAATCGTGGATGTCCTCCAGCGACACAGTCCCCTTTCCGATACCGATGGTCGGGTTCAGCGCCGAACCCGAGGATTCGTGGCACATGTTGGAACAGTCCGGGAGGTTGTTGGTGCCCAGGGCGCGGGCGAACAGCTGGTACATAAACGCAGTCTCGTTCGCCGTGCGCCCGGAGGTGTAGAACACGCAGCGGTCCGGGGTGGAGGCCCGGATGTGTTCACCGATCAGGTCAAAGGCCTCCGCCCAGGAGATCGGCGAATAGTGGGACTCGCCTTCGCGGATCACCACCGGCTCGCTGAGCCTGCCCTGGTTGCCCAGCCAGTACTCCGTCTTTCCCGACAGTTCGGCGATGGAATGCCTGGCCCAGAACTCGGCGCCGACCGTGCGGAGGGTGTTCTCCTCGGCCACGGCTTTGGCGCCGTTCTCGCAGAACTCGGCCGCTTTGCGCTTCGTGGCCGACTCCGGCCAGGCGCAGCCGGGGCAGTCGAACCCGCCCTGCTGGTTCAGCCGCAGCAGGGACTGCGCCGTGCGGGTCACGCCGGCCTGCGCCACGGCACGCTCAAGTGCCACCATGACGGCCTTGACCCCCGCGGCCTCAGTCTTCGGCTTGTGGACTTCGAGTTTGTCCTCGTTGATGTCCTCGACCGGCGCCGGCTGCCGGCCGAGCTTGAGGGGATTCACTGGTTTACCCGGGCCAGCGTCTCGCGCTCCGCACCGATGGTGGTGTTGTCGCCGTGGCCCGTGCGGACCACCGTGGCGGCAGGCAGCGTCAGCAGCCGTTGCCGGATGGAGTCGAGGATGGTGGGGTAGTCGCTGTAGGACCTGCCCGTGGCACCGGGTCCGCCGTTGAACAGCGTGTCTCCGGTGAAGACCGTCCCTTCATCCTCGAGGTGGAAGCAGGTGGATCCCGGCGAGTGCCCCGGGGTGTGCAGTGCGCGCAGGGTGGCCCCGCCCACCTGGAAGACGTCGCCGTCCGCGAGGTAGCGGTCCGGCTTGACGTCGGGATAGACCTGTTCCCACAGCACCAGGTCGTCCGGGTGGAGGTAGATCGGCGCGCCCACGGCCTCGGCCACGGCCCGGGCGGCCCCGATGTGGTCGTTGTGGGCGTGCGTGAGCAGGATGACCAGGACCTTACGGCCGCGGACCTGGTTGATGATCGCAGCGGCGTCGTGCGGGGAGTCGATGATCACGCATTCGTTCTCATTCCCCACGATCCAGACGTTGTTGTCCACGTCCCAGGTGCCGCCGTCGAGCGAAAACGTTCCCGAGGTGACCAGGTTTTCGATAGTGACGCTCATACCGACGCGGCTTCCGGGGCGGTCTCAGCGGCGGTGACGGTTTCAGCGCCCGGGTGGATTTCCACCACGGACCGCAGCACCTTGCCCTCGTGCATCCTGGCGAATGCCTCCTCCACCTGGTCGATGGTGATCCGTTCGGTGACGAAAGCGTCCAGGTCCAGGTTGCCCAGCTTGTACTGGGCCACGAGCATCGGGAAATCACGGGACGGCAGGCAGTCGCCGTACCAGGAGGACTTCAGGGAACCGCCGCGGCCGAAGACATCCAGCAGGGGGAGCTCGAGCTTCATGTCCGGCGTCGGAACGCCCACCAGCACCACGCGGCCGGCGAGGTCGCGCGCGTAGAAGGCCTGCTTGTACGTTTCGGGGCGGCCCACCGCTTCAATCACGACGTCGGCGCCGTTACCTCCGGTGAGTGCACGGATGGCCTCGGTGGGATCTTCCTTGCTGGAGTCGACACCGTGCGTGGCGCCCAGGGACTTGGCCATTTCCACCTTGTTGGCGTCGATGTCCACCGCGATGATCGTGGTAGCGCCGGCCAGCTTGGCGCCTGCAATCGCGGCGATGCCCACGCCGCCGCAGCCAATGACGGCGACGGATTCGCCGCGCTTGACCTCACCGGTATTGATGGCAGCGCCGATACCTGCCATCACACCGCAGCCGAGGAGCCCGACTGCGGCGGGATCGGCGTCGTCGTCGACCTTGGTGCACTGCCCGGCGGCGACGAGTGTCTTCTCCGCGAAGGCGCCGATGCCCAGCGCGGGCGAGAGCTCCGTGCCGTCCTCAAGCGTCATCTTCTGCGTCGCGTTATGTGTGTTGAAGCAGTACTGCGGCTGGCCCTTCGCGCAGGCGCGGCATTCGCCGCACACGGCACGCCAGTTCAGGATCACGCGGTCGCCGGGGGCCACTTCGGTGACGTCCGGTCCGACGGCGCTGACCACACCGGTGGCCTCGTGGCCCAGCAGGATGGGGAAATCGTCGGTGATTCCACCCTGCTTGTAGTGCAGGTCCGTGTGGCAAACGCCGCAGGTCAGGATATCCACCAGCGCCTCGCCCGGGCCGGGATCCGGCACCAGGATGGTCTCCACGGAGACCGGAGCGTTCTTTTCCTTGGCGATGACGGCTTTTACTTTGTGAACCATGATTTGTGTGTTCCTCTCCTGAGCCCGGGGGGACTCGTTGGCAACGGCACCCGTTGCCAATCTAGCTGACTCGTTGCGGTTCCAAATCTTCGTGCAGTCGGGCCTGCACTACGGTGCGCGCTGCTTCCCGCGCTCGGACGGCTTCCTGCGTGCGGACGGCGCCGCCGCACGCCCTGCCAGGATGCCCGCCCGGTGCCTGAACTTCAGACGGTAGAGCAGTGCTCCGACAATCGCGACTGGACCGACGAAGATTACGCCGCCCGGTGGACGGCGAGGCGGTACGCCGGCCTGCACACCCTGGAGTCAGGTCCGCTGAATTGCGCATTACACAACACGATGCACAAAGCGCGTACTGGCAATATGACAGCCGCCACACGGCGTGTCAACAGATCGCCGAAGAGCGATAGGCGGCAGCGCTCCAGATTCTTATAGGCAGGCAAGGTTTCTGCAACAGCGTCGCTCTCAATGCAACATATTTCCATCAACCAGGCGTTGATTCATCCGTCTGGGCGCTATTTGGATCGCAATGTTCACGAATCTGAAACCCGCAGGTATTGACTGTGTTACATGTCACGTCTAATCTGATGCAACAGCGTTGCGCTGAATGCAACCCCAACAACTTGGTGGATACATGAGTAACGAAACTTCCTCTCCCGCTCTTGCGGGAGGCCTGGAGGCAGAGCCGGATGGCATGCATGAGGGCCGTCCCGCCGGCCGCAGTACGTTGAGCGGCCAGAATTTCCAACCTGCTGACGACGGTGTCAGCAGGGACACGCGCCGCAGGGTCATCGCGGCCAGCTTCATCGGCAACTTCGTTGAATGGTTCGACTACGCCGTTTACGGCTACCTGGCCGTCACGATCGCCACCGTCTTCTTCCCTGAATCAGATCCCCAGACCGGGCTTCTGCTGACGTTCGCCCTGTTCGCAATTTCATTCCTGGTGCGCCCGCTGGGCGGGTTCGTCTGGGGCCATATTGGTGACAGGGTGGGACGGCGCACGGCCCTCTCCCTGTCCATCCTGATCATGTCCGGTGCGACGTTCTGCATAGCCCTCATTCCGGGCTACGACACGATCGGCCTCTGGGCTCCGGTCCTGCTTTTGATCATCAGGGTGGTTCAGGGCTTCTCAGCCTCAGGCGAGTACGCCGGAGCGTCGGCCTTCCTCGTCGAGTACGCCCCGGCCAACAAGCGCGGCCTCTACGCCGCGGTGGTTCCCGCGAGCACCGCAGCAGGCTTGCTGCTTGGCTCCCTGCTGGCGGGCCTGCTGACTATGCTGCTCAGTTCCGATGCGATGCAAAGCTGGGGCTGGCGGCTGCCGTTCCTGCTGGCCGCCCCGATGGGTCTGATCGGACGGTACATCCGGACCAAGCTGGAAGACACCCCCGTATTCCGCGAGATGGCTGCGGAAGACGATGCTGTCAAGGCACCTGTTTCAAGCTTGTTCCGGAACCACTGGCGGCAGCTGCTGCAGGCCGTCGGAGCCGTGCTGCTGAACGCCGTCGGCTTCTACGTGATCCTCAGCTACATGCCCACCTACCTGTCCTCGGAGCTGGGCCTCGGTGAGACCGAATCATTCCTGGCCACCACCGTCGCACTGGTGACGTACATCGGTTTCATCTTCCTGACGGGGATGCTGTCGGACCGTTACGGACGCAAGAAGGTACTCATTGCCGCGTCCGTCAGCTTCATCCTGCTGACGGTCCCCGCGTTCGCGCTTCTGGGAACCGGCAACTTCCTGGTGATTGTCCTGGTCCAGATCCTGCTGGGCGCCATGCTCACGCTCAACGACGGGACGCTCCCCAGCTTCCTGGCCGAGATGTTCCCCACCCGCGTCCGCTACAGCGGCTTCGCGGTCAGCTTCAACCTCTCCAACGCGCTCTTCGGCGGCACCGCCCCGTTCATGGCAACGCTCCTGATCGCCGCCACCGCCAGCGACCTGGCGCCGGCCTGGTACCTCGTCGCTGCGGCAGTCATCTCCCTGGTCGCCGTCGCGCTCTCCAGGGAAACCTGCAAAGAGCCGCTGCGCCACGAATAAAGACTTTCCTCCCACCTCAAAGTAACTGCACCACAGAAAGGCACCACCACAATGACCACCACAGCATCCGAGAACGCAACCTCCGTCGCCGAACTGGAGCGACTCAAAGTCCTCAAGAACGGCGACAAGGTCAAACTGACATTCTCCGATACCGAGTTCGAGCGCCGCATCGCGGGCCTGCGCCGCATCATGGCGGAAAAGGATCTGGACGCCGTTGTCCTGACCAGCTACCACTCCATCAAGTACTACTCCGACTTCCTTTTCACCACCTTCGGCCGTTCCTACGCCATGGTTGTCACCAAGGACGACACCGTCACCGTCACCGCCAACATCGACGCCGGCATGCCCTGGCGCCGCAGCTTCGGCGACAACATCGTCTACACGGACTGGCGCCGGGACAACTACATCTTCGCCATCCAGGAAGTGCTGCGCACCCGCGGCATCAACCCCCGCCGCCTTGGCGTCGAGGACGATTCGCTGCCGCTGGATAACCGCAACAAGATCCAGGCCGCCTTCGCAGGCGCCACCCTGGTGGATGTTGCCCAGGCTGCGATGCGCCAGCGGATGATCAAGTCCGCAGAAGAGATCGAGGTCATCAAGCACGGTGCACGCATCGGCGACCTCGGCGGCGAGGCCATCCGCAACGCCATCACGGCCGGCATCACCGAGTACGAGGTCGCCCTGATCGGCACCGAAGCCATGGTCCACGAGATTGCCCGGACCTTCCCGGATTCCGAAATCCGCGACACCTGGGTCTGGTTCCAGTCCGGCATCAACACGGACGGCGCCCACAACTGGGCCACCACCCGCAAGATCCAGGAACACGACATCCTGTCGCTGAACTGCTTCCCGATGACCTCGGGCTACTACACGGCGCTGGAGCGCACCCTGTTCTACGGCGAACCGGATGCCCGCTCGCTGGAACTGTGGAACATCAACGTCGAGGTCCACAAGCGCGGACTCGAACTCATCAAGCCCGGCGCCGTCTGCAAGGACATCGCTGCTGAACTGAACGAGATCTACGTGGGCCACGGCCTCCTGGCCAACCGTACCTTCGGCTACGGACACTCCTTTGGCGTCCTCAGCCACTACTACGGCCGCGAGGCGGGACTGGAACTCCGCGAGGACATCGACACCGTTCTGGAACCGGGCATGGTGGTTTCCATGGAACCGATGATCACCGTCCTCGACGGCGAACCGGGCGCCGGCGGCTACCGCGAGCACGACATCCTGGTGGTCGGCGAAGACGGCGCGGAGAACATCACCAAGTTCCCGTTCGGCCCGGAATACAACATCATCGGGGCCTAACCAGCACCGAAAATGCCAACACCTCAAAGCGGCGCCACGTCATCCGTGGCGCCGCTTTCGGGCTCTCATACGGAATGATGGTGGACACCATGACCTCTGAAGAAACTCCTGAAACCACTACGAACGGCGACACCAAAGGCACGTCGGTCATCGTCAACGCCATCGCCGTTCTGCGGAGTTTTACCGCTGACGAGCCGCTGCTGGGCGTCACCGAGATAGCCAACCGCGTCGGGCTGCACAAAAGCACCGTCTCCCGCATTCTGGCCACGTTCGAACAGGAACACCTGGTGGAACGAGATCCGGAAACCCGCAGGTTCCGTCTGGGCCTGGGCCTGATCGCCGTCGCCGGACCGCTGCTGGCCGAACTCGAAGAGCGCCGCGTGGCCTACCCCGTGCTGCGCGAACTCACGGAGCAGACCGGCGAAACGAGCGCGCTCATGGTGTGGAACGGGTCGGAGTCGATGTGCGTGGAGCAGATCGCCAGCCACCACCAGATCAAGCACACCACTCCGCTGGGCGCGCGGTACAAGGATGCCCTCAGCGCCTCGGTGCAGGTCTTCCTTGCGGCCGAGCCGGCCGAGCGCGTGCGGGTATTGCTCCGGAGCGGCGAAATTGCCCATCCCGGCCTGGACGAAACCAGCCTCGAGGCGTACCTGATCCGACTGGGCGACGTTGCCACGCGCGGCTGGGCCACCAATTACGGCGAGTCATCCCTGGACGAGGTGGGCCTGGCCGCCCCCGTCTTCGACCACCGCGGCGACATCGTAGCGGCGGTCCTCATCCCGGCGCCCCGCTTCCGGGTTTCCCCGGACACACTGCAGCGCCTCGGGGAGTCCTGCAAGGCGGCCGCGGACCGGGTCACAGCCCGCCTCGGCGGCGCCGCCCCCGCCCGCTGACCCCGACGCTGACCCCAGGAACGCTCTCAGGTGGGGATGACGCGGAACAGGAACTTGGTCCGGACCATCACCCAGAGCAGCGCCACGATCAGGGCGTAGGCGGCGGTGTTGAGCCAGATGTTCCCCTGCTGCAGGGCCGGGATGTTCGCAACCACGGCGATGAGCACCACGTGCATGATGAAGACGTACAGCGTTGCCTGCCCCAGCGGGATCAGCAGCCAGCCCACGGCGCGTTCAATCGGCTTCCAGTAGGCCGTGAGCAGCGCGTAGGCCGTGACCAGCAGGGTGAGCACGTTCAGGAGCCGGCCGGGCTCCAGGTAGGTCCGGCCGAAGAACCGGTCGTAGACGGCGCGGTAATTCGCGTCCGAAGTCAGGGCGAGCCGGACGTCGAACTCGTTGGCCAGGTACGGATTGGCCCAGGACATCAGCGCAAAGGCCACCGTGACGGCCGCGCAGGCACCCACCACCCAGCGGTGGGCGGACAGCCAGGCCACGATGGTCCGGCGGTAGTAGCCGCCCACCAGTCCCAGCACAAACAGGAGCTGCCACACCAGCAGCGGGAAGGAGTCCTCGAACTGCGACGGCAGGAGCCGGAAACGGAACACTGTGCCGGCGGCGTACAGGGCGGTGGTGGCCAGCAGGACCCACAGCACCTTGCCGCGGGCCAGGGCCAGCAGGATCAGCGGGCTGACCAGGAGCATGATCACATAGAGCCCCATCACGTTGAACTGCCACGGACCGAACTGCAGGAGAAGCACCGCGGGGATGACGGCACCGGACACGGGAAACTGGAGCAGGCCCTGCATGCCGGTGTAGAGGTCATAGGTCCGGCCCGCTCCCGACCTGCCGGCGCCGCCGGTCCCCTGGTCCGTGAACGTAGTCAGCACCTCGGAGTTGAAGGCCGGGATGAGGCTGAGCAGGAACACCAGGACAACTACCGCCAGCGCCGTGACGTACAGCTTGCCCGCCCGCCTGCCGGTCTTTTGCGCCACGAGGCCGATGTTGTCCTGGGCCTTGGGTCCGTAGACCATGCCCAGGACAAGCCCGGAGAGCAGCACGAACAGCTCGGCACCGGACACGAAGCCGATGGTTTCCTGGGTCAGCAGCTGGAAGAACGAGGTCATCCCCACGTGGTTCACCACCACGAACAGGATGGCCACGCCGCGCATCAGGTCCACCCGGGCATCCCGCGAGGACTTGTCCGAGTAGGTCCAGTTCGTGGCCGTACGCAGGCGGACCGGCACCAGCCACAGCAGGACCGCGGCCGCAAGCAGTGTGGCCGCCATGACCGCCGCAGGAACACCCGCCAGGGCATTGCCGGATGACCCGCCCAGCCCCTGCACGGTGGCGGTGACCGGACCGGTGGTGAGCGTGGACTCCTTGACGGCTGCCCCGGCGGCCGCCGCCACGTCGGCGTTCCGGGTCAGGCGCCAGTCAATAATGGTGTTGCCGGCGTCCCCCACGTCCGTTTTCTCGTCCCAGACGACGGCGGCAATCCGGTCCAGTTTCCCCTGCCCCGCGTCGCCCAGCACCTGTTTCCACCAGCCGGACTTGATGTCGTTTTCCGAGGGCCCGCCCGCGGACGGGCTGTAGTAGGCGGCAGTCTGGAGCAGCAGCGGCTTGTCCCGCTTCACGGCGTAGGACTCGTAGAAGTTGGCATCGCCGTCGTCGGAAGCCATACCGCCGTCCGCAGCGGACGCGGCCCCCTGGGCCGTTCCATTCAACAGGGCGGCAAGCTCCCCGTCCTTTGGCAGCGTATTGACGGCGGCTCCCCCGCCGGTGTCGTCATGGAGTGCCGTCAGGCCGGCCCAGTCAACCACGTCGTCGCCCGGGTAGTAAGGCGCGTAGGGTGCATCCGAACCGTTCCAGGCGCCGTCGGAATTCGTGTCCAGCGCGGCGAACCCGGCGGTGCCGGGTGCCGGGGCGCTGCGGTTCCGGGTGAACGGATAGTCCCGTGCCTGGAAGGGCTGCCACACCATGACGGCGTTGGATTCTGCGTCGAACGCCCGGGCCACGGCCCGGTATGCCGGTACGTAGGCCCCCGGCTGCTGGCCCCAGGAAACCCAGCTGGCGTTCATGTCCGGGGCGAAACGGATCAGCAGCTTTCCGGGGAAGCCCTGCGCCAGTTCCTCGAGCTGCCCGGCGAAGTCGGCGGCGGCGCCCGCGGTGACCTCCGTCAGGGGCACCGCGGGGTTCACGGTCAGCAGGGCGTGGGCGCCGGAGGACGCACTTTGGGCCAGGAACTCCCGCAGATAGGCCTTTTCCGTGGCTTTGACGGGAAAGGAAACATCGTGCCCGAGGACCGCGGGAGTGGCCTGCAGCCGGGCGGCGAAACCGGCGGCGTCGTCCTCGCCCCATTCGAGCACTGCACCGAGGAGGGGCTTTCCGGGTGCGGCCCCGAGGTCCTCACCGGCGGCAGTGTTCGACGCCGGGACGCCGGCTGGCGCTGTTAAGCCGGCTGGCGTTGTAATGGCGGGCTGCGCCGAAAAAGCGGCTGCCCCGGCCGCCTGCGCGGCTCCGGCAGGCAGGAAGAGCACCAGGGCGAGCAACAGGAGGGAGGTACGGAGGAAGGCTCTAAGCGGACTCATCCCGGCCGCCTTTCGGGAAAAGCGCCGAAACAGTTGTCCCACCGCCAGGCGTTTCCGTGAGCGAGAGTTCGCCGCCGTGCGACTGCACGATCCGCACGCACGTCGCAAGCCCCAGGCCCGAACCCGGGGCGTCACCGGGCCGATGCAGCCGGACCAGCGGTTCAAGGACCCGTTCACGGTCGGCTGCCCCGATGCCCTTGCCGTTGTCCGCCACCCGGACGATGACACCGCGGTCATCGTCCACGGCGTCAATCCGGACCTTGAGTTTCTGCTCGGGGCGGCGGTAGTTGGATGAATTGCCCAGGAGGTTCTGCAACAGCGTCCGTAGTTGCGCCGGATCAGCCACCACTTCTGCGTCCTCACATTCCAGCGAGGCGCCGGCGCCGAATCCGTCGCCCAGGTCGCTCACGGCCTCGGCCACTGCCCTTTGCAGGGAAACCGGCCGGGGACGCAGCATGCCGCCCACCTGGGAATAGCTGAGGACGTCGTCCAGCATGGCGAGCATCCGCCGCCCGCTGCCGCCGATGCGCTGCAGGTAGCCGGCCGCCGGGCTGTCCGGGCGGATGTCGTCGTCGTCCTCGCTCAGTTCCACGTAGCCAAGGATGGTGGTGAGCGGGATGCGGAGGTCGTGGCTGACGCGTCCGGCGAACTCCGCGAGCTTGCGGTTGCTGCGCCCGAGTTCCTCCAGGGCATGCTGGAGTTGCAGCGTGCGGTGCTGCAGCTCCAACACTTCGACCACCTGCGCCGCGAGGACGTCCAGCATGGCGGTCTGTTCGGTGGAGATGGTAGCCGGCGCGTCGGAGAAGACGCACAGGGAGCCCAGGGCGAAGCCGGAACTGGTCCGCAGCGGTGAGGAGGCATAGAACCGGACATTCGCAATTTCGCCGGTCACAAACGGGTTGTCCGCAAATCTCGGGTCATCGCTGGCATCCGGCACAACGGTGGTGTGGCCCTGCTGGAATACTTTGGCACACATCGAGTCCTCCCGGGCGCACAGCCCGGGTTCCAGGCCCGCGGCCGCAAGCTGGAGCTGCTGCTCGGGAGTGATGATGTTGACTACGCTGAACGGCACTCCGCAAAGCTTCGCGGCCAGGTCCACCAGGAAGTTCAGGGCCCGCGCGGCGCTGGCACTGGCACTGGCACTGACGCTGGCACCTTCGTCCGCGGCGGACGCCGGGTCTCTCGGCAATAGTCCGTATTCGCCCAGCACTGAGCGCCGTTCAAAGTCAGCGCTAACAAGGCTGTGCCCATCTGCTTGAGCCACTGGAGTCCCTCTCACCAATCAGGACAGCCGGCCAGGCGCCGCAGTCCCCCCAGCAGGATTCTAGCGGAGCCGGATGCCGCCGGCCGGGGTCCTGTAGTCTCTTGACACCAAGCGCAAATTTCGGGTTGACTATTACGCATGCTGAAATAACAGTTCCATGATGCGGAATGTAGTGGTGCGCTGCGGCCGGGAATGGCCCGTGCGTCCCTCTGCATCGGGGCAGCCCCTTATCCGCATAGCCGACGCCATGGATGCCAGCATTTGCACGAGGGATGTTCAAGCATGCAGCTTGCCGTATTCAACGGGGCGGACCGCGCGGAAGTCACCGCGGCACTT
Organism: Arthrobacter sp. CC3; assembly: GCF_039907775.1. NCBI lineage: Bacteria > Bacillati > Actinomycetota > Actinomycetes > Micrococcales > Micrococcaceae > Arthrobacter > Arthrobacter sp. CC3. The sequence continues at coordinate 27,636 of NZ_JARCCY010000011.1, forward strand.
CGCCCCTGCATCGACGTCCGGCGCTGGGTGGACCAGATCGCCGACGCACGCCCGTTTGCCAGCAGCGAGGCCCTGCTGGACTTCGCCCGCAACGCCGCCAGCCCGTTCACTCCCGACGAGGTGGAAGCCGCCATGGCCCACCACCCGCGGATCGGGGAACGGCCCACGGCTTCCACCACCGAGGCCTCCATGTCCCGCTCGGAGCAGGCCGGCGTGGATCCTGCGGACCAGGCGATCACCACGGCACTCGCCGAAGGCAACCGTGCCTATGAGCAAAAGTTCGGCCGGGTGTTCCTGATCCGTGCGGCCGGGCGGACCGCTCCCGAAATCCTGGCAGCCCTGCACGAGCGCCTCAACCACACTGCCGAAGAAGAAGACGCCATAGTGGCCCAGCAGCTGCGCGAAATCGCCCTGCTCCGGCTCGAAGGAGTGATCAGCGAATGACCGTTTCACAGGTGACCACCCACATCCTGGACACCGGGGCCGGGCGCCCGGCTGCCGGCGTCGCCGTCGTACTTTACGCGCGCGACGGCGGCGGCTGGAACCTCGTTGCTTCGGGCACCACGGATGCCGACGGCAGGGCGAAGGACCTTGGTCCGGAACTCCTGCCGGCCGGGACCTACCGGCTGAACTTCGCCACGGGCGCCTACTACGAGGGCCTGGGCACCGCCACGTTCTTCCCGGAAGTGGACCTGGTATTCACCGTGTCCGACGCCGGCGAGCACTACCACGTGCCGCTGCTCCTCAGCCCGTTCGCCTACTCGACGTACCGCGGCAGCTAGGGCACGCCCGGGGCGGCCAACCCACTCAACCCCGGGCAGTAGGCTAGATGGCATGGCTTCTGAAGACACCCCCGCCGAACGGCGCGAAATCACCGTGCGCCGGGCACCCAAATACGTGCCGTTCCTCATACTCGGCGGAATCGTGGGCATCATCGTTGCGGCAGTCATCGCGTTTGCCCTGCCCGGGGACCCGAGCTACGAACCCAGCTCCGTCTTCGGCTTCTTTATGGTCCTTTTCGGCGCCGGCGGCGTCATTCTGGGCGCCATTGTTGCCCTCCTGCTGGACCGGCTCAGCGTCCGCCGCGCCGAGCACGCCGTCGTCGAGGCCGTCCCGGAGACCGACTCCGGCAACGACCCGGACGACGGCGGGGACAGCGGCCCCCAGGCCGGCCGTCAGTCATAATCGGGCGGCCGGGAAAGTCCTACCCCATCACGTGAGATAATCGACCAGTGGCACGCGGCGATGGAAAACTTTCTCATGATCTTCTCCCTGGCGAAAAAGGCCCTCAGGACGCTTGCGGCGTCTTCGGGGTCTGGGCACCAGGTGAAGAAGTAGCAAAACTCACCTATTACGGGCTGTATGCATTGCAGCACCGCGGTCAGGAGTCGGCTGGTATAGCAACCAGCGACGGCAAGCGGATCAACGTCTATAAGGACATGGGCCTCGTATCCCAGGTCTTCGACGAGACCACGCTGAACACCCTGACCGGGCACCTGGCCGTCGGCCACTGCCGCTATTCCACTACCGGCGCCAGCCACTGGGCCAATGCCCAGCCCACGCTTGGCGCTACCGCCACGGGAACCGTGGCACTGGCCCACAACGGCAACCTCACCAACACTGCCGAGCTCAACGCCATGATCAACGACCGCAACGGCGGCCAGCTCAGCGGCGAAATGAAGCAGGGCAACACCTCGGACACCGCCCTGGTCACGGCGCTGCTGGAGGGCGAGGAGGGCAAGTCCCTCGAACAGACAGCCATTGAGCTGCTGCCCAAGATCAAGGGCGGCTTCTGCTTCGTCTTTATGGACGAAGGCACCCTCTATGCGGCGCGCGACACCTACGGCATCCGCCCGCTGGTCCTCGGCCGGCTGGAGCGCGGCTGGGTTGTCGCCTCCGAGCAGTCGGCCCTGGCCACTGTGGGCGCAAGCTTCATCCGCGAAATCGAACCCGGCGAATTCATCGCCATCGACGAGGACGGCGTGCGGTCCCAGCGCTTTGCGGAGCCGACGCCGGCGGGTTGCGTTTTCGAGTACGTGTACCTCGCCCGTCCGGACGCCGCCATCGCGGGACGCTCGGTGTACGAATCCCGCGTGGAGATGGGCCGCCAGCTGGCCCGCGAAAACACCCAGGAAGCGGACATCGTCATCCCGGTCCCAGAGTCCGGCACCCCGGCCGCCGTGGGCTACGCCGAGGAATCCGGCATTCCCTTCGCCCACGGCTTCGTGAAGAACTCCTACGTGGGCCGCACGTTCATCCAGCCCTCCCAGACGCTGCGCCAGCTGGGCATCCGGCTCAAGCTCAACGCCCTCGAGTCCGTGATCCGCGGCAAGCGTGTTGTGGTGGTGGATGACTCGATCGTCCGCGGCAACACCCAGCGCGCCATCGTCCGGATGCTCCGCGAAGCCGGTGCCGCCTCGGTGCATGTGAAGATCTCCTCCCCGCCCGTGCAGTGGCCCTGCTTCTACGGCATCGACTTCGCGTCCCGCGCGGAACTGATCGCCAACGGCGCCACCATCGAGGAAATCTCCCAGGCCATCGGCGCCGACTCGCTGGCCTACATTTCCGAAGACGGCATGATCGACGCCACGCGTCAGCCGCGCGAGCGGCTCTGCACCGCCTGCTTCACCGGCAAGTACCCCATCGAACTGCCCGGCGCGGACAAGCTCGGCAAGAACCTGCTGGAGCGCACGGACCTCGGCGGCCTCCCTGCTGCCGGATCCGCCGCCGGCGCCCCGGCATCCGCCGCCGCAGCCGTGGACTCCGACGAGGATCCGGCCGGCAAGCCCGGCGCCACGGGCTGCGACCCGGGACCGGACGCCGAGTTCGAGAACCTGCTGACCGACGCCGACCGTCTGACCGCTGACAAGAAAGAGTCCGTATGACTTCCGCATCTTCCTCCGCCCAGAACGCCGGCATCACGTACGCCTCCGCCGGTGTTGACGTCGAAGCGGGAGACCGCGCCGTTGAACTGATGAAGGACGCCGTCAAGGCCACCCATAATTCTTCGGTGATCGGCGGAGTGGGCGGCTTTGCCGGCCTCTACGACGTTTCGAAGCTCCTCACTTACAAGCGGCCTCTGCTGGCGACGTCCACGGACGGTGTGGGCACCAAGGTGGCCATCGCCCAGGCTATGGACATCCATGACACCATCGGCTTCGACCTCGTGGGCATGGTGGTGGACGATATCGTGGTGGTGGGTGCCGAGCCGCTGTACATGACCGACTACATCGCCTGCGGCAAGGTTGTCCCCGAGCGCATCGCGGACATCGTCCGCGGCATCGCCGCAGCCTGCTCCGTCGCCGGTACAGCCCTGGTAGGCGGCGAAACCGCCGAACACCCCGGCCTGCTGGGCGAGCACGAGTACGACGTCGCCGGCGCAGCCACCGGTGTTGTTGAGGCCTCCGACCTGCTGGGCCCGGACCGCGTCCGCGCCGGCGACGTGGTGATCGGCATGGCCTCCTCCGGCCTGCACTCGAACGGCTACTCCCTGGTACGCCGCGTCATCAACCACGCCGGCTGGGCACTGGACCGCCAGGTGTCCGAACTCGGACGCACGCTGGGCGAGGAACTGCTCGAACCCACCCGCGTCTACGCAGCTGACTGCCTGGACCTGGCCCGCACCTTCCCGGTGAACGGATCCGCGGCCGGCAAGGCAGTCCACGGTTTCAGCCACGTCACCGGCGGCGGACTCGCAGCCAACCTGGCCCGTGTCCTTCCCCAGGGCCTCATCGCCACGGTGGACCGCGCCACGTGGGAACTTCCCGCCATCTTCAAGCTGGTCTCGGAACTGGGCAACGTCCCGCTGGCCGACCTCGAGCGCACCCTGAACCTGGGCGTGGGCATGGTGGCCATCGTCTCCCCCGAGGCCGCCGACGCCGCCGTGAACCGCCTCAACGACCGCGGCCTGCCGTCCTGGATCATGGGCACCGTCGAAGAGAACTCGGACTCCATCGTGAAGACCGGCCCGGACTACGTCCAGGGCGCCAAGGGTGTTGACGGCGGCGCAGTCCGACTGGTGAACTCCTACGCCTAAGGGCCTTTAAACCCTCATCGAGTGCTCCGCAACCGCCGTTTAGCAGGTCCATAACGGCAGTTGCGGAGCACTCGATGCGTTTAAACCTCCAGCAGGCTGAATATTCCGCCCTGCGGGTCGCTCAGCGTAGCCACCCTGCCGGCGTCCTCGTCGCCGTCCCGCTCCGGTTCGACCAGGACGACGGCGCCAGCGGCCACCGCGGCGGCCACCGCCTCCGCGATGCTGCCGACGCCGAAGTAGACCTGCCAGCCAGCCTTTAGGGCCTGGTCTTCAGTGTCGGCACCCGCGCCGGCTCCCGCATCCGCGTCCGCGCCCGCGTCCGCCGCCTCGTCATCTTCCTCGTCCTCCAGCGGCAGTGGCGCGATCCCGGCCACCTCCGCGCCGTCCACCATCAGGGTGGTGTACGTTCCGCCGTCGTCCTGCGGGTATTCGGTCACCTCGTGCCCGAACAGCTGCTGGAAGAAGGCGACGGCGGCCTGCGGTTCGGGAGTCAGCAGTTCCGCCCAGGCAAGGGCACCGGATTCGTTGTACCTTGCCGTGCCGGTGTGCGTTCCCGGCTGCCACACCCCGGTGGTGCCGCCTCCGGGCGGCGCCAGGAACACCATGACGCCGGTGTCCTCCACCTCCTCGGGGCCGAACTCCACCGTGCCGCCCGCATGCGGCGTTTCCTCCACGACGGCTCCGGCATCGGCGACAGCAAAGTAGATGTTCCACTGCGCGGCCGTGCCGGAGGACTCCTGCTGAGGGTTCTGCGGCGCAATGACCGTGATGAGGTCGTCGCCCAGATAGGCCTTGGAATAGCTGCGCCCGTCCGGTGTTGGCAAGTCCTCGAAGCGCCAGCCGAACACGGCGGCGTAGAAGGCCTTTGCCGCCTGCACATCCTTGGTCTGCAGATCCGTCCGCAGATCTCGCCTGCGTTGAAGGTGGTGCGTCCGGTCATAAAATCATTTCCCTTCGACCCTAAATTCGAACCGCCGCCGGACCGGCAGCGGGACAGCCCACGATCAACCTAGTACGGGGCTACGGCACTGACAACATCCCGCCGCAGGAGGACAATGGCGGCTAAGACGGTCCGCCGCAGCCGAGTCGCCGAAGGACCGCCGGAACGGAGTGAGCCATGGCCGGCCGGGTGGACATTAACGGGCACCCCACCTGGGTGGAGGACCGCGGAGGCAACGCGGAGCCGCTCCTGCTGCTGCACGGCGGCCTGGGCAACAGCGACGATCTGCTCAACAGCATTGGTCCGGGGCTGTCGGACGGTTTCCGCGTCCTGGCCTTCGACCGGCGCGGTCACGGCTATACCGCGGACACGGACGCGGACTTCCATTACTCGGACATGGCGGACGAGACGATCGGCGTGCTGGAGAAAGTGGTGGGCGGGCCGGCCCACCTGGTCGGGTGGAGCGACGGCGGCATCATTGCACTGATCGTGGCGCTTCGCCGCCCGGACCTGGTGCGGAAGCTTGTGGTGGTGGGCGCAAACTACCACTTCGAGGGCATTGCCCCCGTGGAGCTGGACCCGGGCTCCGCCGTGCCGCAGGAACTTGGCAAAGCCTATATCGCGCGGTCCCCGGACGGTCCCGGGCATCTGGACGTCGTGATGAACAAGAGTTTCCGGATGGTCGCTTCGGAGCCCACCCTGTCCACGGCGGACATCGCCCGGATCAGCATGCCGGTGCTCGTTGTGGCGGGCGACGACGACCTGGTGACGCTGCCGCACACAGTTTCCCTGTACGAGGCCCTGCCGAAAGGCGAATTGGCGGTGGTTCCGGCAGCTTCGCACGGGCTTCCCCTGGAGCAGCCGGAAGCGCTCAACCGAGTCATCCTTGCTTTCCTGGCCGCCACTGGTCCGCCACGGACGCTGATGCCGATTCGGCGGGCCAAAACGACGCAGGAGTGACGACAGAAAGGCCCGTCAGGGCACACCGGAAACCGGCGCGGCCTGACGGGCCCAATATCTGAGGTCAGCACCCGGGGTGCTGGAAAAGAAGAGCCGAAGAGCCGTACGGATCACTGTGGTGAATGGTACGACGGCGGCACGCCACTGAGTGCCTTACGGCAGGTTCAGTGGGCGACAACTAACCGATTCGACGGGTGTCAACCTCGTCGTCGTCGTCTTCCAAATCGTCCGCGTACTTATCCACATAAGCCGAATAATCCGGTTCGACCGGCTCACTCGAGAAACGGCTCGGTGCACGACCCTCAGTGCTCTTGAGCTCACGCTGAAGCGCAGAGTAGTCGGTGTTCGGGGAATAGTACTTAATATCCCGAGCCTGCTTGGTAGCTTTTGCCTTTTGACGGCCGCGCCCCATGGCGTGACCCCCTTTTGTACTCGGACCGGAGGTGGTCACCATTGGCGTTAGTGAGGCCCCGGAATGTTTGGTCAATTTGTCGTACACCTAGATTACATGCTTTCAGCGGTAACTGCGCCCCGGATCGGGCCCCCGGGAAACACTCGCCACGTTTATGCAGGTCCGGACCGTCTCCGGTCCGCAGATTTTCTTCGGTAGAGTCGTTTGGGCGACTCCAGGCGGGCGGCCCACCGGCGGCCCTCATCCAAGGAAAAAGCCAGGATTACGACGCCGGGAAGGGTGAATCTTCACGTGAATGACCAGAACGGAACGGACACAGGGAACCAAGAGACATCCCCGCGCGCCGGAATGCCACCGGTCGTCCCCCCGCCGCCTTCCCGGCCGCCAACCAGCAGCCTCCCCGTCCTGCCGCCCGCCGTCACTGATGTCACAGACGAAACAGACGTCACAAACAAAACAGACGAGCCGGACGTCACAGTCGACGCAGACAACAAGCCGGCCCCGAAAGCCGGCGAGCCGCCGCAGACCCTGTTCAAGATCGGCTTCGTGGTGGCCGGGCTCGTGTTCCTGGGCCTGCTCACGTGGTGGCTGGCCACCCTGATCGCGAGCGGGAATGAGCAAGCCGCCAACCAGCCCCCGGCCCCTGCCGTGTCGGAGTCAACATCGCCGTCCGCGCAGCCGACCCGCGGCCAGCTTCCGCAGGACGGCGTGAGCGCGCTGGACTACCAGCGGGGCGACTGCTTCGAGAACTTCGATCCGGAAGCCACGGAGTCACGGGTGGTGGCGTGCACCACCGGCCACTCGGCCCAGCTGGTTGCCGTGTACCGGTTCCCGGAATCGGACTCCTACCCGGGCATTGCCGCACTGCGCGAGAAGGGCCGCGAGATCTGCCAGGACGCCGGACTCACCGACGCCGTGGCCAACTACGTCCTCATGCAACGCAACTCCTACCCGAGCGACACCAGCTGGGAGCAGGGCGACCGTCGGGTGGACTGCTATGTCACCGCGGACAAGGGCAACATCATCATGGAATCCCTCATCCCCTAGTCCTTCCGCCGCACGGACAGCCCGCTGCCGGCGAGGGCACCGCCGTCGCGCTCCTGGCGCTCCAGGCTAGCGATGGTGAGTTCGTCGACGTCGGCCGCGGTATCCACCAGCACAGTGTCCCCGTCGGCGATGTCGCCGGCCAGGATGGCCTTGGCCAGCCGGTCGCCGATTTCGCGCTGCACCAGCCGGCGCAGCGGCCGGGCGCCGTAGGCGGGATCGAAGCCCGTCATGGCCAGCCAGGCGCGGGCACCTTCGGTGACTTCCAGCTCTAGGCGGCGGTCATGCAGCCGCTTGCCGAGTTCTGCCACCTGGAGTTCCACGATCCGGGCCAGCTCCTCGACGTCCAGCGCATCAAACAGCACCACTTCGTCCAGCCGGTTCAGGAATTCCGGCTTGAAGGACGCGTGCACCGTGGCCATCACGGCACTGCGCTTGGCGTTGGCATCCAGCGTCTGGTCCACCAGGAACTGGCTGCCCAGGTTGGAGGTCAGCACCAGGATCACGTTGCGGAAGTCCACGGTGCGGCCCTGGCCGTCGGTGAGGCGGCCGTCGTCGAGCACCTGCAGGAGGATGTCGAACACCTCCGGGTGGGCCTTCTCCACTTCGTCCAGGAGCACCACGGAGTACGGACGACGGCGGACGGCTTCCGTCAGCTGACCGCCTTCCTCGTAGCCCACGTAGCCGGGAGGGGCACCCACCAGCCGCGCCACGGAGTGCTTCTCGCCGTACTCGGACATGTCGATCCGCACCATGGCGCGTTCGTCGTCGAACAGGAAGTCCGCAAGGGCCTTCGCCAGCTCGGTCTTGCCCACGCCGGTGGGACCCAGGAACAGGAAGGACCCGGTGGGCCGGTTGGGGTCGCTGATGCCGGCGCGCGCACGGCGAACGGCGTCCGAGACCGCGGTGACGGCCTTCTTCTGGCCGATCAGCCGCCGGCCGAGCTCCTCCTCCATGTGCAGCAGCTTCTGGCTCTCGCCCTGCAGCATGCGTCCGGCCGGGATGCCGGTCCAGGCGGAAATCACCTCGGCGATGTCACCCGCCGTGACTTCATCGGCCACCATGAGTTCCTGCTTCGCGCCGCCGCCTGCCACCCGGGCGGACTCAGCCTCGGCAGCGGCGGACAACTCGCGCTCCAGTGCGGGCAGTTCGCCGTAAAGGATGCGGGAGGCAGCAGCGAGGTCCCCTTCGCGCTGGTACTTCTCCGCAGCCGAACGCAGCTCGTCGATCCGGGCCTTGAGGTCACCCACGTGGTTAAGGCCGGCCTTCTCCGCTTCCCAGCGCGCGTTCAGTGCCGAGAGCGCTTCCTTCTTGTCCGCCATGTCCGCCCGCAGCGCGGCGAGGCGCTCCACGGACGCGGCGTCCTTCTCATTGGCCAGGGCCAGTTCCTCCATGGTCAGCCGGTCCACCTGGCGCCGCAGCTGGTCGATCTCCTCCGGCGCGGAATCAATCTCCATGCGCAGCCGGGACGCCGCCTCGTCCACGAGGTCGATCGCCTTGTCCGGCAGCTGACGGCCCGAGATGTAGCGGTTGGAGAGCGTCGCGGCAGCCACCAGGGCGGAGTCCGCGATGGACACCTTGTGGTGTGCCTCGTAGCGTTCCTTCAGGCCGCGGAGGATGCCGATGGTGTCGTCCACGCTGGGCTCGCCCACGAACACCTGCTGGAAGCGGCGCTCCAGGGCGGGGTCCTTTTCGATGTTCTCGCGGTATTCGTCCAGTGTGGTGGCGCCGATCAGGCGCAGCTCACCGCGGGCCAGCATGGGCTTGAGCATGTTGCCGGCGTCCATGGAGCTGTCCCCGGAGGCGCCTGCGCCCACCACAGTGTGGAGTTCGTCGATGAAGGTGACGATCTGCCCCTCGGAGCTCTTGATCTCCTCCAGGACGGCCTTCAGCCGTTCCTCGAACTCCCCGCGGTACTTGGCGCCAGCCACCATCGAGGCTAGATCCAGGGCGATCAGGGTCTTGCCGCGCAGGCTTTCCGGCACGTCGTTGGCGACGATCCGCTGGGCCAGGCCCTCGACGACGGCGGTCTTGCCGACGCCGGGCTCGCCGATGATCACCGGGTTGTTCTTGGTGCGGCGGCTCAGCACCTGGATGATGCGGCGGATCTCGGCGTCGCGGCCGATCACCGGGTCCAGCTTGCCGGAGCGGGCGATCGCGGTGAGGTCCGTGCCGAACTTCTCCAGGGCCTGGAAGGTGTTTTCGGGGTCGGCGTTGGTGACCTTGCGGTCCCCCCGGACACCCGGCAGGGCGGCGAGCAGGGCCTCGTGGGAGGCGCCGGCGTCGCGCATTAACTTCCCGACGGCGTCACTGCCGGCGGAGAGCCCCAGCAGCAGGTGCTCGGTGGAAACGAAGGTGTCGCCCAGCTTGTCGGCTTCGTTCTGGGCGTTCTTGATGGCCTGCAGGGCGGTGCGGGACAGCTGGGCCTGCTGCACCGAGGTGCCGGACGACGCCGGCAGTGCTTTGATGGCGGTGCTGGCCTGGACGCTGACGGCGTCAGGATCGGCGCCGGTGGCGCGGAGGAGCGCGACGGCGACGCCCTCGCGATGGTCCATCAGAGCCTTGAGCAGGTGGGCAGGCTCAACCTGGGGATTTCCTGCCGTGGAGGCATTCATGGCTGCTGCCGAAAGAGCCTCCTGGCTCTTGGTGGTGAACTTGGCGTCCAAAGAGAGCTCCTTTCGGGGATAGATCAACTCTTAAAGTTGAGTGTACATGACTCAACTTTGCCGGACGTGGCCTCTAGGTCCATGTTTGCCGACGGCGAAATGGCTGTCTAGGGGCGATCGACCCCCGCCCCCGGGCGCGGCATCCCGGGCGCGGCATCCCGGGGCGGCAGGCCGGGCGACAGCTTGCTAGTCGGCGCCGACGCCAGTGACCAACGTGATCCAGCCCAGATGGCGGGAGACGGCAGCGTGGTCGTTGTAGAAGCCAGTGAAACTGGAGGGAGCCCCCCTCGGCAGGACGCTCGACGTCGACAACACACCCACCAGCTTTCCTCCGACGATGAGGGGGCCGCCGGAGTCCCCCGCCAGCGGGTGCCCTGTCTGCGATTGCGTCCGCACGGACAAACCGCCAAAAGCGTCCGAGCCCCGTCCTGACACCTTCACGCCGGCAGCCTTGACCTGCGGGGACATGGCCCCGGCCCCCTCCGCCTCGTCACCCCAGCCGAACACGCGCGCGTCCGATCCTGCCGCCGGGAACGTTCGGGACAGGCCGGCATAGGTTCCGGGGTGCGGGGTGGAGAGCTTGAGCAGCAGCACGTCACCCACTGGCGACGGGTAGCGGGCAGCAATGGTCCGGACTACGCCCCCGGCACCGAGGGAGGGAGTGTCCAGGCGGACGGAGTGAAGGCTGGCAGAGTCGCAGTGCCTGGCAGTGATCACCCAGCTGGCTGAAATCTGGCTGCCCGTGCAGGCCACCCTGGTGCCGGCGGTGTCGTAGGCGATCTGCACCGCGAAGGGGGCCTCGGCGATGGAAACCGTCTCGCCGCCGGCGATGTCCGTCCCGCCGCGCGAAGGTCCGGCGGCGCCCGGGTCCGGCGTACCCGACGCCGGGAGCGCCGTCAGCGAGAGGAGAAGCAGAGCGGCAGCCATGACCCGCAAAGCGCGGAGAATCCGGGCCTTCAGGCGGCAACGCATTTTCATATGGTAGGACTCCGGCCGCGGAAACGTTAGCCCTCACGCAACACGCCGGCCCGGACACGCAGGAGGGCGGCTCCCCCAAGGAACCGCCCTCCGGCTGGTGTGGCCGGCGCATCGCAGTGCACCTTCCCCACAGAGACTTCTCTGGTGGACCGCCGCCCGCCGCGAGGCGGGCAGACGGTCCGGTGACGACACTACAATGCATTTGCCGGCATGTCACGAAGATGACAAAAGCAGTCATACGGCGGTGGGTATTGTGGAAGCCATGGAGCACACCCAGGACGCCGGCACCCCCACCACCCAGCACATCTTCATCGACAAGGAGAGCCCGGCCGTCTGGCGGGCGCTGAACGGGCTCGGCCTGAAAGCTCGCGAAGCCGCCGATGAAGCCGGCATCAGCAGGGCCCTGACCGAACTGCTCAACGTCCGCATCTCGCAGATCAACGGCTGCGCCTACTGCCTGAACATGCACGTTGCCGATGCCCTCAAAAAGGGTGAAACCACCCAGCGGCTCGCGGTGCTGGCCGCCTGGCGGGACACCGCACTGTTTACGGAGCAGGAGCGCGCGGCCCTGGCGCTGGCGGAGTCCATCACCACCCTTCCGGACGCCCACACCCGCGAACGGGAGGACGCCTACGCCCGGCAGCACCTCAACGCGGCCGAGTACTCGGCCGTGAGTTGGCTGGTGATTACGATGAACGCCTTCAACCGCGTATCCATCACCAGCCAGCACCCCGTGCGGCGCGAAGCCAAGGAACAGCCGGCCGCGCAGGGCTAACCACGCAGGGCTGACCAAGCAGGCTGACCAAGCAAGGCTGACGTTAGGCCGGGTAGACGGCCACTGCGGCCGCCTTGATCACGAAGTAGACAGTCATGCCCGGCGCAAGCCCCAGGTCCGCAGAGGCGGCCGGTGTGATGTCGGCGGACATCCCGCCGGCCCGGACCCGGATCTGGTCGCCGTGCTGTTCCAGGTCCGTGACTGTGACGGGGAATGAGTTCCGGGGGCTGCCGTGCGCTTCGCTCAGGAACACGGAGACGGCCGACGGCGGGAACGCGGCAACGCCGGGCTGCCCGCCCGTGTTTGGCGTGCCGGATCCCACCGGAAAGAGGTCCTCGTCCTGGTGGCCGGCCACCTCAAGACCCCCTGCTGTCCGGATGCCGGTGGCGGTGATGGTTCCGGGAATGAGGTTCAGCCCCGCCAGCCCGGCGGCAAACCGGCTCCGGGGCCGCTGCAGGACCTGCCGGGTGGGCCCTTCCTCGGCAATTCTGCCCCCTTCGAGGATGACCACCCGGTCGGCAAGCATCAGGGCGTCCAGGACGTCGTGGGTGATGATGATGGCGCGACGCCCGGCCAGGACCTTCTTCAGGAGCCTCCGGAGCAGCGGCGCCGCGTGGATGTCCAGTGCCGCCATGGGCTCGTCCAGCAGCAGCACCTCCGGGTTGGCCGCAAGGGCCCTGGCCACCGCCACGCGCTGGGCCTGGCCGCCGGAGAGTTCCGCTGGCCGCCGGGCCTCGAGGTCCCCGGCATCCACCGCAGCCAGCCACTCACGGGCCGACTCCCGGGCCGCTTTCCTGGCCGTTCCGGCGCTGCGGGGCCCGAAGGCCACGTTTTCCAAGGCGGTGAGGTGCGGGAACAGCAGCGGCTCCTGCGCGAGGAGTGCCGTGCGGCGGTGGTGCGGCGCGGTCCAAACGCTGGCTCCGCCGTCGAGGTCGAACAGCACTTTTCCATCGATGACGGCACGGCCGGAATCGGGCCGCAGCAGTCCGGCAATGACGCTGAGGAGGGTGGATTTGCCGGCCCCGTTGGGGCCAAGGACCGCAACCGTTTCGCCCGGCGCGAGGCTCAGGCCGACGTCGAAACCGCGGGCGCCCACGGTTGCCTGCATGCGAAAGCTCACCGGGCACCGTCCAATCGTCCGCCGGCTGCGCCGCCCGTCTCGGCACTGCGCTGGTCCGTCCGTCCCGGGCGGCGATACGTCAGTCCCACCACCGTCACGGCCACGGCCACCAGGACCAGTGAAAGCGCGACGGCGGCGTCGGCGTCCGTTTCACGCTGCAGGTAGATTTCCAGCGGCAGGGTCCGGGTCACCCCTTGCAGGCTCCCGGCGAAAGTGAGCGTCGCGCCGAATTCGCCCAGGCTCCGCGCGAAGGACAGCACGGCCCCGGAGGCCAGGCCGGGCAGCACCAGCGGCACGGTGACGCGTCGCAGAACGGTGGTGGGCGGGGCACCGAGGGTGGCGGCCACCGCCTCGTACCGGCCGCCGGCGGTGCGCAGCGCACCCTCCAGGCTGACCACGAGGAACGGCAGTGCCACGAAGGTCTGCGCGAGCACCACCGCCGTCGTCGAAAACGCAATCTGGATCCCGGCGGCCTCAAGGCTCCGGCCCAGCAATCCTTGTCGACCGAAGGTGTACAGGAGGGCGATGCCGCCCACCACCGGCGGCAGCACCAGCGGCAGCAGCACAAAGGCACGCAACAGGCGCTGGCCCGGGAAGCTCGAACGCGCCAGGACGAGGGCCAGCGGCACGCCAAAAACAATGCACAGCGCGGTGCTCGCCGCCGAGGTCCGCAGGCTGAGACCGAGCGCCGTCAGAGACGATTCGGACGTGACCAGCGGGATGAACTGCGGCCAGTTGACGCGGGCGGCCATGGCCGCCAGCGGAAGGAGCACGAACACTGCGCCCGCCGCGGCGATGGCGTAGACCCAGCGCGGGACTCCGTGGTACCCGCTTCCCCGTCCCCGATTCATGGTCTCCTTACGGTGCCCCGAAACCGGCGTCGGCGAGGGTCTTCCTGCCTTCGGCACCGGTCACCTGGGCGATGAAGGCGGCGGCGAGTTCCTTGTTCCTGCTCGAGCCTACTGTGGCGATGGGATACGTGTTGACGGCCTTGCCGGCTTCCGCGAACGGGATTCCCTTCACCTTGTCCCCGGTGCCCTTGACGTCCGTGATGTACACCAGGCCGGCGTCGGCTTCACCGGAGGTCACTTTGCCCAGCACATCCGTGACTGACGATTCCTCGCTGACCGGCGACAGAGTGACACCGGCGGCCTTTTCCACGGCGTCCGATGCTGCCCCGCACGGGACCTGGCTGGCGCAGACAACCACCTTGACTCCCGGCTTGGCGAGGTCGGCGAAGGCCGCGATCGACGCCGGGTTGGAGGGCGGGACGGCGATCTGCAGGGTGTTCGTGGCGAAGTTCGCCGCCGCCCCTTCGAGGAGTCCGGCGTCGGCAAGCTTGCCCATGTTTTTGGTGTCCGCCGAGGCAAAGACGTCAGCGGGCGCGCCCTGGGAGATCTGCGTGGCCAGGTCCGAGGAGCCGGCGAAGCTGAGCGTCACCTTGGTGCCGGGGTTCTTTGCTTCAAAGTCGCTGGCGAGCTTGGTGAAGGTGGCCTTGAGCGAGGCCGCGGCGAAAACGGTAAGGGTCCCGGAGAGTTGCCCGGCCGTCTCCGAGGATCCGGCACCCGCGGTGCCGGTCGACGTTGACGCTGACGGAGCGCAGGCAGCCAGCCCGAAGGTAAGCGCGGTGGCCGCCAGCAGCGCGGTGGTGCGCGGATTCCAGGACTTCACACAATGCTCTTTCCCTGTGGCGTTTCAATGATCACCGTGGTGGCCTTGACGACAGCCGTGGCAATGGACCCGAGCTCCAGACCCAGCTCCCGCACGGCTTCGCTGCTCATCAGCGACACCACCCGGAACGGCCCGCACTGCAGTTCGACCTGGGCCATAACCTTGTCCGCAGTGATTCCGGTGACCAGGCCGACGAACCGGTTGCGGGCCGAACTGCCCACCCTGGTGGGATCCTCCGGAAGCTGGGCCTGGTCGCGGGCCAGGGTGGCAAGCTCGAACCCGTCAACAGCAAGGCGGCCGGTTTCGTCCTTCACGGGCGTGAGGCTTCCGTTCTCGGTCCAGCGGCGGACGGTGTCGTCACTGACACCCAGGAACCTGGCTGCTTCGGCAATTCGAATGGTTGGCATTTCTTCAGAATAACCTCATTTGCGGATCAACGGGGTCAATTTGTCCGCAAGTACTGAACCATGCGGACTCGTTCCGGAACCGACGATCCGCACCGCGGGCATCGGCTGGCGTGAACCATAGCCCCGCCGCCAGCTGCGGCAGTACGATTTCCGGTGGGGGCGGAGCCGCCAGCGCCGAGGAGCGTTGCCATGAAATGGATCAGGCCTGACAGTCCGGACTATGACGAATCCCGGAAACTTTTCAACGCGATGATCGACCGTCGCCCGGCCGTCATTGCGCAATGCAGCACCCCCGGCGAGGTGGCCGAGGCATTGAAGCATGCCCGCGACAACGAACTGGCCGCGGCTGTCCGTGCCGGCGGGCACTCCGTGGCCGGAATGTCCATGAACGACGGCGGCCTGGTGGTGGACGTGCGTCCCATGAAATCGGTCAGTGTGGATCCGGAGAACCGCACCATCACGGCCGGCGCCGGCCTCACCTGCGGGGAGTTTGACCGTGCTACCCAGGAATACGGCCTCGCCCTGACCGGAGGCCGCGTCTCCACCACAGGACTGGCCGGCTTCACGCTGGGCGGCGGCTCCGGCTGGCTGGAACGGGCCTTCGGATTCGCCTGCGACCATCTGATCTCGGTGGACCTGGTCACCGCCGCCGGCGAACTGGTGACCGCCAGCGCCAGCGAGAACCCCGACCTGTTCTGGGCCCTGCACGGCGGAGGCGGAAACTTCGGCGTGGCCACATCCTTCACCTTCGGACTGCATGAGCTGGGGCCGAAAGTACACGCCGGCCTGATGATCTGGCCCGGGGAGGCCGCCACCGAAGTCAGCCGCGGATATCGGGAGCTTGCCCTCGCCGCCCCCAACGAGGAATGCGCTACCCTGCTCTATTTCACCGCCCCGCCCGAGCCGTTCATGCCGCCGGAGATGGTGGGAAAGATGGCCCTTGGCGTGGTGTACATCTATGCCGGCGACGCCGGTGAAGGCGCCGAGCGGGCCAAGCCGTACCGCGCGCTGAACCCTGCGGTGGATCTGGTGGAGGATACCAACTACGCCGACTTCCAGTGCTCGCTGGATGACCCTCCCGGCCTGTACAACTACTGGAGCGCCGACTACCACAACGAACTTTCCGACGACGCCCTGGACATCATCATTGATTCGGCGCGCAAGCTGCCCGGCCAGCACTCCCAGCAGCTGATCGCACACTGGGGAGGCGCAGTGGGCGGACCTGCCGCGGCCGCCACGCCCCTGCTAAACCGCAATGCGAGCTGGGTGAGCCACCCGTTCGGCCTTGGCGAGACACCGCAGGAGGGTGACGAGGCCAGGTCGTGGGTGAAGGATTTCCGCCACGATATCGCGCCCCATGCCACCGGCGGGGTGTGGTTGAACTTCATCGGCGACGAAGGTCAGGCCCGGGTCCGCGCAGCATTCGGGGATGAGAACTTCACCAGGATGTCCCGGGTCAAACGGGAATTCGATCCGGACAATGTGTTCCGCGGCAACCAGAACATCCCGCCCGCCCCGGAGTAGGTCGGATAGCCCGGAGTGCGGCATGGACAGGCACGTTCTCCGCCACGGGCGTCGACCACCTTCGACGCCCCTAGTCAGGGCATCCACCTCTCAGCATCTGAAGTAGTTGTTTCGTCGCGGGACCTGGCGTGGGTCGATGTGGGGTGGCGGGATGAACCAGGGTATTCCGGTTTTGACGTGGATCTGCCACTGCTCTTTGTGGATCAGATGGTGGTGATGGCCGCACAAGAGCGTGCCGTTCTCTGTGCTGGTGGTTCCGCCGCGTGACCAGTAGGTGATGTGGTGGGCCTCGCACCAGGGTGCCGGGATGGTGCAGCCCGGGAACGCGCAGCCTTGGTCGCGGGCGGTGAGGGCTTTGCGGATGTGCGGCGGCAAGACCCTGGTGGTCCGTCCGATGTCGAGGATGCGCCCCTGGCCGCCGAGGAGGACGGGGATGATGTCGGCGTCGCAGGCGATTTTGCGGACGGTGGCGGGCGCGACGGGGCCGGTGAACGTGAAGGAGCCCGTGCCCGGGAAGCGAGTGCCGGGGATGCCGGTGGTGGCGGTGCCTTGGCCGGTGCCAGACGTCTCGGTGCCGTGTTCGAAGTTCTCCAGCCGGGCCAGGAGGTCGCGGTAGTCGATGGTGACCATGACCTGGGGCCGGAGCCCGCCCGCGGCCGGGAGTGTGCCGGTGGTCAGTCCTGCTTTGACCGCGCCGACGAGGCCATCCAGGAGTTGCTGCGGCCGGGTCCGCTGGTCCAGGTCCTCCGTGTCACCGGGGCTGCCTGTCCCTTCACCGTCGCTACTGTCAGCTGAACCGGTGCGGGTGCGGGGGTTGGTGGCGGTGTTCATCGCCGTCAGCAGGTGCTCGGATTGCTCCGTGGTGGCGAGGATTTCCATCCGCTGCAGTCCGCGGCGGGGCTGTTTGATGAACACACCCTGGCGGTGCCGGAGCTCGGTGTCGGTGGGTTCGGACCCGTCCTGGTCGATCGCCTCCGTCCACTGCCGGGCGACCCGGGCGACGAAGTCGGTGTCGTGCTCCACCGCGGCCCGGGTCAGGGCGTGTTCCATCCGGCCGGTAACTTCCGCATCCGCGTGGTGGCCGGCCCGGTCCAGGGCGAGGGTGATGATGGTCGCGGACCGCGACGCGACGGTCCCGGCTGCGAAGGCGGCGGCGAGTTCGGGCCGTTCCGGTGGTTGGGGGTGCCCGGTGATCCCGGTCCGCGGCAGTACCGCCTCGGCCAGTTCGAGCCGGCGGCGGGCTTCGCCGGCACCGATCCGCAGCCTCAAACGGAGGAACTCGGTGGTGTTCCGGCAGCCGTCATCCGCCGGGTCCGGCTCGCCGGGGACCAGAGCCTCGGTACTCGCTGCCGTTTTGGCAGCCTGGCTGGTGCCGGTTTGGCTGGTGTCCGCTTCGCTGGTGGCCCAGCCGATGGGACCGTGCACGGCGGTCGCTTCGCCCCAGCCCGTGGCCCAGGTAACCGCCGCACCGGACCCCGAGCCAGCCCGCGCGGCAGCACTGGCCTCGCTCCGGGCCCGGTCCACGGCCCCGGCCGCAACGACCTGCATGTATTCCATATTCCGGGAGAACTCCTCGAGCCCGGCGGCAAAGTCAGCCGCTTCCCGGAAGCCCATCACCCTGGCGTCCTCGACCGCCTTCGAACCGGCACGCTTGAACAGCTCAAGGCTCCGGGCCAAGTCACCGATGCTGCCGACGTCGGACGCTAGCGCCTCCGGGCGCCGTGGTGCGCCCGGCACACTCCGCAGACCGCGGCCCGAAATGGGGTGAACGACGGCAGCAGAAACGGCGGCGGCAGGCAATTTGACCCACCGCAGCGCCCCTCCTGCTACTGCGAGTTCCCCCAAGACCTCCATGGGATAACTCTGCCGCGGGGGTCCGACATTATTGATCGAACCGATTCTCGATGGTGAACTTTGTATGGGGACAGGTCAGCCCCTTACGCGGGATGGCGCCGGGACAGGCCATTGATGACCGTTTTCAGCTGCGCCAGTACAGCCTTGACGTTCGCCCTTTCGAGGGTTTCGGGACGGGCCAGACTATCGATATGCCGGACGGGCGCGGCATGGGACAGCGGCCGGAGGACTAGTTCCGGGTATCGGCTGATGTCGGTGGTGTACCGGGGCATCAGTGCGATGCAGTCACTGGCGGCCACCACGGCTGCGGCGACGGAGAAATCGTTGATGCGGTGGCGAATATCCGCTTCTGCTCCTCCGATTGCCGCGATGTGGTGGATGGCGCTCTCGAGCGGGAAGCCCTGGTGGACGGCCACCCATGACGCTGCAACGAGGTCGTCCGGGCCGATCACTTCGTGGCCCGCCAGCCTGTGGTCCTTGCGAAGAACGAGGTCCAAAGGTTCGAACAACAGGTGTTCAAAACGTACTGATGCGGGCCACGCAGGGCTTCCTGCGAGCCGGTGGGCTATCACCAGGTCGTGTTCCTGCGTGAGGCCGGCAAATTCCTCCTGGGCCACATCGAAGTCGCCCAAGATGATTCGGGGCTGGCCCGGCGAACTAAGGGTGTCCAGGAGCGGCCCAAAGAAGGCCAGCGCCGCACTGTGAAAAGCGACGACGGACACGGCTCCCTGCGGTTCACTTTGAAACGTCGCGACTGCGTGCTCTGCACGTTCAAATGCGATCTCCACTTCTACTGCCGCGGCAGCCAACGCCTGCCCTGCGTCTGTCAGGGCCGTCCGCCTCCCGTCCTTGTACGTCAACGGTGCCGGGAAGCGGCGTTGTAGGGCGCTGAGCTGCTGTGACACTGACGAAGGGCTGACGTGAAGGGCTGCTGCCGCAGCGGCGATACTGCCACGGTCCCCTAACTCCCTCAGAGCGCGAAGCTGACCTAGTTCCATTAGCCAAAACTAATGCATTACAGCCAAAATCAACATCTAGTACTAACTGGTCTGGCGGGGCACGATGAACAGATGCCTCCTCTACTAATGCGCTTCCGCGTCGACTTACTGCTGCTCCTGGTAGCCATGTCCTGGGGATCGACGTATCTCGTTGCCAAGGAACTCGTGGCTGTTGAGACCGTGATCGCCCTGCTGGCCGTGCGGATGTTGCTCGCCGCCGCGCTGATGGCAGCAATTATTGGAGTGCGACGCAAGCGCATCACGTCTGCCGAGCTAGCCGTCGGCATTCCCATCGGGATCCTGCTCGGGGCAGTCTTCGCGCTCGAAACGTTCGGGATCGCCCACACTTCTGCGACCAACGCGGGGCTCATCATCAGCCTGACGATAGTTCTCACCCCGCTCGTGGAGTCCATCGTGTGCCGCCGCCGGCTGCCAGCACAGTTCTTCGTCGCAGCCGTGCTTGCCATCGCCGGCGTGATCCTGCTGGCCGGAAACGGCTCATTTGACCCGCCAGGGCCCGGGGACCTGCTCGTGCTGGGCGCTGCCGCCGTCCGCGCCATCCACGTCGTCACCATGCACAAGCTCACGAGCGGACAGGCTCTGGACTCCTTGCACCTGACAACCGTCCAGCTTCGAACGTGCGCCCTACTCTTCACTGCCGGAACCGCGGCCTACGGAGAATCCATTCCCCAATACCTCACGCGGTTGGATCCCGGGCAAGGAACTTTATTCCTCTACCTGGTCTTGGTCTGCACTGTGTTTGCTTTCTTCGTCCAGCTTTGGGCGGTCAGGCGCACGTCCCCATCCCGGGTCAGCCTTCTCCTCGGCACCGAACCCGTCTGGGCCGCCATCATCGGCATTACCTTCGCGCACGATGCCATCGGCATCGCGGGACTCGCCGGCATCGGCTTCATCCTGATCGGAACAGCCTGGGGACGCTCCATAGAACAACGGCACAGCCGGAACCGCCGTGTGCCCGACTCGAAGGACCTAGTCCTGGAAAAGGACAATCTCACCGCACTGAAGTAGGCGTCGGCCCGCGGCACTAGAATTTCCCCCATGGCCGTTTACCTGGATCCGCCGCTCTGGCCTGCCCACGGAACCCACTTTTCGCACCTGATCTCGGACACGTCCCTCGACGAACTGCACCGTTTCGCCGAGGCCGCCGGCATTCCGGAACGCGCGTTCGACGGCGACCATTACGACGTCTCCGAGGCCCGGTACGGGGCACTCGTGGAGGCCGGCGCCATCCCCGTGGAGGCGCGGGTCCTGGTCCGCAAGCTGATCGCGTGCGGTCTCCGCATTCCCGCCCGCGAGCGCGGCAAAGCCCTCAAGCTGCCCCTCTTGAACCGCTGGAACGCCGTGCTGCCGGGCCACGACGCCCTCTTCCTGGACCTCCTGGACCGCTGGGGCGAGGAGCACCGGAAGTACCATGGCCGCACCCACCTCCTGGCGGTCCTCGAAGCCCTGGACCTGCTCACCGAGCCGGCAGACCCTCCGCGCACCGTGGTCCTCGCCGCCTGGTTCCACGACGCCGTCTACCGCGGGATCGCTGGCCAGGACGAGGAGGAATCGGCGAGGCTGGCAGAGGACAGGCTCCTGTACGCCGGGCTGTCCGAGGACGAATCCTATGAAGTAGGCCGGCTGGTCCGGCTCACTGCCGACCACCGTCCCGAGACAGGGGACGACGATGGCGCCCTCCTCTGCGACGCGGACCTGTCGGTTCTCGGCGGCGAACCAAAGGCCTACGGCCGCTACCTCAGCGCCGTCCGGGAAGACTTCGCGCACATCGGCGACGCCGACTTCGCCGCCGGCCGCGCCGCCGTCGTGCGTCATTTGCTGGAGCTGGACCCGCTGTTCAACACGGACCGCGGCCGTGAGCTCTGGCTGGACTCCGCGCGGCGCAACCTTACCGGCGAGCTCAACCCCGAATCCGGTCCCGCATGAGCGAGGTCCAGGCCGCACACCGGCAGCTGCCGTTTACGGTCCGCTTCGAGTGGGGGCTCGACGGCGCCATGGCCGTGGCGCCCGGAGCCGAACTGGCCGTGGTGGTGGATGTCCTGTGTTTCACCACGTGCGTGAGCGTCGCCGTGGAGCGCGGCGCTGAAGTGTTTCCCTACCGCTGGAAGGACGGCACGGCGGCAGGCTTCGCGGCCGGACAGCAAGCGGTGCTCGCCGGCCGGCGCGGCGGCAACGGGGTAAGCCTCTCCCCTGCCAGCCTGCGCACCGCGTCAACGCTGGACCGGGTGGTGCTGCCCTCGCCCAACGGATCGGCGCTTGCCCACTCCCTGGCCGGCGCGGTGCCGCGCGTCGCCGCAGTGTGCCTCCGGAATGCCCGGGCCACCGCCGACTGGGCCGCCCGGAATCTGCCGCCGGCCGCGGTGATCGCTGTTATCGCCGCGGGTGAAAAATGGCCCGACGGCGGACTCCGCCCCGCGCTCGAGGACCAGTTGGGTGCGGGTGCTTTCCTGGCGGCACTCCCCGGGCACCGCCGCGCCGGATTCTCGCCCGAAGCCCGGTGGGCCATGGACGCGTTCACCGCTGCGGAACCCGTGCTGGGCGACGCGCTGCTGGAATGCTCCAGCGGGCGGGAGCTCGTTTTCGGCGGTTACCAGGAGGACGTGGCGATCGCTGCGGAACTCAACGGGAGCACCGCCGTCGCACTTCTCGACGACGGCGCGTTCCGCCGTGCCTGACCGCGCGCCCGTAGGCGGCCGCCGGCCTTAGCGGTAGCTGGTGACGAACGGCCGGTCGGTGGGCACAATCTGCTTGCCGAGGGGCATCAGCGAGACGGGAATGAGCTTCAGGTTCGCGATGGCCAGCGGAATTCCGATGATGGTGATGGCCATGGCGAACGCCGTCACCACATGCCCGATCGCGATCCAGATGCCGGCGACCACCAGCCAGATCACATTGCCCAGGAGCGAGAACACGCCGTTGCCGCCCGGCTTGTCCACCACCATCCGGCCGAAGGGCCACAGCGTGTAGGAGGCAATCCGGAAGGAGGCGATGCCCCACGGAATGGTCACGATGAGCAGGCAGCAGATGATGCCCGCGAAGAAGTACGCCAGCGCCAGCCAGAGTCCGCCGCATACCAGCCAAATGATGTTGAGCAATGTCTTCATAGGGCCATTCTCCCCCGCGCGCGCCCGATCGGGTGTCCGGGATTGCCCTGACCCGGCCCTGAATTCCCGGCCCGCCGCATCAGCCGATGATCGGCCGCTCCTCCGGCAAATGGTAGAGCCGCGGATGCGCGGACAGGGCCAGGGCAGAAGCCACCGTGATGGTGCCGATGCGGCCCACGAACATGAGTGCCATCAGCACCCACTGCGCGCTGGCCGGCATGTGATAGGTGATGCCGGTGCTCACCCCCACCGTGGCGAAGGCGGAGATGGATTCGAAGAGCACCTTCTCGAGGCTGTAATCAGTGAACATCAGCAGCAGCAGCGTTCCCGCAATGACGGCGGCGACGCCAAGCAAGGCAACGGAGAGCGCCTGGCGCTGCGCCGAGGAGCTGATGGAGCGGTGGGCGATGGTGACCTGCTCGCGTCCGCGGACCTCGTTCCAGATGGCGAATCCCAGGATGAGGAAGGTGGTGATCTTGATGCCGCCCGCCGTCCCCGCACTGCCGCCGCCGATGAACATCAGGATGTTGGTGACCATCAGGGTCTCCGGTGTGGCTGCCCCGTAGTCGATGCTGTTGAAACCGGCGGTCCGGGGAAACACACTGCCGGCCAGCGCGCCGAGGAACTTCCCGCCTGTGGAGAGCGGCCCCAGGGTTTCGGGCCTGTTCCATTCGAAGGCCGCGAAAAACACGAAGCCTGCCGCCAGAAGCAGCAGCGTGCCGTAGACCGTCAACCGGACGTGAACTGTCCATTCCCTGATCCGGAACCCGTCCCGCATCAGGGCGATGATCACGGGAAACCCCAGCCCGCCAGCCACCACGGCTGCGCAGAGGGGAACGATGATCCAGGGATCTTCGGCCAGCCCGATGAGGTTGTCGCTGTAGAGGGAGAACCCGGCGTTGTTGAAGGCCGATACAGCATGGAAGATGCCGTGCCAGAGTGCCGTGGCCGGGTTGGCGTCGTACCCGATCCAGAACCGGAGCGTCAGGACCGCTGCCGTGCAGCCCTCCAGCGTGGCCATGATCTTAGCCACCCGCACCAGCACGGAGCGCACATCACCAAAATTCAGCGTGTGGGTTTCGGACTGCGCTACAAGCTGCCCGCGGAGGCCGAGGTTCTTGCGCACCAGCAGCGCGAGCAGCGTTGCCAGCGTCATGATGCCGAAGCCGCCCACCTGGATCAGCCCGAGGATCACGGCCTGGCCGAAGGGTGTCCAGAACGTCGCGGTGTCCACGGTGATCAGGCCGGTCACGCAGACGGCCGAGACCGAAGTGAACAGGGCCGGCATCCCGACGTCGGAGTCGGTGGGGTAATGCGAGGCGGGAAGCAGGAGCAGCCCGGCCCCGACCATTATGACGGCGAGGAACGCCACCGGCACCGACCTGACCGGATGCAGGAGCAGGCGCCTGATGCGGCCGTCCCGGGGCCGGAGGTCCGCGGGCACCTTTGCCGGCCCCTTCAGCGGTACCGCCATTGGATGTCCTCTCATCGGCGGGCAGGCGAAGGGCTTACGAAGGGCGTCAGGCACCGCGACCACAACCGTGGCCGTAGTCCGACGCATCACGGAGCGTAGCACCGCGTGATTCCGGCAGAACCCGGTCTTTACGAAATCCTTACGCCGCCCTTTCCCGGCTACGCAGCGGCGCGGGCGCATACTGTTGGCAGCGTCCCGGCGAAGGGCTAACGTCACAGCCAAGGGGCGGTCCGCAGAAGGAGGCGCAGCGTGACCATTATTGATAACGCCGTCTACGTACATGGCCGCCGGACCACCGACCCGGAGGGGCTTGAGGAGACGTACTTCCTGCTGCGGCAGCGTGAGGGGATGGCCTGGATCGGCCTCTACCGGCCGGACGCACCGGAACTGCGTTCCGTTGCCGACGAGTTCGACCTCAGCCACCTGGCGGTGGAGGACGCCCTGACCGGGCACCAGCGGGCGAAACTTGAGCACTACGGCGAGACCCTGTTCCTGGTGTTGCGCCCGGCGCGCTATCTCGACGACGTCGAAAAGGTCGAGTTCGGCGAGATCCACGTTTTTGTGGGCACGGATTTTGTGGTCACCGTCCGCCACGCGGAGTCACCGGACCTGGCCCGCGTCCGCCGGCGCATGGAAGGAGAGCCCGAATTCCTGGCGCTGGGCCCGGACGCCGTGCTGTACGCCATCCTGGACCAGGTGGTGGATGAATACGAACCGGTGGCTGCCGGCCTGGAAAACGACATCGACGAAATCGAGGACGACCTCTTCAGCGGCGACCCGGACGTCTCGCGCCGGATTTATGAGCTCTCCCGCCAGGTCATCATGTTCCAGCGCGGAACCAGCCCCCTCGCGGGAATCCTGCAGGCCCTGCTCACCGGAACGGCCGAGCATCGGCCCGGCCCCGAGCTGCAGGACCACCTCCGTGACGTCCTGGACCACGTCCTCCGGCTGGGCGAACGGACCGCCTCCTTCCGGGCACTGCTGCAGAACGCGCTCACCGTCAACGCCGCGCTGGTGGCCCAGCGGCAGAACGACGAAATGCGGCGCCTCACCGAATCCAGCTTCGCGCAGAGCGAGCAGGTCAAGCGGATCTCCTCCTGGGCCGCCATTCTGTTCGCCCCCACACTGGTGGGCACCATCTACGGGATGAACTTCCGCACCATGCCCGAGCTCGACTGGATCTTCGGCTACCCGATGGCGCTGGGCCTGATGGCGGCCATGGGCGTGGCACTCTACGCCGCGTTCAAGCACAACAAATGGATCTGACAGCGGTCCGCGCCGCGCTGGCGGACACAGCCCGGAGGGCCCGCGTTCCGGGAATGTCCCTCGCTGTGGTGTCGCGGGACGGGGTGCTCCACACCGGCGCGACAGGTTTCGCGGACCTTGACGGCCATGCCCCCGCGACGGCGGATACGGTTTATCCCTGGTTTTCCATGACGAAGCCGGTGACAGCCACCGCCGCCCTGCGGCTCTCCGACCGGGGGCTCCTGGACCTGCATGCGCCCGTGCACGCATACCTGCCCTGGCTGCGCGCCCCCGGCCCGGCCCAGCAACCGTGTGGCAGCTGCTCAGCCACTCCGCGGGGCTGGGCAATCCGCTGCCCGTGACCTGGATCCACCCGGCGGATGCACCGGCGCCGGACCAGGAGCAGATGCTGCGGAAACTGATGGCCCGGCGCCGCGCGTTCCGCCACCCCGTTGGAGGCACCAGTCATTACTCGAACGTCGGCTACCTCCTGGCGGCCCAGATCATCAGCCAGGCTTCCGGTGAGCCGTTTCCCAGCTACGTCCAGCGCGAGATCCTCGCTCCGCTGGGAATGGCTTCAACCGGCTTCGCCTACCTGCCGGGTCGATCCGCGGCCACCGGCTATGTCCGCCTCCCCCGCCCGCTCGCTCCGGCACTCGCGGCAATCCTTCCACCAGGGACCCTGGGGGCAAGGCACGGCGGATATTCCTCACTCAACCCGTTCCTGGTTGACGGCTCGGGCTACGGCGGCCTGGTAGGAAGCGTGCTGGACGCGGCAGCCTTCGCCCGCTTGCATCTCAACGATGGGCTGGCTGTTCCGCCGGAAACAGCGCGACCCGAAGGAGCCGCCGACGCTGCCGCCGGAACTCCCGCGAGCGGCGCTGAACCACAGGGGCACCGCATCCTCCAGGAGTCCACGGCGCGGGCCATGCGCGACATCCACGTCAAAGGAAGGCAGTTCGACCACTCCGCGGGCTGGTTCCGGAAGCACTCCAAGGAGTACTCCAGGGAGCCATCCGGGTCCTACGTGGAGCATCTCGGCACCGGGCTGGGGTTTTGGAACATCATGCGCCTCTACCCGGAGCAGGGCAGGGCAATCGTGCTCATGTCCAACAGCTCCACGAGCTACGACTACACCAGCCTGTTTTCCGTGCTCCTCCGCCTGCCGTGGACCTGAGGCCTGCGGCTAGGCCTGCTTGACCAGCGCTGCGTCGACGTTGATCTTGACCTTGTCGCTGACCAGCACGCCGCCGGCTTCGAGGACCGCATTCCACGTCAGCCCAAACTCCTTGCGGCTAATTTCGGCCTCTGCGCTGAAACCTGCCCGGGTGGCGCCGAACGGATCGACCGCCACCCCGGTGAACTCCACTTCGAGCTCCACGGGCTTGGTGACGCCGCGGATGGTGAGGTCGCCGGTGACGGTGTAGTCCTCGCCGTCACCTTCGATGCCCGTCGCCCGGAAAGTCATCTCCGGGAACTGCTCCACGTCGAAAAAGTCCGCCCCGCGGACGTGGGCGTCGCGGTTGGCGTCGCCCGAGTCGAAGCTCGCAGTCTTCACGGTGGCGTGCAGGCTGGACGCCGACAGGGACGCGCCCACGTGCGCCTCCGCGGAAGCGTCGGTGAAGCGGCCGCGGACTTTGCTGATGCCGGCATGGCGGACGGTGAACCCGATTTCGCTGTGGGACATATCAAGGGTCCAGATGCCGGGAGTAATACCTTGGGGCAGAGTCACGACGGGTCTCCTTCGACTCGGGTGGCGGGCCTGGCCCGCCGGTTCTTCGGGGTGGTCCCCAGCTGAATGCTAGCGAAGACCATTAGCCACGGCTAGCCTCCGCACCGGGCGCTGCAGGCACAGCGGCAGCCGCAGTCCCAGCCCCAGGCACGGCCCCGGCCACGGGCCACTTCGGCTGCCACCCAATGGCAGGGGCCACGTGCCGGGCAATGGTGCCGAGCAGCTTGGCGTTGAAGTCCACGCCCAGCTGGTTCGGGACGGTGAGGAGGACGGTGTCGGCAGCCTGCACGGCGGCGTCCGCCGCAAGCTCTTCCGCGATGGCCTCGGGCTCGCCCACGTAGCTTTTGCCGAATCGCGCCACCAGCCCGTCGATGATCCCCACCTGGTCCCGCTTTTCCCGAAGGGCGCTGAGCCCGAAGTACCGGCGGTCCTCCTCGTCAACGATCGGCAGCACGCTCCTGCTGACCGATACCCGTGGCGTGTGCTCATGGCCGGCACCGGCCCAGGCGCTGCGGAACATGCTGATCTGCTCGGCCTGAAGCTCGTCGAACGGCACGCCGGTGTCTTCGGTCAGCAGCGTGGAACTCATCAGGTTCATGCCCTGTTCCGCGGTCCAGACGGCAGTGGCGCGGGATCCGGCGCCCCACCAGATCCTGCGCGCCAGGTCCGGCGAGTTCGGCTGGACCGGCAATTTGCCGGGTCCGCCGCCGAAGCGGGGATCCCCGTCGGCCACTCCGGCGCCGGTGATGGCGTGGCGAAACACCGCGGTGTGCCGGCGTGCCATGTCCGCGGCGCTCTCGCCCTCGGCAGGAACGTGGCCGAACACTGCGGCGCCGTCCCGTGCCGGTTCGGGTGAACCGCGGCTGACGCCCAGCTGCAGCCTGCCGCCGCTGATCAGGTCCGTGGCGGACGCCTCCTCCGCCATGTACAGCGGATTTTCGTACCGCATGTCGATCACGCCGGTACCCATTTCAATCCGGCTGGTGCGGGCGGCGATGGCTGCCAGCAGCGGGAACGGGGAGGCCTGCTGCCGGGCAAAGTGATGCACCCGGAAATATGCGCCGTCGATGCCCAGCTCCTCGGCGGCCACGGCCAGCTCAATGCCCTGCAGCAGGGCGTCCCGGGCGGTGCGGGTCCGGGACCCCTCGACGTTGCCCCAGTGGCCGAAGGAAAGAAATCCGATGCGCTTCATGACAGCGGCAACAAGAAGCCGGCACTCTTCATTCCGGGACTAGATCGTTCCGGAACTTGATCATTCCGGGGCTAGGCGGCCGGGGCCTTTGCTGCCAGCACGAACGCCCGGACCTTCGCCAGGTCTTTGACTCCCCGCGAACTTTCGACGCCGGAGGAGACGTCCACTCCCCACGCGCCGGCTTCCTTCGCGGCCCGGGCGACGTTCACGGGGTCAAGTCCCCCGGCCAGCAGCCAGTTCCGCCCGGCAAGACCCTTGGCCTGCACCGACGAGTAGTCCCAGGCCTCGCCCGAGCCGGGCACGGCCGCATCGATCAGCAGCAGTTCCTCGCCCCAGCTGCCGAATGCTTCCGGGGAAGCACCCATGGTGACGGCCCTGATCACCTTCATGCCGGCGTCGTGTGCTGCTTTCACGTCCTCCGGGGTGCGGTCCCCGTGGAGCTGGATCCACCCGAGGCCCGCCTCGCGGGCGACGGCGACGGCGTCCGCCACCGGCTCGTGCCGGAACACGCCCACCGCTGGGGTGCCCGCCGGCACGTGGGCGAGGAGCTCCCGGGCCCTGGCCGGTGTGACCTCGCGCGGGCTCTTGGTCAGGACGAATCCGACGGCGTCCGCACCGGCACCCGCTGCTGCCTGGACCGACTCCGGCGTACTCAGGCCACACACCTTGACGAACATCCCGCTCCTCCTGCAATTCTCTTCCTCCCCTGACGTTAGCAAGCCTGCCAAGTCTGCACCGACGTTACGCCGGGCCCACGTTCCGGCCGCTAGGCTGGGCGGATGGAGATCATCCGCTATGCAGAACTCAGGGCCGAACCGTGGCGCAACAAGGGCGGGGTCACCCGCGAACTGGCCAGCCATCCGAAGGCTGCCTCCTCACAGGACGGCGCATGGGACTGGCGGGTGAGCATCGCCGAGGTGTCCAAGGCCGGCCAGTTCTCAGCGTTTCCCGGCATGGACCGCGTACTCACCGTGGTGGACGGCGAACTCCTGCTGCTGACCGTGGACGGCAGCGAACACCCGCTGGAGAAGAACCGGCCGTTCCGCTTCCCCGGTGACGCGGACGTCACCGGGGCGCTCCCCACGGGGGACATCCGCGGCCTCAACGTGATCACCCGGAACGGGGCGTTCAAGGGTTACACGTCCATCATCGAACTCTCCAAGAAGCGCGCGCACCCTGTGTTTGAAGGGCAACTCGGGATCCTGCTGCAGGGACAGGCCACTGTCAGCCCGGGGGCTGCCGGGGCTGACGCTTCGGATGCCGGACCCGGCGGCGGGGCACCCGGCAGCGGGGACACGCCCGACGGCGGCGAGGCACCTGAGGCAGCCCCCTCGCCGGGCGAGCCGGAGACGCTGGGACGCTATGACGCCGTCGTCGGTTCCGACTCCGGTACGCCCGAAATCCTGGGCCGGGGCTTCCTGGCCGTCGTGTCGATCGACCGGGTGACGGGCTAGCGACCGGTCACACACAGCGCGTGGCCACAAGCCGGCGACCGGTCACAAGGTAGCGGCGGACGCCTGCAGTTCTTCCCGCGGCACCGGCCGGTCCGCCGGGATGAGCGCTGCGGCGATCACCACGGAGCTCGCCGAGGCCCAGGCCTGCGGCCGGCAGCTCGCGGGGAACGGCACGGGCGTGCGCATGGTGTCCGAGCCGTGGCCGCCAAAGAGCTCCGGCAGCCGCCAGTCGTTGGCCTCGGCCACCTGCAGCAGCCCGGCAGCGAGCTGCGCCGCTTCATCCGGGAAACCGTCGGCCAGCATGCCGCTGATGATCAGCGCTGTGTCATGGCTCCAGACGGCGCCGGCGTGGTAGCGGGTGGGCCAGTAGCCGCCGTTGGTGGTGGACAGCGTCCGGACGCCGTAGCCGGAGAACATGGTGGGGTCCATGACGCGACGCACCACAATCCGCTGCTCGTCCTCGTTCAGGATTCCGGTGCCGAGCAGGTGACCCATGTTGGAGGTCACGCCGTCCACCGGGCGCTTGTCGGCATCCAGGGCAAGGGCGGGGTACGGCCCCAACTCGTCCTCGCACCAGAACTGCGCGCGGAACCGTTCGGCCATGCCGGCCGCGTAGTCGCGCCATTCCTGCGCGCCCGGACGTCCGAAGGCGTCGAGGATCTCCGCGCCCACCACTGCGGCCTCGTAGGCGTAGGCCTGGACCTCGGCCAGCGCGATGGGCCCCTGCGCCAGTGAACCGTCGTGCCAGCGGATGGCGTCGCCGGAGTCCTTCCAGCCCTGGTTCACCAGGCCCTGCCCGGAGGCGTCGAGGTATTCCAGGAAGCCGTCCCCGTCCAGGTCGCCGTGGTCCCTGAGCCACTCGAGCGCGTCCTCGAGGTTGGGCAGGAGTTCCTTGACCTCGGCGTCGGGCATGCCGGCTTTCCAGGCATCGTGCAGGAGGCAGATCCACAGCGGAGTGGCGTCAATGGTGCCGTAGTACACCGGCGGCAGGCGCAGGGCGTGGCCGCTCTCCGCCATGGTCAGGACGGTCCGGCGGACTTCATGCAGGATCTTGCCCGGCTGGACTGCCGTGGTGTGGTCTGTTTCGGTGCCCTGCCGGCCGGCGAGCGCACGCAGCGTTCCGCCGGCAATTGCCGTGTTGATAGGCAGCAGCATGCGCGCCGCGATGATGGAATCGCGGCCGAACATAGTGAAGAACCAGGGCGCACCCGCCGCCAGGAACGTGTCATGCGGATGCGAGTAGTGCGCCAGCCGCAGGCTGTTGAGGTCGCTGACGGACCGTTCCAGGAGGCGGCTGAGCCGGGGATCGTTCGATGCCGGAGCGGCGATGGGTTCACCGTCAGGGGCCAGCATCGGAGAATCCGCATCCGTCAGGTCAACAGACCACTCCAGCTCCACGGGTAAACCGGGAGCCACCTCCACGGCCCAGTCGATGGTTACGGTGCTGCCGTCCAAGCTGACCGTTCCGTTGGCCGCCGTCAGCGCCAGGGTGGTGTCCTGGTCGCGCCAGGACCATGTGGTCCCCTGCGGTTCCACGGGGGCGCCGCCACGGCCGCCCTGCTTGATGTTTTCCATGGTGGTGTTGTCCGCGCCCAGGGTCAGCCTGACCGTCAGCGATACGGGTTCCCGCATGGCGGACTCCAGGCGCAGCGTCTCACCCACGCGGCCGGAGCAGCCGGTGAGGGTCTCCGTGTCCTCACCGTGGCGGATGCGGCTGGACCGGGCCGAGCGTGTGCGCACCAGCGAGAGCAGGGGGTCCGCCACTTCGGCGTCCGCACGCACGAAGTAGATGTAGTCGGTTTCCTTGGAGGACCGCAACTGCGTGGACACCCACTCGGGCTCGCGCCCGTCCACGGTGAGGACGGCAGTGTTGAGGACGCGGTCGTCGCCGCAGTAGATCCCCTGGGCGCCGGTGTGGCGGACCTGTCCATGAGCGTCGGACCACGCCTGGATGGGGGCACTGAAAACGCCGGAAAGATTGTGCAGGTATGGCTGTTCAGAGGCCACGGTAAGACAACTCCTGTGCTGCTGGGTGTGGGGGCGGAGGCTGGCGTCCGCTTTACCGGGCGAGAACCTGGGCGCACAGATTTGATCGATCAAATTTGTGCGGTTAAATCGTCTCACACGTTAGTGTGAGACGGAAAAGACGGCGATTCGGCAGCCCTGCCGGGACGCCCGCCGGCCACTGCCTGCATTCCAAACCGTCCAGTACCGCGCCCTAAGGAGCCCCATTTGGCCCGGCCCACCCTCGCCAGCCTGGCCAGAGAACTCGCCGTATCCCGGCAGACCATCTCCAATGTGCTGAACGCTCCACACAAGGTCAAGCCCGCCACCCGGGAGCGCATCCAGGCGGCCATTGAGGCAGCCGGCTACCGGCCCAGCGCCGCCGCCCGGCAGCTGCGCACCCAGCGTTCCATGAACTTCGGCATGCGGCTCCTTCCCGCGACGGATGGTATCAACGGCGCCGTGCTGGACCGCTTCCTGCACGCACTCACGGAAGCGGCACAGGCGGCCGGCTACCGGCTGACGCTGTTCTGCGCGGACTCGGACAGCGACGAAATCCGCCAGTATGAAGAACTGCTCGACGTCGCCGGGCTGGACGGATTCATCCTCACCTCCAGCACACCGGACGACGTGCGGACCCGCTGGCTGCAGGAACGCGGCACACCGTTCGCCGTCTTTGGCCGGCCCTGGGACGCCGCCGGCGGCCTGACCGCGGCAAGCCACTCCTGGGTGGACATTGACGGTGCGGCAGGAACGGAACAGGCCGTCCAGATGCTGCTGGCGCAGGGCCACTCCAGGATCGGTTTCCTGGGCTCGTACACGGGTAATCCTGTGGGCGCAGACCGCCGCCGCGGCTGGCTGCGCGCCATGGACGCGGCGGGATACGGCCGGGATGTGCCCGGCCTCAGCGTGGAAGCGGAAGAAACCGTTGCTGGCGGAGCATCCGGTGCGGCCCTGCTGGCCTCGAGGGGCGCCACGGCCATTGTTTGTTCCAGCGACTCACTGGCCCTCGGGGCCGCGGAGAAGCTCCGGAAGTTACGGCCCGGCACTGCGCGGCCAGCCGTCGTGGGCTTTGACAACACTCCCGTGGCGGCCGCACTCGGCCTCTCCAGCGTGGCCCAGCCTGTGGAAGAGGCCGCGCGCCACATGATCCGCGTGCTGACCCACGAGCTGGCCGGCGACGGGACCGGCGCGGCTTCGAACCCGCCCGCCGCCCCGCCGGAAAGGCAGCTCCTCCTTGCCCCGCACGTAGTGGAACGGGTCCCGCTGCCGCTCGCGGCAAACGGCAGCAGTCCGGCCTAAAACGGGGGCCTTGCCGTTTCCCCGTCAGTGCCCTAATGTCGCCAGCTACCAGCTGAATCTCTGGAGCCGATCATGAGCGACAAGGAATCCGCACCAGCCTCGCGCGACGCCCGCCCCGCCGTCCATCCGGTCGCGCCCGGCCCCCACACCGCCGCAGTCCAGCGCACCACTGCAGTCCAGCGCACAGGCGCAGTCCATCCAGCTGCTCCGCTCGTCGCGATCGGCATAACCTGCGGCATTGCCTGGGCCGCAGGATTCCGCAGCTACATGGTGGAGCTTGTGGGCCCGGCCTCCACCTTCAGCTGGTGGGGAACCTTCGGCGCGATCCTCCTGCCCGGGGCCATCGCTGGCGGTCTCCTGGGCTGGGCGGAAGCACTCCGGCGGGCAGGCGGCCGGCGCGGATGGCGCTGGCTTGCCCTCGCGCCGCTCGCGTTAGCCATCGCCCCGCTGATCATGCCCGGCGCGGTTGCCGCACTCCTCACCGAAGGCCTCGGCGGCGGCGCAATCGCAGTCTCCCTGATGGGGATCGGCGGCGGCTATGCTTTGTCCCGTCGCGGACCCCTCTGGGCAAGGCTCGTCTGCGGCCTCGTCAGCGCAGCCCTCGCCGCGGCACTCGTCCTGGCCGGCCCCGGGATCGCCGGCGCCCGGCTCGCCTTCACTGAACCGCGCGGGGCGTGGTTTGCCGTCCTGACCGCATCGTTCATCGTTGTGCTGGCCCTCGCCTCGTCGATCCCGCACCGGACCGCCCGCTCCGGTGACCACACCACCCCTGACCGGACCGCCCCTCACCGAACCACCCCTGACCGGACCGCCCCTCACCGAACCACCCCTGACCGGACCACCCAGCCCCCGTGAGCTTAGCCACCAACGGTGGCCCCCGCCGTCGGGCATTGCTACGCTGGGACCAAGGTTCCCCTTCGGAACCTCCGGACGACGGTTCAGTACCCGGCACGCGACAAGACTGGCCAAAGGATCTGTCATGTCGTGGTTAATCCTCATCCTCTCCGGCGCGCTCGAGGCCGTGTGGGCCGCAGCGCTGCACAAGACGTCCCGGGCCAAGGGCCTCCGGCGCATCCTGCCCGCCACAGTCTTCCTCGTCTCAGTCATCGCCAGCACCGGCGGGCTGGCCCTCGCGATGCAGTCCATCCCCACCGGCACCGCCTACGCGGTGTGGGTGGGCGTCGGCGTCGTGCTCACCTCCGCCTACGCGATCGTCAGCAAAGTGGAACGCGCGACGGCGGCACGGCTGCTGCTGCTCGCCGGGATCGCCGCGTCCGTGGTGGGCCTGAAGGTGGTGGCGTGATGACCAAGAACGCGACTGCCTGGCTGGTCCTGCTCGCTTCCGCCGTGCTGGAAGCCGTGTGGGCCACCGCCCTGGGGCTGTCCGACGGCTTCTCCCAGGCGCTGCCCACCGCCGTCTTTGCCGTCACCGCAACCCTGAGCATGGCGGGACTGGGGATCGCCGTGAAGTCGATTCCGCTCGGGACCGCCTACGCCGTGTGGGTGGGCATCGGCGCCGCTTTGACCGTGGGCTGGGCGATGGCCACCGGCGTCGAGCCCGCCAACCCGCTCAAGCTGCTGTTCATCGCCGGGATCGTGGGCTGCGCGGCGGGGCTGAAGCTGCTGCCACAGGAGCAGGCCCGGTAGAGCCGCGAACCACCAGATCGGACGCCAGAACCACCGGCGAGCGCGTGGAATGTTCGCCGGCAATTTCGGCTGCCAGGGCATGGACGGCGGCGTGCGCGATCGCAGCGACGGGCTGCCGGAGCGTGGTCAGCGGCGGATTCGTGAGCGCCATCAGCGGTGAATCATCGAAACCGACGATGGACACGTCTTCCGGCACGCGCAGCCCCCTGGCCTGGGCCGCCCGGATGGCGCCCAGCGCCATCACGTCGGACGCGCACACGATGGCCGTGTGGCCGGAGTCCAGCAGCTCATTTGCCGCACTCTGGCCACCTTCCACCGTGAACATGCTGGTGGCCGTGTGCGGTTCCGGATCCTCAATGCCCAGGTACTCGGCGAGCGCGGCGCGGAATCCGGCCAGCTTCTGCCTGCTGGGGATGAAGCGGTGCGGGCCGATGGCGAGGCCGACTTTCCGGTGCCCCAGGCTGGCAAGGTGCTGCACCGCGGTGCTGATGGCCGCGGCGTCGTCATTGGACACGGAGGCGGCCGGCAGTTCCGGGCGGGCGCCGTTGACCAGGACGAACGGAATGCCGCGGCCGCGCAGCCGGTGGTAGCGCTCCAGGCTGGCCTGGCCGTCGGCATGTGAGCTGCAGATGAAAATGATGCCGGAGGCCTCCTGCGCCACGAGCATCTCGATGTACTCGTCCTCGGAGCGTCCCCCGCCGGGCAAAGCACAGAGGACCGGGATGAAGTCCTCCTGGGACAGGAGCGACACGACCGTTTGCGCGATTGCCGGAAAGATCGGGTTGGTCAGGTCCGGGACGATGATCCCCACCTGGCCGCGGGTGGTGCTGCGTGCGCGGTCCGGGCGCTCGTAGCCGAGGTCGTCCATTGCTGCGAGTACGGCCTGCCGCACCTCGCGCGACACGCCCTTGCGGCCGTTGACCACCCGGGACACCGTGGCGATGCTGACCCCGACCTTCCGGGCCAGGTCCTCCAGCTTGGGTCGCTCCGGGGCGGCCGGATCTGCGCGGCCCGCTGTCGTGCTCATAAGGCTCCTTCACCGGAACGGCTGTCCGGAAGTCATGGTGTCTTCCAGTGTACGTAAACGGCACGTCGCATTGAATGAAAACAGAACGCTCTATTTTCAGTAAATGGTTGACGTGCGTCACAGCAGGTCCTTAGGCTCGTCGGTATCCCCGCTCACCGCCGATGCCGTTCTGGGGCATTGCCAAGGAAGGTCTCCCATGATTCGCCACTCCCGCCCGCCCGGGTCCCCGCCCGCCCTCAACAGGAAACTCCTGGCAGCGCTGGCCGCGGCCTGCGCTGCGCCCCTCACCCTGGGCGGCCTTGCCCTCCCCGCATTTGCGGACCACACCGCCAGTCCGGCGGCTGTGGCGCTGGTGGGTTCGCTGCAGTCCGAAATCGGCTGCCCCGGAGACTGGCAGCCGGAGTGCGCCGCCAGCAGGCTGCTGCCGGTGGACGGATCCGCAACCCTCTACCGGGCCACCTTCGATGTCCCCGCCGCCACCTACGCCATGAAGGTCGCCCTCAACAATTCTTGGGACGAGAACTATGGGGCCGGAGGAGCGGCGGGTGGCGGCGACATCGTCCTCAACGCGCCGGGAGGTCCCGTGACGTTCACGTACGATCACGCCAGCCACGCCCTCACCGACGACGTTCCGGATGCGCTGGGAGCCGACGCCGGCGCGCACTGGCTGACGGCGGACACCATCGCCTGGAAGGCTCCGGCGGCCGAAGGTACGCAGTACCGGCTCTACAGCGCGCCCGACGGCGGCCTGGCGGTTGCGGACGGACAGGTCACCGGCGGCTCCTCCCTCCCGCTCGAGCGCAATGCCGACGGCCTGGACGCCGGGCTGGCGGCCAAATACCCGCATCTGGCGGGCCTTGCCTCCCTGCGGCTGACGGAAGCCGACGCGCTCCGGGCCAAGGAACTGCTCAAGGGCCAACTGCTCGTGGCCGCCGTCGGGGCTGACGGCAAGGTCACGGCCGCTACCGGAGTCCAGGTCCCCGGCGTCCTGGACACCATCTACCCCGAAGCGGCGGAGCAGGAACTTGGGCTGACCTGGCAGGGCAAGCGTCCTCAGCTTTCGCTGTGGGCACCCACGGCCCGGAGTGTCACCGTCCACGCCTACGCCGCCGGCTCCGGCGGCGAGCCCGTGGCCAGCGTGGCCATGAAGCCCGCCGGCGACGGCGTCTGGTCCGTCACCGGGGACAAGGACTGGAACGGCGCCTACTACCTGTACGAGGTGGAGGTCTTCGTCCCGGAAACCGGCAAGGTTGAACGCAACCTCGTCACGGACCCGTACAGCGTGGGCCTCTCCGCCAACTCGGAACGCAGCCTCTTCGTCGACCTCGAGGACAAGTCGCTGGCACCGGCAGGCTGGGCCAAGCTGCAGAAGCCCGCGCTCAGCAAGCCGGAGGACCTCTCCCTCTACGAGCTGCATGTGCGCGACTTTTCCATCACCGACGACTCCGTTCCGGCCGGGCACCGCGGCACCTACAAGGCGTTCACCAACACTGGCAGCAACGGCATGAAGCGCATGCAGAAACTGGTGGACGCCGGGATGAACGCCGTCCACCTGCTGCCCGTCAACGACATCGGCACCATTGAGGAGCGCCGCAGCGAACAGCGCGAACCGGCCTGTGACCTGGCCGCCCTTCCCGCCGATTCCGAGGAACAGCAGGCCTGTGTCGCCGAAACGGCGGCCAAGGACGGCTTCAACTGGGGCTACGATCCCCTGCACTACACAACACCGGAAGGCTCCTACTCCACCAACCCGGACGGGGCCACCAGGATCACGGAATTCCGTGAAATGGTGGCAGCCCTCAACACCACCGGCGCGAGGGTCATCCAAGATGTCGTCTACAACCACACCTCGAGTGCCGGCCAGTCCGGGAGCAACAACCTCGACCGGATCGTGCCGGGCTACTACCACCGCCTGAACGCCGTCACCGGGTCCCTGGAGACGTCCACGTGCTGCGCCAACACAGCCACTGAGAACACCATGATGGGCAAGCTCATGGTCGATTCCCTGGTGACCCTGGCCAGGACCTACAAGCTGGACGGCTTCCGCTTCGACCTCATGGGCCACCACTCAAAGCAGAACATGCTGGACGTCAGGGCGGCCCTCGATCAGCTGACCCTGTCCAAGGACGGCGTGGACGGCAAGAACATCACCCTGTACGGGGAAGGCTGGAACTTCGGCGAGGTGGCCAACAACGCCAGGTTCGTCCAGGCCACCCAGGCAAACATGGCCGGGACGGGCATTGGCACGTTCAACGACCGCCTCCGCGACGCCGTCCGCGGCGGAGGCCCGTTCGACCCCGATCCGCGGGTCCAGGGCTTCGCTTCCGGACTGTTCACGGATCCCAACGATTCGCCGGCCAACGGCACCCGGGAACAGCAGAAAGCCAACCTCCTGCTCGCCCAGGACCTGGTGAAGGTGGGCCTGACCGGCAACCTGAAGGACTACTCGTTCATCGACCGCACCGGCGCCACGGTCAAGGGCGCGGACGTACCGTACAACGGCGCCCCGGCCGGGTACACCAGCGATCCGCAGGAAGCCATCACCTACGTGGAAGCCCACGACAACGAGACGCTGTTCGACGCCCTCGCCCTGAAGCTCCCGCAGGACACGGCCATGGCAGACCGCACACGGATGCAGACCCTCGCGCTCAGCACCACCGCCTTCGGCCAGGGCATCTCCTTCTGGCACGCCGGCGGCGAATCCCTGCGCAGCAAGTCCCTGGACCGCAACAGCTACGATTCCGGCGACTGGTTCAACGTCCTGGACCACACGGATGCCACCAACGGCTTCGGCCGCGGCCTGCCGCCCAAGGCTGACAACGAGGACAAGTACGGCTACATGCGCCCGCTGCTGGCGGATCCGGCCCAGAAGCCGGTGTCCGCGGAGATCGCGGAAGCCCGCGGACGTGCCGCGGAACTGCTGCAGATTCGCAAGAGCACACCGCTGTTCCACCTCGGCGAGGCGGCGCTGGTGCAGCAGAAGGTATCCTTCCCGGCCGGTGGCCCGGACCAGGCCCCCGGCGTGGTGGTGATGCGCATTGACGACTCCGTCGGGACGGACGTGGACCGGAACCTGCGCGGGCTCGTGGTGGTGTTCAACGCCTCGGACGAGGCCACCAGCCAGACGGTGGCCGGTACCGCAGGGGCAACCTTTACCCTGCACCCGGTGCAGGCCGGCGGCATCGATTCCGCGGTCAAGACGGCCACCCATGACACGGCGTCGGGGACGTTCACCGTCCCGGCCCGCACCGTGGCGGTGTTCCAGGCAAAATAGCCGCGGATTAGGCTGGTGCCCATGGCATCTTCCCCTCCGGACGCGCTCCGGCATCCCGACGTGACGGCGGCCGTAGCGGACCTGCGCGGCCGCCTGGCGACGGGGAGCCGGATACTTCTCGGCATCACGGGCTCGCCGGGGTCCGGGAAATCGACCTTTGCGGCCGCCCTGTACACCCTCTTTGGCCCGGACGTTGCCGTGGTAGTGCCGATGGACGGCTTCCATCTGGGCAACGCGATTATTGAGGGCACGCCGCTGCGGCAGCGCAAGGGGGCCATCGACACGTTCGACGTCGGCGGTTACCTCTCGCTGCTGCGGCGGCTGGCGCGCCGGGATGAGGCAGTGGTTTACGCGCCGGATTTCCGGCGCGAGATCGACGAACCGGTGGCGGCCTCCATTGCCGTGCCGGCCTCGGTCCCGCTGGTGATCACCGAAGGGAACTACCTCCTGGCGGACCGCCCGGTGTGGCAACAGGTCCGGGCGCAGCTGGACGAGGTCTGGTTCATGGATACTTCCCCGGCTCTTCGCCTCGATCGGCTGGTGGACCGGCACGTGCACTTCGGTATGGCCCGGCCTGCCGCGGAGGAATGGGCCGCCGGTTCCGACGAGGCGAACGCCCGGCTGATCGAATCCACCCGCGGCGCGGCGGACCGGATCATTCCCTGGTCCTAGGGGTTCCCGTTCGTTGAACTGCTGGCCGGCCGGAGTTTCCCTACGTCTTATTTCCGCGGCAAGCGGCCCAAGGCCGCGCAGCCCTGTTAGCCTGCTCCCTAGGATCACCGGACCATCATCGGGTCTCAGCCGGTGGCTGGATCCCCCATGGTTCCTGGACGCAGAGGACAACAGCACATGGATGCGCACGCGCCGGGCGATGCTTCAGGAACAGCCGCCACACCACCGGAGGACCCCGCAACCGGAGCTGCCCCGTCGGGGCGGACCTGGAGCCTCCGGCGCGAATGGTCCAGGGCGTTCCTGCTCATGCTCGCGGCACTGCTGATCGGCGCCGTCGTCACGATCGTGGGCGTGCGCGGCCTGATGGACCAGGTGCAGGAAACATCCGGCCGGCTCCAGCTCGAGCTCGAAAAAGTCGAGGCCCTGCGGTCAGCCCTCGACGGCCACGAGCAGCTGGGGTACCAGCTGCTCTCCAACGCACCCGTGGACCGCTCCGCGTTCCTCCGGCAGCAGGAGGAGGTTTCCCGCCTCTTCGAGGACGTTGGCGCGGTTCTCCCGGCTGAAACGGAAGTGCGGGAAACGATTGCCGCCGCCCGGCAGTCCTGGCAGGAAGCCTTGACGGAACGTGGCCTGTGGGGCAGCCAGGTGCTTTCGCTCCGGGGCAGCCATGTGGAGGAGACCCCGGCACTGGCCGCCGCCAGCGCGGAAGTCCGCACCCGGCTGGCGGACATCCGCCGCTACTCCCTGGCGGAAATGGACAGCGGACTCGAGCACAGCGCCGAACTCGAACGGTTCCTGTTCATCGCGCGCAGCATCCTGTTCGTGGTTGCGGTGGGTGCGACGGTGTACTTCCGCCGCAGGATGGTCAAGGACCTCATGCGCCCGGTCGGGAGCCTGCACCAGGGGGTCCGCAAACTGCGGGCCGGCAACTACAAACACCGCATCGAGGTCTTCCGCCGGGACGAACTCGGCGAGCTGGCGGACGCGTTCAACGGAATGGCCGCCGCTGTCCACAGCAGCCATGAGGCACTCACCCACCGGGCGACGCACGACCCCCTCACCGGCCTGGCAAACCGGGCGGCCCTGATGGAACGCCTCACCGCATCCTTTGGGGCCGGAAACACCCGCAGGAAGGGGAACGAGGGGCTGCTGTTCATCGACATCGATGACTTCAAGGAAGTCAACGATTCGCTGGGACACGAGCGGGGTGATGCGCTGCTCATCCAGCTGGCCGCCCGCCTGAAAGACTGCGTGCGCTCCGACGACGTGGTTGCCCGGCTCGGCGGGGACGAATTCGCGATTGTGGTGATGGATGACGACGACGGCTCCGTCACCGCCGCGATCGCCGAACGGATCCACGCGGCGTTGCGCGCACCGTTCTTCGTCGGCGACGACCGCCTGACCGTCACAGCCAGCATGGGTGCGGCTCAGCGCCGTCCGGAAACCACAGACGCTGCCGAACTGCTGCGGCAGGCGGACTTCGCGATGTACGTGGCCAAGCACGGCGGAAAGGCCCGGTTCCAGCCTTTTGACGCCGAGGGCTACGACCATATGACGTACCGCGCCGCCCTCAAACGGGACCTGGCCGCCGCGGTGCCCGCCGGCCAGCTCCGCCTCGAATACCAGCCCATTGCCGACCTGACCAGCGGAGCCATCCTCGGGTTGGAAGCGCTGGTGCGGTGGGAGCACCCTGCGCTGGGGCTGCTGGGGCCGTCGGAGTTCATTCCGCTCGCCGAGGAGACCGGCGACATCGACGCCGTCGGCTGCTGGGTGCTGGACAACGCGAGCCGTCAGGCGGCCAGCTGGCGGACATCCCTGCCGCACTGCGAAGGGCTCTGGATTGCCATCAACCTCTCCACCATCCAGCTACCCAACCCGCGGAACCTGGCCGCCATCACACGCATCCTTGCCGACCCCGCGGCGCAGGCGGACAAGGTGGTGCTCGAAGTCACCGAAACAGCGCTTGCCGGCAGCACGGACGGCGGGATCGCCGCGCTCAAGTCCTTGAAGGAAACCGGTGTGCGGGTGGCGATCGACGACTTCGGGACGGGGTATTCCTCGCTGAGCTCCCTGGCAGTGCTGCCGGCGGACATCCTCAAGATTGACCGTTCGTTCCTTGGGCGGCAATCGTCCGAGGTGCAGTCGGCGGCGATGCTCGAAGGCATTCTCGGGCTGGCCCGCATGCTCTCCCTTGAAGTGATTGCCGAAGGGGTGGAGGAGCCCGGACAGCTGGCCCTCCTTCGTGCCCTGGATTGCCGTATGGGCCAAGGCTACTTCCTGGCCCGGCCGGGTTCCGCCGAGGCGATCGAAACGCTCCTGGCCTCGGGTGCCCGACTTCAGCCCGGCCCGGCGGTGCTCGAGCGCGCCGTCGATTGATAAGGAATACTGGCCTTCCCGCGGGAGTTCTTGGCTAGGACGGCACTTCCCGGAATACGCAAAGCAGCGAATTGGAGACCCCCATGGCACCGGCACCCGCACCATTAGTCCACCTCGGCGACGGCTTGAACGTCAGCCCGTTAGGGTTCGGCGGCATGGCCCTCACCCCGGTCTACGGCGAAGTGGACCAGGGTGAAGCCCTGCGCACCCTCCACCATGCCGTCGATGCGGGCGTCAGCTTCATCGACACCGCGGACATCTACGGTGGCGGCAGCAACGAGGAACTGATCGCGCAGCTTCTGAAGGAACGCCGGGGCGAAGTGCAGCTGGCCACGAAGTTCGGGCTAGTGGGCACTCCCGCCAGCGGCTACACCGACGTCCGGGGAGACGCCGCCTACATCCGGCAGGCAGTGGAAGCCAGCCTCCGGCGCCTGGGCACCGACACCATTGACCTGTACTACATGCACCGCCGCGACCTCCGCGTTCCGATTGTGGAAACCGTGGAGGCCATGGCGGCGCTGGTGCAGCAAGGCAAGGTGCGGCACCTCGGCCTGTCAGAAGTGACGGCAGAGGAACTGCGGGAGGCCAGCACCGTCCACCCGATCGCCGCGGTCCAGAGCGAATGGTCCATCTGGAGCCGCGATGTGGAACGCAACGTTGTTCCCGCGGCAGCCGCGCTTGGGGTGGGGTTTGTGCCCTATTCGCCGCTGGGCCGGGGATTCCTCACCGGCACAGTGGACGCTTCAAAACTCGGGAGCGGCGACTTCCGCCGCAATATCCCCCGCTTCGCCGCTGACGCGGCGGATGCCAACCAGGGCGTGGTGGCCGCTGTGCAGGCCGTCGCCGGCGAGCTCACCGTCGCCGGCAAGCCGGCGACCCCTGCCCAGGTGGCTCTCGCCTGGCTGTTTGCCCAGGGCAAACGGCTCGGCCTGCCCGTGGTTCCCATCCCGGGCACGCGCAAAGCGGAACGGATCGACGAGAACCTGGGTTCGCTGGAGCTTGACTTCACTGCCGCGCACCTGGAGATGCTCGACGCCGCTGCGGACGCCGTCGTCGGCTCCCGCTCAGCGGACCCCAACTGGGTGTCCCAGGGCCGTGAGTAGCGCCTCCGTAGACTGAAGCCCATGGATTCCCTCATTCACGACCTGCGTGACATCACCATCCGCCGGATTTCTGTCAGCGAGATGGACAACAACGTGTATCTGCTCACCAGCAAGGCGTCGGGCGCGCAGCTCCTGATTGATGCGGCCGATGACCTGGCCGCCATCCAGGGGCTGCTTGCCGACTCCGCCGCGGACACCGCCGCGACGCCGAAGCTCGCGTTGATTGCCACCACCCACCAGCACTGGGACCACGTCCGTGCGCTGCCGGCCCTGGTGAAGGCCACCGGGGTGAAGACGGCGGCCGGGACGGATGACGCCCCGGAGCTGCCCGTGCCGGTGGATGTG
This sequence comes from Arthrobacter sp. CC3, assembly GCF_039907775.1. Classification (NCBI taxonomy): domain Bacteria; kingdom Bacillati; phylum Actinomycetota; class Actinomycetes; order Micrococcales; family Micrococcaceae; genus Arthrobacter; species Arthrobacter sp. CC3. The sequence goes on from NZ_JARCCY010000011.1 coordinate 70,993, forward strand.
CTGCTGGATCACGGGGACGTCGGCAACTTCGACGGCTTCGACGTGACAGCTGTGCACCTTCGCGGCCACACACCGGGGTCCGTGGCGCTGGTGTACCAGGACCCGGCAGGCCCTGCGCACATCTTCTCCGGCGATTCGCTGTTTCCCGGCGGAGTGGGCAACACGCAGAAGGATCCGGCACGCTTCCACCAGCTGATCACCGATGTCAGCGAGCGGCTGTTCGATGTGTACCCGGATGACACCGTGGTGCACCCGGGCCACGGCAAGCCCACCACCCTCGGCGCGGAACGCCCGCACCTTGGGGAGTGGCGCGCCCGCGGCTGGTAGGTTTCAGGCTGACGCTGCGCTTCGTGATTTACGCTGCGCTAAATGCCGGTCGCTGCGGATATACCCGCAGCGACCGGCATTTTGCGTGTCGCCCGCTACTTTTGGTAGCGAAAACGCGAGCTTAGCGGCTGCGGCGTTCGTTCGACGCCGGAGCTGACGCACGGCGCGGGCCGCCGCTGCGTGCCGGACGGCCTTCACTGGAACGGCCGTTGCCGCCGCCGGAGTAGGAACCGCCCGAGGTGCCGCCGGTGTTGGAGGACCAGACTGCGGCGTTGCCGCCGGCCGAGCCGGACTTGCTGCCGGCAGCGGCGCGCTGGCCGGTTGCCGGACGTCCGCTGCGCTGGCCGCCCGTTGCTCCGCCGGTGCGCGGTGCACCACCGGTGCGGGGAGCGCCGCTGCGCGGTGCACTCGTGCGGGTTGCGCCGCCGCGGGCGTCGCCACGGGCGTCGGTTGCACGTGCGTCAGACCCGCGGCCGGCCGATGCACGGCCACCTGCTGCGGGAACGTCATTGTGGTGCGAGTACGCAGTGGCACGGCCGCGGCCGCGCGCATTGCGGCGCTCGGCGCGCTCGGCGTCGGCGCGGTCCTGGTTCTTTTCCGCCACGCGCTCAGCGGCGTTGCGGGCAGCGGCCTGGCCTTCATAGGCCACGGCGCGTCGCTCGGAACGCGGAAGATCCGTGCGGGGAGCCTCAGTCGAAACCCGGCCGCGTCCGCCACGTCCGCCGCGGCCACCCGCGGTGGGTGCAGCCTGCGTGGTGCGGCGTGCGCGCTTGCGTTCCGCGTTTGCTCCGGTGGAGGTGCCGCCGCCCTGGTTGGACTTGGCAGCCAGCAGTGCGGCGCGGGTGCGCGGATCGATCTTGTCGGCCATTTCGCCCACCAGTTCTGCAACCAGCGGGGAGTTGGCGGTGACGCGCTCGAAGTTGACCTCTACGCCGGCAGCCTTCATGAGCTTCTTGACGTCGGACTGCTGCTCCGGGAGCGTCAGCGTGACCACGGTGCCGTCGGAGCCGGCGCGGGCCGTACGGCCTGAGCGGTGCAGGTATGCCTTGTGCTCCGTGGGCGGGTCAACGTGGATCACCAGTTCGACGTCATCCACGTGGACGCCGCGGGCGGCGACGTCCGTGGCCACCAGGACGCGGACGTCGCCGGAGGAGAACTCGGCGAGGTTGCGGTCACGGGCGTTCTGCGAAAGGTTGCCGTGCAGATCGACGGCGGGAATCCCGGCGTCGGTCAGGGTCTTGGCCAGCTTGCGGGCGTGGTGCTTGGTCCGCATGAAGAGAACGCGACGGCCGGCACCCGAGGCGAGCTCGACGATCAGCTGCTTCTTGACGGTCTGGTCGTTCACCACCAGCACGTGGTGCTCCATGGTGGTCACCGCGGCCTGCGGGTCGTCCACGGAGTGGGTCAGCGGGTTGGACAGGTAGCGCTGGACGATCTTGTCCACGCCGTTGTCCAGGGTGGCGGAGAACAGCAGTCGCTGGCCCTGGCTCGGGGTCATGTCCATGAGCTTCTTGACCACCGGCAGGAAGCCGAGGTCCGCCATGTGGTCGGCCTCATCCAGCACGGTAACTTCAACGGCTTCGAGGGTCAGGATGCGCTGGCGGATCAGGTCCTCCAGGCGGCCCGGGCAGGCGATGACAATGTCGACGCCGGCGCGCAGCGCCTTTTCCTGGCGTGCCTGGGAGATGCCGCCGTAGATCACGGTGGTGTTCAGGCCCATGGCCTTGGCCATCGGCTCGATGGTGGCGTTGATCTGGGTGGCCAGCTCGCGGGTCGGCGCAAGGACGAGGCCCATCGGGCGGCCGGGCTTGCGGAAGTGCTTCGCTTCCCGCTCAGCGAGTCGTGCTACAAGCGGGATGGCGAAGGCAATGGTCTTGCCGGAGCCGGTGCGGCCGCGGCCCAGGACGTCGCGCCCGGCCAGGGTGTCCGGGAGGGTCTTGACCTGGATGGGGAACGGTTCAACGATCCCTTGGGCGGTCAGCGTGTCGGCGAGTGCTTTAGGCGTGCCGAGGGCAGCAAAAGTAGTCATGTGTTTCAAGGTCTTTCAGGCGGTATCCGTGCGGATATCGGCCCCGGTGCCGGTTGGCCCAGGGGTTCGCCGAAGAAAAGTCAGGTGATCAACCGGATTGCTGCCAACCTTGCGGTAGCGGCGGACGGGACCAAATGGAACGCGTTCATCGACGCAGGATGTGCCTCTCACATGAAAAAAACCCACTCCCTGCCGGACAAATCCTTGGGGGGATCCGGTTGATGAACCGAAGCTGTTCAACCGAATACAAAGTGGGCATCACTGCACATCAAGTTCCACCAGTCTAGCATCCGCGGGCCACCCGCCCGAACGGGCACTGACCGGGGCCTCGCTGTCCCCGCTCCGGCCTTCACTTCAGCAAGCACCGCCATGGCGGACCCATCCGGATCCGCTTTGGCTCCGAATCGCAACGGGAAGATCTACCTGAAAGGACATGCCATGGGACTGGAAGACAAGGGACGCAACGTCGTCATCCACCATCTCGGAGGTGTCGAGAACCAGTCCGGCCGGCTCAGCCGGCTCGCCAGCTATGGACAACCCGGCAGGGAAAGTCAGGCGGATCAGGCGGGGGCAAAGCCCGAGGAAGCCGCCGAACCAGCTCCAACAACAGACTACACTTGATGCCTTGAGGCTCGACGTTTGTCGAGGACCAAGCGACCCGGACTGCGGCTGCGCCGTGTTCCCGGGCGATAAAAACGGGGCGGTCCCGCCATCGCCGTTCAGCCCGGCACCGAGCGGGAGAATGCCCTTTCCCACTCCGGCGACAAGTCCGGGCTCAGCAGCGCCCGCCGTCGTCATTCGACAGTCCCGACCGCCGCAACCGGCCGCAGCCCCCCCGCCGGAGGGCCCGGAACCGGACCTAATCTTGATTCACCCCAACTGTTACCTACGTCACATTGTGGCGGCTCCGTGCAGACGGCGGCGCAGCATCCTGCCTGCAGGGCAGGCCGCAGCGACGCAGTCAGCCTGAGACAAGGAAAGAAGCACAGATGTCTGAACGCACCACCACGGTTGCCCGGAACACTGCAACGGAACCCACCAGCGGAGGCCACAGCCAGGAACCGCACCTTGCCCGCGCGCTGAGCAACCGGCACATCCAGCTGCTGGCCATCGGCGGCGCCATCGGCACAGGCCTGTTCATGGGATCCGGCAAGACCATCTCCCTCGCCGGCCCGTCCGTCATCTTCGTCTACATGATCATCGGCTTCATGCTGTTCTTCGTGATGCGCGCCATGGGCGAACTCCTGCTGTCCAACCTGAATTACAAATCCTTCAGCGACTTCGCGGGAGACCTCCTGGGCCCCTGGGCCGGATTCTTCACCGGCTGGTCCTACTGGTTCTTCTGGGTGGTCACCGGCGTGGCGGACATCGTGGCAATTGCCGGCTACGTGGACAAGCTGGCCCCCGGAACCCCGCTGTGGATCCCCGCGCTCATCACCCCCGTAGTGCTGATCCTGCTGAACCTCCCCACGGTCAAGGCCTTCGGTGAAGCCGAATTCTGGTTCGCCATCATCAAGGTGGTGGCCATCCTGGCGCTGATCGGCACCGGCATCGTCATGATCGCCACGAACTTCACCTCCCCCAACGGCGCGGTGGCCAGCCTCGCCAACATCTGGAACGACGGCGGCATGTTCCCGCACGGCATGTTCGGTTTCATCCTCGGCTTCCAGATCGCCATCTTCGCCTTCGCCGGCATCGAACTCGTGGGCACGGCGGCAGCTGAAACCAAGGACCCGGAGAAGAACCTCCCGCGGGCCATCAACTCCATCCCCGTCCGTGTGCTGCTGTTCTACGTAGGCGCCCTGGTGGTCATCATGGCGGTCAACCCGTGGCGGACCATCGACGCCGCCAGCAGCCCGTTCATCGGCATGTTCACCTTGGCCGGCCTGGGCATCGCCGCCGTGGTGATCAACCTGGTGGTCCTCACCTCAGCGGCCTCCAGCGCCAACTCCGGCATCTACTCCACCTCGCGCATGGTCTACGGCCTGGCCCAGGACGGCAACGCCCCGAAGGCCTTCGGCAAGCTGAGCATCCGCAAGGTTCCGCAGAACGCCCTGTTGTTCTCCTGCATCTTCCTACTTGCCGGCCTGGTGCTGCTTTACTCGGGCGACTCCGTCATCGGCGCGTTCACTGTGGTCACCTCGGTGGCGTCCGTGCTCACCATGTTTGTCTGGTCCATGATCCTGATCAGCTACATCATGTTCCGCCGCCGCCGTCCCGAGCTGCACGCGGCCTCGAAGTTCAAGATGCCCGGCGGCGCCTTCATGCCGTACGTGGTGCTGGCATTCTTCGTGTTCATGCTCGTGGCGCTCGCCCAGGCCGAGGACACCCGCCTCGCCCTGGTGGTTGCTCCCGTGTGGTTCCTGATCCTGGGCGCGGCCTGGTACGTCAACCGAAAGACGCCGCTCCAGCAGGCACGGATCGTTGAGTGGAAGGCCGAGTCTGATTCGGACAAGGCGAAAGTCAACGCCCTGAACTAGGACGATTTCCGTGCCGCAACCCGCGGCGCAACAACAACAGCGACGACGGCGATGGCGACCGTGAGGGCGAAGACTCCCGCGAAGGAGGCGCCCGAAACTCCGCCCGCCGTCGTCGTTGTTGTTCCCGCTGTTGTTCCCGATAAAGCAGTGAACACGATCCCGGTGGTGGCAAGGGCCAGCGCGCCACCGAGCGAATCGGAGATGGACATGGCCGAGCTGTTGAAGCCCTCGGTGTCCGGCGTGGACATGGCCAGCGTCATGACGCTGAGCCGCGGATACATCAGGCCCATCCCGAAGCCGGCGGACATCCAGCCGGCAATGGCGACGGCGGCCGGCCAGCCCAGCACCGTGGTCACCAGGGCAAGCACGACGGCGGCAAGCACCATCACCGACCCGGCCTTCATCGCCCGGAGGTTGCTGAGCTTCCCGCCCATCCGGCCCTGGACGGCCGAGGCGCCGGCCCACGCCAGGGCGCCGCCGGTGAGGGTCAGCCCGGCAAAAGTGGGCGAATAGGCGTACCGCTCCACCAGCAGGTACGGAAGGTAGACCTCCGCGCCGAAGAACGCCGCGGAGACAAGTCCCCGGGCCAGGATGACGCTCGGCAGGCCGCGGCGGGCAAGAAGCGTGCCGCGCGGCACCAGCGGACGCACCGCCACAAAAGCGATCACGACGGCGGCCGCCGCCAGGAAGGCTCCGGCGCCGGGAACCTGCGCGGAAAGGTTCAGGCCGAGCACGGCCAGCGCCGCGACAGCGGCCCAGGCGAGTCGGCCGTAAGACCAACGCCCCGGGTCCGAGCTGCCCGCAGGGGCGCCGCGGAGTCCGCGCAGCGCGGGCACGATCATCAGGAGCGCCGGAACCACCAGCCCCACCACACCCAGGAACACCCAGTGCCAGCTGGCCGCCTGCGCCACGATTCCGGCCGCGAAGGGTCCCACCAGGGAAGGAATGACCCACGCCGCGGAAAACGCGGCGAAAATCTTCGGGTGCAGCACGGGCGGATAAACGCGCGCCACCACAACGTACAGCGCAACGGTCATGGCGCCGCCGCCCAGTCCCTGCACCAGGCGCCCGGCCACCAGGACGGCCATGCTTCCTGCCGTCCCGGCGATCAGCAGCCCCAGAACGAACAGGGCCACGGAGGCGTACAGCGGTCCTACAGGGCCGCGCCGGTCGGACCAGTTGCCGGCCGCCACCATGCCGATCACGCCGGTGGCCAACGGCCCGGCGAAGGCCAGCGCGTACAGGCCGGCGCCGTCCAGTTCGCGGCTGACCAGGGGCATGATGGTGGTTACGGCCAGTGACTCAAAGGCGGCCAGGAACACCAGGGCACACGCGCCGGACGTCACGAGCAGGTAGTGGCGGTGCAGGATACCTGCAGCCTCAGGGGCGGCGGCTGGGGCGCTACGTTGCACGATGGTGGCCTGATCAGTCGTTTCGGATGCGTGCCTGCCATTAAACACCTCAGGCCGTGATGTCCGGGGTCATCCCGAACATCACGGCCTGTGCTGCGCGCCGGGAACCCGGCCGAGCGGGAACTATGGCGTTTGGCTTTCTGCCGACTTGGCCTTGGTAGTGAAAGGCAGGAGCAGTCGGGACTGGTGGGCGGCGTCGCGGTAGATCTTATGGGTCACGGGCCGGCCCACGGGGAGGTGGAAGGCGTCCGGCGGGAGCAGCGAATTGTGGTGGTCGGCCAGCGGCTCGGCGTTGGACAGTTCCACCGTCAGTTTGAAGCCCGGCCCGAACGTATTCGCGAACGGGAAGAGTCGAAGCACGTATTCCCCGATCTGCCCCGGTTCCACGGGCACGGAACGGGTGTGCGGGTGGTACGGGTTGCCCTCGGTGGTGCGCTCATCGAGCTCCCGGTGCGAGGCCTTGAGGTATCCGCTCGTGGAGAGCTCGCGCTTGCCGTTGGGGGCGTAGTAAGCGACGAAGGCTAAACCCGCAGCCACTCAACCCGGCAGCCACTCCCCGGGAAACTAGGCATCCAGCCCCAGGCCGGCGGACGGAACCACCGCTCCGGTGGCCGTCGAATCCGGGTTGAGCATCCAGCCCACCCTCTTGGCGGCGCTCAGCACCACAACGCTTTCGGCCAGCTCGATCCCCGGGATCCGTTGCTGGAGCGCGAGCTCGGCGTTCATCACGTCCGCCAGGGAGTGCAGCCACATGACGATCACGAAGTTGGTCCTGCCGGTGGTGGAGGCGGCAAGCCGGACATTGCGGAACCCCCGCAGCTCGGCCCCCGCAGTGTCGTGCTGGCCCGGCGGCACGTTGGCGAACCACTGGCACGTGACCGGGTAGCCGGAGTACTTCTGTGCCATTTCGCAGCGGAAGGACAGCAGCTGGCTGGCCAGCAACCGGTTCAGCTGCCGCTGGACTGTGGCCGGACTGCGCCCGAGGCCGCGGGCGATCTCCGCCGCGGTGGCCCTCCCGTCCTGTGCGAGGAACGGAATCAGGTCAAGATGGCTCTGCGGCAGCGGAGCACCCACCACGGCGGGCGGTGCCGAGCCGGACGCCTCCGGCCCGGCGAGCAGCCTGAGGGCGTTCTGCTGCGCCTTGTCCAGGACATTGAGCCGCCAGGCATAGCCGCCCACGTGCAGCCGCGTGCAGAGCGCGGTCCGATACTTGAGGAGGCCGGGGATGTCCTTTAACTGCGGCACCACCGTGTCGCTGAAATAGGCAAGCGTAGGCGTGATGACCGTCAGCATCAGGTCGCGGTTGCTGGCCGCTTCCTCCACCGTGACCACTTCCGGCATGGCGGCGAGCGCGGCGGTGACGCCGGCGCGCTGCCGCATCTCGCAGTCCACGTCCACCAGCGCCAGGCACATCTGTTTCGGATCGCCGATCAGGTGGGCCGTGGTCCAGGCGGCGCCGGCCTCCCTCAGCCGGTCCCAACGGGCCGCCAGCGTCGTGGCATGCACGCCCAAAATTCCGGCGGCATCGGACCAGCTGATCCGCGGCGCTATCTGCAGCGCGTTAATGATGCGGAGATCGTCCTCGCTGACTTCCATCCGGACACATCCCCTTCCCACCGCACGAATCCTGCACAATCCATCATAGTTTTGATTTTTTTCAGCTATTTTCCTCCTTGTGAACCAGCTCACTCCAGAATGGATAGCAGGTCACTTACCAATCGTTCGGGAAGTAGGAAAACATATGTCGATCACCGCCGATGCCAAGGAGCTGCAGGGCGAAATCGCCCGGTTCCGCCACGAGCTGCATCGGGAGCCGGAGATCGGCCTGGATCTGCCCCGGACCCAGGAAAAAGTACTCAAGGCGCTGGAAGGCCTGCCGTACGAGATCACCCTCGGTGAGAGCACGACGTCGGTCGCTGCTGTTTTGCGCGGCGGAGCGCCGCACGCTTCAGCCGAGAAGCCGGCGGTCCTGCTCCGTGCCGACATGGACGGCCTGCCCGTCCAGGAACGCACCGGCGTCGACTTCACGTCACGCATTGACGGCGCCATGCACGCCTGCGGCCACGACCTCCACACGTCCATGCTTGCCGGCGCCGCCCGCCTCCTGGCCGACCGCCGCGAGCAGCTGGCCGGCGATGTTGTCCTGATGTTCCAGCCTGGCGAGGAAGGCTTCGACGGCGCCTCCCACATGATCAGCGAAGGCGTGCTGGACGCGGCGGGCCGGCGCGTGGATGCCGCTTACGCCATGCACGTGTTCTCCGCCCTGGAACCGTACGCCCAGTTTTGCACCAAGCCCGGCGTCATCCTGAGTGCGTCCGACGGTCTCTTCGTCACCGTCCTGGGTGCCGGCGGCCACGGCTCCGCGCCGCACTCCGCGAAGGACCCCGTCACGGCGGTTGCCGAAATGGTGACAGCCCTGCAGGTGATGATCACCCGCCAGTTCAACATGTTCGATCCCGTAGTCCTCACCGTCGGCCTCCTGCAGGCCGGCACCAAGCGCAACGTCATCCCTGAATCCGCGCGCTTCGAAGCCACCATCCGCACGTTCTCCGACGCCTCCCGGGAACGGATGATGACGGCCATTCCGGTCCTCCTCAAAGGAATCGCCGCAGCCCACGGCCTCGAGGTGGACGTCGACTACCGTTCCGAGTACCCGCTCAGCGTCACGGATGAAGACGAGACGCACACCGCCGAAAAGACCATCCAGAAGCTCTTTGGCGACTCCCGCCTCACCCGCTGGGCCACCCCGCTCAGCGGGTCGGAGGACTTCTCCCGGGTGATGGCGGAGGTGCCCGGCACGTTCATCGGGCTCAGCGCTGTTGCCCCCGGCGCGGACCACACCGCCACCCCGTTCAACCACTCCCCCTACGCCACTTTCGATGACGGCGTTCTCTCCGACGGCGCGGCGCTCTACGCAGAGCTGGCCGTTTCCCGCATCGCAGCCCTCGCGGCTGCAGGCAACTGACCTTCCCTTCACTTTTGGAGCCCCACATGACTTCCACCGTAGGCATGCCAGCCGAGGTCCAGGTTCACAAGTCCCACCTCCGGACCCTCATCGGCACCGGCATCGGCAACGCCGTTGAATGGTACGACTGGGCCATCTACGCCACCTTCTCACCGTTCATCGCCAGCGCACTGTTCAGCAAGGCGGATCCGACGTCGGCCTTCCTGGCCACCCTGGCGATCTTCGCCGTCGGCTTCGTTGCCCGCCCCTTCGGCGGCTTTGTCTTCGGCTGGATCGGTGACCGGATCGGCCGCAAGACGTCCATGACGTTCGCCGTCGGCCTGGCCGCCCTCGGCAGCCTGCTGATCGGCGTCGCCCCGACGTTCGAGGCTGTCGGTGCGTTCGCGTCCGTAATGCTGCTGGTGGCCCGCCTGATCCAGGGCCTGGCCCACGGCGGAGAGCTGCCGTCGTCGCAGACCTACCTTTCCGAAATGGCCCCCAAGGAAAAGCGCGGCTTCTGGGCAACCCTCATCTACACGTCCGGCACCGCCGGGATCCTGGCCGGAACGCTGCTCGGCGCCATCCTGTCCAATGTCCTGAGCACGGCCGACATGAACGCCTGGGGCTGGCGCATCCCCTTCCTGATCGGCGGCGCCCTGGGGGTCTACGCCCTGGTGATGCGGGCCCGGATGAAGGAAACCGAAGCCTTCGAGGCCGAGTCACCCACGGAAAAGCACGAGCCGATGTGGCCGCAGATCTGGCGGCACCGCAAGCAGGCCCTGCAGGTCATCGGCCTGACGGTCGGCCTCACCGTGAGCTACTACATCTGGGGCGTGGTGGCACCGAGCTACGCTGCCACCGCCCTGAAGATGGACCGCGGCGAAGCCCTCTGGGCCGGCGTCATCGCCAACATCGTGTTCATCGCCGCCCTGCCGTTCTGGGGCAAGCTGTCCGACCGCATCGGCCGCAAGCCGGTCCTGATTATGGGCTCCGCCGGTGCCGCCCTGCTGCACTTCCCCATGACCTGGCTGCTGAAGGACTCCCCCTGGCAGCTCGCCGTCACCATGTCCGTCATGCTGTTCTTCATCGCCGCCAGCGCCGCGATTGTCCCGGCCGTCTACGCGGAGCTCTTCCCCACCAAGATCCGCACGGTCGGAGTCGGCGTCCCCTACTCCATCTGCGTCGCGGCCTTCGGCGGCACGGCCCCGTACCTGCAGACCTGGCTGGGCACCATCGGGCAGGCCAACCTGTTCAATGTTTACGCGGTGCTCCTGCTGCTGATTGGCATTGCGTTCGTCTTCACCATCCCCGAGACCAAGGGCAAGGACCTGACGCACTAACTCCCGACGGCGGCTCGGCCGCCTGACACGAACACCGGCGGGGGCCGGGCGGAGCTGCCGCCCGGCCCCCGCCATTGGCGCGTCTGGGAGAATTGGCATGCCCGACGCATCGCGGCATCGTAGCGGGATGCACAGCCTGATCTGCTTACAATCAACCGACAGTCATCTAACAAGGGAACCATGAAGAAACTCACCACGGCCCTGCTCGCCGCCGGGCTCATCATCTCCGCTTCCGCCTGTTCGGCACCGGAAAAACTGACCACGGCGGAAACCTGCGACCGGCTCAAGATCGTTGTGACGGATTCCAGCGCCAACGCCGGCAAGACCGGGATGGTCATTCTGGGCAACCGGCTTCGCCCGATCGTGACGGGTGCCTCGGACGAGCTGAAGCCGGCGGTGCAGGCAATCCTGGATTATGCGGATGAGTCTGCAAAGGAGAACCCGGACGCCGACAAGGTCGCCGAGCTGCAGGCCGGCTACCAGAAGGCCGGCGCCACGTTCGGGCAGCTCTGCACGTCGTAACCCTTCCGCACGCATGACGCTCAAGCGTTCCCGCGAACTCGAGGGATTCCAGCGCGTCCTCATGACCATGCAGGCCAACCCGGCGTTCGAAGACGTCAACCGGGACACCGGGCTCGCCATCACCAGGTAGCACCGCGGTATTGAGTGCGGCAGCCGGCCAGGCCACGGCACCGCTTTGCGGCAGGCTAGCCCCCGGCTCCGATTTCGCGGTTAACGGCCGGCATGATTTCGGTGGCCAGCAGTTCGATGGAACGTGCGGTCTCGGCGAACGGCAGGCCGCCGAGGCCGATCTGCGCCATGTACCGGCTGTTGCCGAGGGTTTCGTGTATTTCCAGGAGCTTCTCAATGACCTGCTGCGGACTTCCGACGAGCAGCCCGCCGCCCGGTTCACTCCAGTCATCAAAGGTGGCGCGCGGGAAATGGTCCACGGCGCGCGGCATGTTCTGCTCGAAATAGGCCCGGTAGTGCGGGTAGAAAGTGTCCCGTGCCTGCTGGGAGGTGGGGGCCGCGTAGAAGTGTCCGCCCACGCCCACGGGCAGGGCGCCGGCGTCGTGGCCGGCGTCGGTGGCGCTCTGGCGGTACAGCTCCGCCAGGCGGCGGAACCGCTGCGGACCGGACAGGAGCGCAATGAACAGGGGAAGGCCCAGCCGGCCGGCCCGGACGAAACTCGCCGGCGTTCCGCCCACGCCAACCCAGACGGGGAGCTTTTCCTGGATCGGGCGGGGCGAAATGTCCATCCCGGGCACGCTTTGGGTCAGTGTTCCCCGCCAATCCAGGACGGCGTTGTCCCGCAACTCGAGGAGCATGCGCAGCTTCTCGTCGAAGAGCCCGTCGTAGTCCTCAGTGCTGTGGCCGAACAGCGGGTAGGACTCGATGAAGGCGCCGCGTCCGGCGATGATTTCGGCCCTCCCGTCGGAAATCAGGTCCAGCGTGGCGAACTGCTCAAAGAGCCGCACGGGGTCCTGGGTGGACAGGACCGTGACGGCGGTGCTGAGCCGGAGGTTGGTGGTTTCGCGGGCGATGGCTGCCAGCACAATCTCCGGGGCGGAGAGGGCGAAATCCCGCCGGTGATGCTCACCCAGTCCCAGGAAGCTGAGGCCCGCCTGGTCCGCCAGCTTGGCCAGCTCAATGATCTCGTGCACCCGCTGCCGGGGTGAGCGTGCGCTGCCGGTGTCGATGTTTCGGGAAAGCTCACCAAAAGTGAAAATGCCAAAGTCCATGCTTGGTTGAACATTCAAGTTACTGATTTCATTCCAGTTACCGCGTGTGACGCCTCGTGACCTTCTCAGCGGCCGTGGCCGCCGATGCGGGCTCCCGGATGACGCTTTGAGTCACTGCATTAACGCCGGTGAACAAGCGCGTCGGGAGCCGTTGTTTGCGCCGAAGTCCGGCCCGTAATCTCAGTGCAATCGCCTGCTGACCGGTGCTGTCACCCTCCGCAGGTAGCGCCGCAATCGTGAAGGAATCCCCATGTCATCGCATCAGAACCCCGAAGGATCCACCCGCATCGTTGCGGGACAAACGCCCAAGCCCCAAAACTCCGCAGGAAAGCGCAAGCGCGCCCTCGGCATCGGCATCGCCGCAGGCCTCGTCGCGCTGATAGCCGGCGGCGCCGCAGTGGCGTCGAACCTCAACCGCAGCCCCGAGGCGCAGCCGGCGGCCGCAGCTGCCGCCGGCACGCCCGCCGCTGAACTAAAGCTGGGCTATTTCGGCAACGTCACCCACGCCCCGGCACTGGTGGGCGTCAAGCAGGGTTTCATTGCCAGGAGCCTGGGCGGGACCAAGCTCAGCACGCAGGTGTTCAACGCCGGCCCGGCCGCGATCGAGGCCCTGAACGCCGGTGCGATCGATGCCACCTACATCGGCCCGAACCCGGCGATCAACTCGTTCGTGAAGAGCAAGGGCGAGTCCGTGAGCATCATCGCCGGTGCCGCGGCGGGCGGCGCGCAGCTGGTGGTGAAGCCGGAGATTGCCGCCGCGGCGGACTTGAAGGGCAAGACCCTTTCGACGCCGCAGCTGGGCGGGACCCAGGACGTGGCGCTGCGCGCCTGGCTGGCCGGGCAGGGCTACAAGACCAACACGGACGGCAGCGGGGATGTGGCCATCAACCCCACCGAGAACGCCCAGACCCTGAAGCTGTTCCAGGACGGCAAGCTCGACGGCGCGTGGCTGCCCGAGCCCTGGGCCTCCCGGCTGGTGCTGCAGGCCGGCGCCAAGGTGCTGGTGGACGAGAAGGACCTGTGGGACGGGTCCCTGACCGGGAAACCGGGCGAGTTCCCCACCACCATCCTGATCGTGAACAAGAAGTTCGCAACCGACCACCCGGACACCGTCAAGGCGCTGCTCAAGGGCCACGCCGAATCCGTGGCCTGGCTCAACTCCGCGGCCGCGGACGAGAAGTCCTCCGTCATCAACGCCGCGCTGAAGGAAGCCTCCGGCGCTGAACTGAAGGCAGATGTCATCGAGCGGTCGCTGAGGAACATCGTCTTCACCGTGGATCCGCTCGCCGGAGCCTACAAGAAGCTGCTCGAGGACGGCGTGAAGGCCGGCACCACCAAGGAAGCCGACATCAGCGGCATCTTCGATCTCACGGCCCTGAACAGCGTCACCGCCGAAACCGGCGGCAGCAAGGTCAGCGCCGCCGGACTCGGCAAGGAGTAGCAGGGAACGAGCGGCCGCATCGGCTGTGGCCAGCGCCTTGGAACCGAACACGCTAACCGCCGATGTAGCGGTCCCGCCCGGCCCGGTAGCCGAACACTGCGGCCAGCGCCCCGACGACGAGGAACAGCACGCCGGCGGCCGCGAAGGAGCCGGTGCCCTGGTGCAGCTGGCCCACCATCAGGGTGCCCGTGGAGCCGAGGCCGTAGCCCACTCCCTGCATCATGCCGGACAGGTGGGCCGCCGTGTGGCCGTCCCGGGTCCGCAGCATGATCATGGTCAGGGCCACGGCGGTCAGGCTGCCCTGGCCGAGTCCCAGCAGGCCGGTCCACACCCAGATGAAGTCCAGCGGCCCGAAGATGCTCAGCGCGAACCCGCCGCCGGTCATGAGCGCCACCACCGTGTTGATGGCCCGCTGGTCGCGGAACCTTGCGGCCAGCGCCGGCGCGAAGAGTGAACCGAGCATCTGCAGGACGATGGAGGCGGAGACGATCAACCCGGCCGTGCCGCCGTCCACTCCGCGTTCCCGCAGGATGGGGGCCAGCCAGGCGAACACGCTGAAGGACATCATGGCCTGCAGCACCATAAAGATGGTGACCTGCCAGGCCACCGCGGAGCGCCACACGTTCACGCCGTCGGCCACGGCCTGGTGCCGCGGGTGCCGCTGCCGGACGGCCAGCGGAAGGAACAGCACAAGGACGACGGCGGCAGGCAGCGCCCAGAACCACAGCGCCGCCGTCCACTCCCCCGATGCGGCGAATACCGGGTACGTGAACCCGGCGCCCAGGGCGGCCGAGGCGCAGATGGCCGTGGTGTAGAGGCCGCCCATGAGTCCCAGCCGGTGCGGGAAGTCGCGCTTCACCAGCCCGGGCAGCAGCACGTTGCACAGGGCGATCGCCGCCCCGCAGGCAGCTGTCCCAGCCAGGAGTGCGGGCAGGTGGCCGGCGCCCGGCAGCTCGAACGGACGCAGCAGCAGCCCGGCAGTGAGCACAGCCATGGCTCCCAGCAGTACCCGCTCGGCACCGAAACGCCGGGCCAGGACGGGCGCCAGCGGGGCGAATACCCCCAGCAGGGTCACCGGCACGGTGGTGAGGACCACCACCGCCCAGCCCGGCAGGCCGGCGTCGGACCGTATTTCCGGGAGCACCGCGGCGAAACTGGAGAACACCGTCCGCAGGTTCAGCCCGATCAGCACCAGGCATGCTCCGAGGTACACCAACCCGCGGCGGCTGCTGACGCGGGTGGGCTCGGCCGCGGGAAGCTCGTCAATCTCGGCGTCCACCAGCGTGCCGGAGGTGTCGCTCCTTGCCCGCCCCGGGGCTTTGGTCTTCGCGGGATCGCCCGCCGGATCGCCCGCGGGTTTGCTCCCGGGTTTGCTCGCGGCGGCGTTCTTGGCTCGGTTCGTGGCTTCGGTCACGCGCCCCATTCTCGCAGGAGTTATCCACATAGGTGCCAATCCCCGCGGCGGTCCCGACCGCCGCCGCTAGGACGTGCTGACGATCAAGTAACGCTCGTCCGTGATCTCCTTGCCCCACAACGCCGGGTCCCCCAGCATGGTCACGGCGGCGTGCTTACGGTGGCAGCGGACCAACTCCAGGCAGCGTTCGGCGGATATTCCGGCACCGGTCCCCCACAGGCCTTCCACGAGGATCATGGTGCCCGAACCGCGAAGCAGCCCGGCCCAGCGGGCCAGTGCCGCGTCCGGATCCGGCAGCGCCCACAACACGTGGCGGGCAAGCACCGCATCGAAGGAGCCCGGCGCCAACGCCGGCGCAGACGCGTCGCCCACCACGAACTCTGCGGGCACTCCCGCGCCCGCAGCCTTCGCCCGGGCGAGGTCCACCATGTTCCCTGACAGGTCCACGCCCCGCACGCGGTGCCCGGCACCGGCCAGCAGCAGCGAAAGACTGCCGGTCCCGCAGCCAAGGTCCGCCACCTCACTGCCGGGTTCCGGAATCAGCGGCAAAAGCAGCGCCTCCCATGCTCCGCGGACGGCGGGGTCGGTTAGACCGTGGTCCGCCTCGTCGTCGAACGTCTCCGCCTGGTTATCCCAATAGCTGCGCACGGCATCAGTCATGCGGGACAGTCTGGCACGTCCGGCACCGGAAAAACTCAACTATTCTGGAAGGGATGAGTGAATCCCCAGAAACCCCTGAGCCTTCCGCTGCCCGGCCGCCGGACACAGCCGCTGAATCAGCGCCAGGGCAGCCGCAGGCCCCCCGCCCGGTGACCCCCGGCACGCAGGCTTCGTTCGGTACCTACGGCGGCCGGCCCGTCAGCTTTGTGCGCCGCGGAACCCGTTTGCAGGGCCGCCGGCAGGTGGCCTGGGAGGAGCACTCGGACCGCTGGGCGGTCGACGTCCCGCGGCACATCGCCAACACGTCCGTGCACCCGGACTACGTGTTCGACGCCGAGGCGGAGTTCGGGCGCAAGGCGCCCCTGATCGTGGAGATCGGCTCGGGCCTTGGCGATGCCGTCTGCCACGCGGCAGAAGAGAACCCGGACTGGGATTTCCTGGCCGTGGAGGTGTACACCCCCGGGCTCGCCAACACCATGATCAAGATCAACAGCCGCGGGCTCAAGAACGTCCGCGTGGTGGAAGCCAATGCGCCGGAGGTCCTCGCCACCATGCTGCCGGCAGGATCCGTTAGCGAGGTCTGGGTTTTCTTCCCCGACCCTTGGCACAAGTCGCGCCATCACAAGCGCCGCCTGATCCAGCCCGAGTTCGCCGAGCTCGTTGCCACCGCCCTCAAGCCGGGCGGCCTGTTCCGGGTGGCCACTGACTGGTCCAATTACGCCGTCCATGTCCGCGACGTGATGGCCGGCTCGGACCGTTTCGTGAATCTGCACGACGGCGAGCGCAGGGGTCCCGAAAGCCCCCTCACCCAGGTGTGGCAGTCCGGCGTCGAGTCCCTGGTGGGCGGCGCTCCGGTCAAGGAGGGACGCGCCCCGGTAAGCACCGAACACACCGGCCCCAACGAGGGCGTGGACGAAACCGGCGGCTGGGCACCCCGGTTCGAGGGCCGGATCCGGACGAGCTTCGAAAACAAGGCCCACGAAGCCGGCCGTCTCATCTTCGATCTGTGCTACCGGCGGTTATGATGCACCATGGCCTCCGCCCAGCCCTCCGCGGCTCAACCTGCCCCGCTGCTCCGGCCCGCTGATTCACGCGGGCTGGCGGCTGGCATCACCAGCCTCGTGTGCGCAGTGCTGGCACCGGTCGCAGCAATGGTGGGCCTGTCCACGTTCATCATGGCGGCGGCCGAGCCGCTCATGGCAAACGTCCCGCTGCCGGACACCAGCGGCTACTGGATCCTGCTGATGATCCTGGTGGGCCTGGTGGCGGGGCTGGTCCTGACCTCGGTGATCACCGGAATCGTGGCCATCAGGAGGTCGGACCGGATGAACGCCGCGAGGATCACCGGCATGCTCGGCCTCGCTTTTACTGCCTTCAACCTGGCGGGCGGCATGTGGACCTGGACCGGTTTGGCCGGGCCCTGGCCCCTCCTCGGCTAGGTCCGGGCTTCGGGCCAGGCAGCCGTGCCCGACGCGGCAGCCGTGCCCGGCGCGGCGTCAGTTGACCTTGATGGTGCCGACCACCTCTTTGAGCAGGCCGATCCGCGGCTCAAGCTTTGGGTCGACGTACGGCCAGATCACCACAACGCCGATGAACCGGTCTTTTTCCCAGACGCCCACCGTGGCGGCCGCTTTCGCGTCGCCCCGCGCGTCGTCATAACCGACGACGACGGCGTAGGCGGCTTTGCCGGGAAGGTTCAGTTCACCCTCGGTCAGCAGGCTGCCGCCGCGCTCGTCAAGATAGTGGGCCGACATCAGGTGGGCCCAACCGTTGGCCTCGGCCGGACCTTCAACGGAGGTGTCGTCCTTGATAACGGTGACAAGTACGTCCCCCAGCAGCCCGTACTGCTCTGTGTTGGGGCCGGCGGTGGAATCGTCCAGGACCAGGGTGTGCTCGGGGAAGTCCGCCGTGAAACCGAGCGGGGATTCGATATGGAGTGTCATGGCTGGTAGTTGCTCCTTCAGCGGTAAGTCAGTGTGTGCAGGGCAGGCTGTGTGTCTGGCGGGCGGCGGCACTACAGCCGGGACAGCCGGGTGTCGTTCGGGAC
Organism: Arthrobacter sp. CC3; assembly: GCF_039907775.1. Taxonomy (NCBI): domain Bacteria; kingdom Bacillati; phylum Actinomycetota; class Actinomycetes; order Micrococcales; family Micrococcaceae; genus Arthrobacter; species Arthrobacter sp. CC3. Next base: position 88,829 of record NZ_JARCCY010000011.1, read on the forward strand.
CTTCTGATAGGTGCTGACGTTCGTGCTGACCTGGTTTTCCGTGCTGACCTTGACCTCACCGGCCTTGACGTCGAACCCTGCCTCGTTGGACGCCGTGACCACACTGTTCACCTGGATGGTGGCCGATCCCGCCTCGTAGAGCCTGGCCGCGTCCCGGGCGGCTGCCGCGTCGTTCCCGAGTGCCACGTTCTTCATGTAGCTGTCGATCACGGCGCTGTTTTCCGGTGTGTAGTCGACGTCGATCTTGACGGTGCCCTGCGTGCCGGCTGTCACGCTGGATTCGACGTTCCCCGCCTTTACATCCATGCCCTCCTTGACACCCTGCGCCACGGTACCTTCCAGGGACAGGGACACCGAACTGAGGTTGTTGTCCCGGTCCATGTTCAGCTCCAGGCCACCCTTGCCGGAGGCTTCGAACGTCCGCCCGTCCAAGTCCAGGTTGCCTTCGGCTGAAACTTCCACGCTGCCCTTGGACGTCCCGTCGCTGAGATTCTTTTCATAGGCCAGTTCCAGCTTCGCGGAGCCCGCGGCATCGGCGGATTCGGCCCCGGCCTCAAAGCTCAGCGAGCCCTTGGCTTTGTCCTCGTGCCCGTTCGAACCGTTGTCCGAGGCGGCCTCGTTCAGCGTGTCCAGGATGTAGTCGGGCGGGTTGCCGGCCACGTCCTTGATGTCGCCCACGCTGTCCGGGGGGAGGTCCGCATACATCTGGTTCCGGGCCGCCATGGCCTCTTCGATGCTGTCGAAGGTGTACTCACGGGCTACTTCGCCCGTGAGCGTGGCACCGGCCGACCCGGAGGTGTCGTTCACGCCCAGGCCCATGTTGCCGTAGACCTTCACGGTGGCAGAGCCGTCCGCGTTTTCCACAACCTCCGTGCCCACCTCGGCACCGCCGTGGACCCACAGGACGCGGGCTTCGATGGAGGCCTTCCCTGTCTCCGTGTAGACCGGGATGTCTTCCTTGGCCAGCTCCAGGAGGTGCTCCCGGGCCAGGTCCTGGGCCGACTCCGGGATCCCGCCGTCCATGGCCATGAGCTCCTCGGCCAGCGGACCGTCCGGGCCCTCGCCCTCGATCAGGTACTTCCTGTCCGCGGCGGAAAGTCCGTCCCACCACTTGGCCTGTTCCTCCGGGGTGGCCCCTGCCATCGTGGCCAGCTGGCCCTGGAGCTCCGCCCGGTGTTCGGCGGCCTCACGCGCAGTCTCGAGCTTTTCCTGCACCCAGTTTTTCATCTGCTCGAACAGGCCGGACAGCCCGCCCTGCCCGCCACTGGTGCTGCCCGAGCCGGCCGCCGAGGACCGTTCCTGCTCCGCGGCGTTCTGGAGCAAGATCTTCGAGTTCTGCCGGAGGCTCGCCACCACCCGCTCGATGCTGGGGCGGTGGCTTCCGGTCCACTCCTGCCGGAAACGCTCGCCGTCGCTGCCTTTCCAGGGTGCCGCCAGGATCTGGCTCTGCAGCGAGGACGCCCTGCTGCTGAGCAATGAAGCGGCCTTATCTGCTGCCTTGGCCAAGGCGCGAAGCTGACTGACGTCAGCACCGTAAAAGGTCATGGTGTCTCCCCGGAAGAATGATGCAGCTGCGACGGTGGCGGCTGGTCCATATCGTGCCATGTCGCACCGAGCGGTGCCATGGGCATCACTCCCCATGCCTCCCGCCCGCAGCAGTCCGTGCCGGGGCCGGCATCTGTTCGGAAGCCGGATCCCGTGGCACGATTGGGCTCTAACACGCACGGCGGGACATCCCCGCGGCAAAGAGAACTGCACGAGGATCCGGACATCAAAAAAGAACTGAGAGAGGCCGCTGACACGGCCGAGGAAGTCACCAATTCGCGGCCACTGGAGCTAATGGCCCGTGCCGGATTCGCCGTCAGCGGCATCCTGCACTTCCTGGTGGGTTCCATTGCCATCCGCCTGGCCATGGGCGGGCAGGGCAAGGCGGACGTCAGCGGCGCCGTGCAGGAACTGGCCAGCCAGCCGGCCGGTCCCATCCTGCTGTGGAGCAGCTTCGCCGCCTGCGTTGCCCTGGCCATCTGGCAGACCAGCGACGCGATTTTCGACTACAGCCACCTGCCGAAGCGGGACAAGGTTCTCCGGAAGCTCAAAGCAGCAGGCCAGGCTGTGGTGTTTGCCGCGTTCGCCGTCACGCTTGCCTCGTTCGCGATAGGCACCGGGAAAGACAACAGCCAGTCCACGAGCGACTTCACCATTGCACTGATGAAGGCCCCCGGCGGCGTGGCACTGCTGATCGCCATTGGCGCCGGGGTTGCCATCACGGGAATTGTGTACGGCATCCGCGGTATCCGGAAGTCGTTCGAAAAGCACCTCCGGATGCCTCCGCCAGGCGCCATGCGCACCACCGTCACCGTCCTCGGTGTGGCGGGTTACATCGCAAAGGGTTTCGCACTGCTGCTGGTGGGCTTGCTGATCGTCGTCGCCACCGTTCAGTCGCATCCGGAGGAATCCACCGGACTCGACGGCGGCCTGAAGGCCCTGCGGGACCAGCCGTTCGGACTGTACCTGCTCGCCGCCGTCGGAATCGGGCTCATCTGTTACGGCGTGTTCCAGATGGTGCGGGCCAAACTGGCCAAGATGTAGCCTCCGGCGTTCGCCCGGCTAGGGTGGACGCATGCCCCAGGTACGCGCCGAACGCTTCATCCGCCTCGATCCGGAGACCGCGTTTGCGTTCTCCCAGACCACCGGCGACTTCCGGCTGAAGTGGGATCCCTTCATCTCGGCGCAGGGGTGGCTGGACGGCGCCCGGGCCGCGGGCAAAGGCGTCCGCACCCGCACGGTTTCGAAGATGGGGCTGGTGATGGTGAGCGAATACGTCTCCTACGCACCGCCCCGGAACGTGGGAATGACCATGGTGTCCGGGCCGTGGTTCTTCGGCAACTTTGGCGGCGGGTGGCGTTTCACCGCGGCCGACGGCGGCACCCGGGCGGTGTGGAAGTACACCTTTTCGTGCCGGCCGGCGTGGCTGCGGCCCTTGGCGGAGAGGATCGGCAGCTGGCTGCTGGGCCGCGAAATCGAAAAACGCATCGAAGCCTTCGCGCGGGCGTGCGAGGATCCGCAGCTCGTTCAGGAGTTCCGCGCCCTGCGGCTTTAAGGCCGCCCGCCCTCGAGGGCGGCCCGGACGCGCTCCCCGATGCCCTGCAGCCGACTCAGGGGCTCGGTGGCATATACCAGCCGCACGTACCGCGGTGCCACGTCCTGACCCCACGCCGTCATGGGCGTGGCGGCTATCCGGCCCACGGCCAGGAGCCTCCGGGACAGTTCCGGCGCCCGCATGCCCAGGGCCTCCGCGTCCAGCAGCAGCGACCAGCCGCCCTCAGGCACCACAACGGGCAGCCCGGCCAGCTCCTCGACCACCAGGTCCCGGCGCGACTGCCATTCGCGCACCGCACCGGCGATCCCGTCATCGCTGTTGGTCAGTGCCGCGAGGACGCCGGCCTGGTTGAAGCCGCTGGCCACGGCAGTGTTGTAGATCGCGGCGAGTGCCACGTCTCCCATCACTTCCAGTGGGCCGGCCACCCAGCCCACGCGCCACCCGATCATGCGGTAGTTCTTGGAGACGCCGCCCAAGGTAATGGTGTGCGGGGCCAGCTCCGGGAATGACGCCGGATGCCGGTACGGCAGGCCGTCGAACAGGATCCGGTCCATGGCGGCGTCATAGAGCAGCCAGCAGTCCGCGTGCAGGCAGGCGTCCCGCACAGCGCCCCATTCGGCGTCGTTGAGCACGTGCCCGGTGGGCATCGCAGGGCTCATCAGCAGGATGGCGCGGGTTCGGGCGGACACCGCAGCGGCCAGCCGCGCCGGGTCGAGGCGCCAGCGCCCGCCGGAAACCATCAGCGGGACGAACACCGGCACCGCCCCTGCCAGCCGGACCCTGTTGACCATGCCCGCATAGGTGGGATCCGTGACAATAACTTCGTCGCCGTGGTCCACCGTTGCCAGGAGTACGCTCAGCATCCCGGCGAGCGCGCCGCCCGTAATCACCACCTCGGAGCGCGGATCGTAGGCGAGCCCGGTCTGCTGCCGGAGCCGGTGGGCCACGGCCTGGCGGAGGGCCAGCGTGCCGGTGAAGGGGAGCCAGCTGTTGGCGGCTTTGTTTCCCACGGCCTCCCTGGTGGCAATGACGGCCGACGGCGGCGGCGCGATGTCCGTGTCCAGGTTCTCCATGCGGAGCACGTCGGGATCACCACCGACGGCGGCTGCCACCTTATCGATGCCGAAGGGCTGAATCCGGGCAAACCGCCCGGTCCTGCCGCGGACCATGTGCCCAGCCTCCCACCGGGCGCAGGGTGCGTCAATGGGCCCCGGACGAGCCGTCCACCATGGAAATGACGGCCACGGTCTGCTGCCCCTCGGTGCGCAGTTCCACGCTGCTGATCCGGCTGATCTGGGTGGGTGTGGCCCCGGTGATCCTGGACCGGCCCCCGGGCGTGGCTGACCAGCTGGAGGCCCGGTCCTCGGAGCCGTCCCGGCCTATGACCCACAGGGACAAGGTCCCCTGGGTGGGCAGGCTGGTGCCGGAAAACGACACCTCGGTCCCCCAGGCCTTCTTCATGAGGGCAAGCTGGACCTGGAGTCCGCCGGGGGCCTCCACGGAGTAGCTGGCGTCCGGCCGGGGCGGCTGGTTAAACAGCGGCGCGGCCAGCACTCCCAGCGCCAGGCACGCGGCGGCCACCGCGCCGACGAACGCCGCCCACCGCCGTCGTGATTTCCTCCGACGGGCCGCCAGTTCGTCCAGCAGGGCAGCGGGCTCCGCCGCGGAAGCCACTGCCCCCAACGCAGTGGCCTCCGGTGTTGCCGGCGCCGCGGAGGCGGGCCCGGTCAGGGCGACGGCGTCGGCAACGGGAAGGGCGTCCAGCAGTGCCGGCAGGCTGGCGAGTTCGTCGAGCTCGCGGCGGCAGTCCGCGCACCCGGCCAGGTGCTGCTCGAACCGCGACACGTCGGCCGGCTCCAGGCCGCCCAGCAGGTAGGCCCCCAGCAGGTGGTGCATTTCCGCACTGCTCACCGCTGCACCCCCATTTCGTCAAGGATGGTCCGCAGCGCCCGCACCGCGTAGAAGGCGCGGGACTTCACCGTCCCGGCCGGGATGTTCAGCTCCGCGGCTGTTTCCGCGACAGTGCAGCGGCGGTAGTGCAGTGCCACCAGGACGTCCCGGTGTTCGGTGCTCAGCCGCAGCAGGGCTTCCTCCATCAGCACGCGGTTGAGCAGCTCATCAACCCGTTCGGTGGCTTCCGCCGGGTCCGCCACGTCCCGCTCCGTCGCTTCGATGGGACGGCGCTGGGCCTTGCGGTAGTTGTCGATCATGATGTTCCGGGCGGTCCGGAAAAGGTAGCTCCGCAGGCTCCCGGTGATCTCCGGAGCCTGCTGCCAGACACGGAGCACGGTCTCCTGGACCACGTCGTCGGCGAGCTGCGGATCCCGGGAGGCGCTCAGCACGAAGCGCCGCAGCGCCGGGCCGTGCTCCCGGTAGATCGCCGCTACCACGTCCTCATCGAGCGGCATCCCCGCCCCTCCTGCCGTGCTGATGGTCCCCTGCATTGTGTGTGCTGCCTCGTGCTGCTTCGTGTGCTGCCGCCGGGCAGGACGCCCGCTGTTCCCCCGTTACGACGCCGCCCGGACCCAAACGGTTCACCGGCCCCAATGGCACCGTCCCAAAGGGTTCGCAGCCGCCGGCGGTTCACCGGGCAGCCGTTTGAACCATTCTGCGTCGTTGGACGTCGTACCGGATAGCGCCTGGCCGCTTGGCCGGCACGAATCCAAGGAGCAGGACATGAAAAAGCAATGGGGCATCGGCCTGTCCGTGGTTGCGCTGGCCGCGGCTCTCACCGGCTGTGGCGGCGGCACCGGAACAACGCCCACCACTGCGGCGGGTACGACGTCGGCCTCCGTCCCCGCGGAAAGCTCCGCCCCTGCGGGAACCTCGTCGTCTCCGGTCCCGGCGGGCGCGGCTGAACTGAAGACGGCGTCATCGGCCGCTGGCCAGATCGTGGTGGACGCGAAAGGCATGAGCGTCTACTTCTTCACCAAGGATGTGAAGGACTCCGGCACCAGCGCGTGCACGGGCGCGTGCATTGCCGCGTGGCCGCCGGTCCTCACGGAATCGGCCGCACCCGCTGTTGAGGGCGTGACGGGCACCGTCGGAACCATCTCCACACCGGAGGGGAAGAAGCAGGTGACCATTAACGGCCTGCCGGTGTACTACTACGTCAAGGACAAAGCCGCCGGTGACATCACCGGCCAGGGCGTCGGCAACGTCTGGTATCTCGTGGACCCGGCGGGCGGGATGGTGCAGGCGGCCGCCGGAGGGTACTAACCGCCGCTGTGGCCGGGACTCGGCAGGTCGACCGGGGGCGTGGGCACCAGCCCGGACGGGTCGGGACTCACCGGGGACGTCGGCAACGGCTTCCCGGAAGGCAGCTGGCCTGACCCCGGGAGTGAGCCCAGGTCCCGGGGATCGGGCTTGGGCAGGTTGAGTTCCGGCGCGTGCGTCTGGCTTGGCGACGGGGAGGCCGGCTCGGCCGGCGTCCCCTTACCGGGCTGTACGCCGGGCACGGAACTGCCTTCGGCAGGAGAAGGTGCCGGCGAGGCGGGTGTGGACGCGGGCGAACCCGGCACCGTTCCGGCGGGATCCGTGGCAGGCTGGCCGCCCGTTTTTCCCCCGCTTCCAGAGGTCATGGTTCCCACCACCAGCGTCACCGCGTGGCCGACGTTTCCCAGGGCGTGGCGGAAGTTCTCATCGGAAGCTGCAGCGGCGGCACCGCCGGCAGCCAGGGCCGCGGCAACCGTGAGGGCCGTGAGCGGCAGGCGGCGTTTGCGCCGCCGCCGGGCAGCGAGTTCGTCGATGACCGGTTCGTCAACCGCGGGTTCCGGGGTTGCGGTTGCGTGGACAGCCGGCGCCAGGGCGAGCGTGGCGACGGGGACAGTAGCCGGTGCGGCGGCCCGCGCCATGAGTACGGCCACTGCGGCGGACGGCCGGGGGCTGTCCGCCGCCAGGGCACGAAGTTCCAGCAGTACCGGGCGGAGGTCTGCGGCATCGTCCATGCCGGCGTCGGCCAGCAGGTCGTCGATGATCTGCTGGTTCCGGGATGAGGAGGTGTCACTCATGATCTGCCTGGCTTCCTGTTGAGGCGCGTTCCCTGAGGGCGCTGAGCGCCCTGCGATGCAACTGTTTGACTGCTCCCGGGGTCCTGCCCATGATCTCGGCGGCTTGTTCCACGGACAGGTCCGCGACCACCCGGAGGGCGAGGACTTCCTGGTGGTCCGGGCTGAGCCCTTCAAGCAGGGCTCCTGCCCCGCCGCCATTCGCCTTTGCCAGCGCCAGTTCTTCGGCCGACGCCGTGCTGCGCGCGTCAAGCTCGGATTCGTAGGGGCTGAGCGTCGGGGTGCGCTCATTGCGGCGGTAGTGGTCCACCATCCGTGCGTGGGCGATGGAGAAGATGAGTGACTTGGCGCCCTGGAGCCCGCCGCGCAGGCCGTCAAGCTTCGGATAGAAGGCAAGGAACACGTCCTGGGTGACCGCTTCCGGGTCATCCACGCCGCGCGCCCTCAGGTACCCCAGGACGGCGCCGGAGAACTTTCGGTAGACAAGGGTGAACAGCACGGCGGGGTCGGCCCCGTCCGTGTGCACGTATTCATCTGCCCAAGTGTCGAGCACCCTGAGGCTCCTCCATCCTGCGGGGCACGGTCACATATCTTCCGGGTTCGGAAGGCTGCGGACCGGCCCGTGTTGCACCGCGGGACTCCTGCCAACGGAAGGAGTCCCGCGATCCACCATAGGTAACTGCGTTACGGACGGCCAGCCGAGGTGGGCAGTTCCGGGAGCTGGGTGGGGACTTCGGCGGGGATCTCCGGGGCGGCCGGAACAGCTGCCTGGGTGGGCAGTTCCGGTGCTTCCGGCACCTTCGGAGCTTCAACGTCCACAGCAGCGCCGCCGTTGCCGGAAACTTCGGCCTTGTTGCTGTCAGCCTTGGCCGTTGCGTTGGCCGCGGCCGTGACTCCAGCGCAGTAGCCGCCGATGTTGGCTTCGCCTTCAGCGGCGATGGCCAGCGACTTGAAGCCGGTGGAGGAGGCGTCCAGGCCGCCCTTGGCGAAGGCGGTGCACAGGCCGAATGCGGCCGGGCCGGTGGCGTCGGGGCCGACGGCGCTTGCGGATGCTTCGCCGCTGGCGTTCTCGCCCTCAACGGAGCCGGCGGCATCAGCGGAAGCGGACGGCGTAGCCGAAGCGGAAGCTGCAGCGTCGGCGCTGGCGTCGGACGTGGCAGTCTTGGAAACGCCGCCTACGTGCGGAGCGGGGGCGCCGAGCAGTTCGTGGGCGCTCTGCTGGACGTCAGCAGGAAGGGCTCCGGCAAATGCGGCTGCGCCGGTGCCACCGACCGCCAGCGTGCCGGCCGCCAATGCGCTCGCGGCAATCTTGCTAGAGGCAAAAACAGTGAACAAGGACATGAAACCCTCCGAAAACATATACAACAGTGTCAGTAACGGCCAGGTTGATCCGGCCACTCAAGCGGTGCGGACTCGGTCCGTACTCCCCTTACATCGCCCCGGGCTCCGGAAAAGTTACGCGGTCCCGAAAATTCTTTTGAAACCGCCCGTCCGCCGGCCGAATCGGGTCCGGCGTTAGGATCAGGACATGGGCGAGCCGACCGATCTGAAGAATGCTGCGAAGACCTGGCAGACCATGGTGGACAGCAACCGTGCGCTGCTCCTGCGCAAGTCCGGCCGCGATGCCGGCTGGTGGGCTGCCCGGGGCCGTGAGGCCGGGCTGCGGAATGATGCGGAACTCCGCGACTGGATGCGGGACAAGCACGGCATCACCGGTTACGCGCAGTATGCCGTGTCCTGGGAGATGTTCGGCTACCCCGAATTCATGCTGCGCGACGCCGACGAACTGATCGACGCCCAGTACGCCGGCCACCCCGGGCTGCGGCCGATCGCGGACGCTCTCCTGGCCTGGGCAGCTGAAACGGAGGGCGTGGAGATCCAGCTGAGGAAAGGCTACGTGTCACTCCACTCGCCGCGGCGGAAGTTCGCCCAGGTCACACGGGCCAACAACACGAGCGTGGACATCACGCTCCGGCTGGACGCTCCGGCGGAGGGCCTGCTCAGCGCCGTCAAAGTGCGCGATGGTGATTCCTTCGGCCGCAAGGTGAGGCTGGCGTCCGTTGAGGACGTGGACGACGCCGTCCTGGGCTTCCTCGCGGAAGCGCTCCACCAGAACAGCTGAGCAGGTATCAGGCGTCGGCGGCGGGAAGGACGAAGGACACTGTGGTGCCCTCCCCCGGGGCGCTGGTGAGGCTGATGGAGCCGCCGTGTCCTTCAATAATGGTCTTGCTGATCGGAAGGCCAAGGCCTGCGCCCGGAATGGCGGTATCGCGGGACCTGGCGGATCGGAAAAACTTGGCAAAGGCCTGTTCCTGATCCTCCTTCGTCATGCCTGTGCCCGTGTCAGTGATGGAGCAGACCAGTTCCTTGCCGTTCCTGCGGGCCCGCACGGTAATGCGTCCGCCGTCCGGCGAGTACTTCACCGCGTTCGATATCAGGTTGCCCACCACCTGCCGGATCCTGACCGGGTCCACCCGGGCAGTCAGCGGTTCTTCCGTGTCCAGCACCAGGGCCGCTCCGCAGAGGGCAGCCTTCGCGTGGTGGGCGGCCACGGCGGCGCCCAGGAGCCCTGCCATGTCCGTCTCCTGCAGGACGAGCTCCACGTTTTCAGACGCGACGGCGATCAGGTCATTCACGAGGCCCAGGAGGTGGACGGCGTTCCGCTCCACGATCCGCAGCTCAGCCTGGATGTCTTCGTGGCCCGGTTCGTCAATGACGAGTTCCATGTACCCGAGTATTGACGTCAGCGGCGTGCGGAGCTCATGCGATACCGTGGCGACGAAGTTGTCCTTGGCAGCGAGGGCATTGATCAGCGCGGTCACCTCGGCGAAGGTGACAACAGCTCCCGTGTTGGTCCCGTCCAGGGACCGGATGGCGCGGCCGCTGACGGAATAGGCCCGCTGCCCGGTAGCTTCGCCGGCCCAGTACAGCTCATTGGTGAACGCCTCACCGCGGGATGCCCGCACTGCAGGGAAACCGTCCGGCGGCACCGGAGTGGTCCTGTCGCCATAAAAAAGCTCGGGAGATCCTGTGGCTGGCGTCAGGCGGGCCAGCGAAGGATCGGTCCGCATCGCCCTGTTGGTCAGCACATCCTGACCGCTTGCGTCCACCACCCAAACGCCCACGTCAACAGTTGAAAGCACGGCATCAAGCAGCCGCTGGCGCCGGACGCTCTCGGCGAGGGTTGCTGCCAGGTCACGGTCCTTCCGGACCAGCGTCCCGCGTTGCCGGTACAGCGCACCCGCCACCACGTGGGCCGTCACCGCGATCGCGGCCATTACCAGCGGCAGGAAGATTGTCCGGATCATTGACCCCTGCAACGGGTCCGCTCCCAAGGCGACGGCAGGGACGACCGTGCTAAGCACAGTGGCGAGAATCGCCAGGACAACCCGGTGCCGGTGCCGGCTGACGGACAGCCATACCACCGGGAAAACCAGCAGCAGGCTCAGGACATTGAAGCTGGGGCCGCCTGCTTGCCGCGTGAATCCGATGGCCACGCAGTCAAGGACCGGTATCAGCGTGAACGCTTCAGGGTGCAGCTTCCCCCAGGGAACGGCAAGGCAGAGTCCGAGCAACGCGGCATGTGCCAGCACGGCGATCCTGAAGGTGTCGTCCGCCAGCGCTTCCGGGCTGAAGATCGCAGCAGCAACCACAACCAGGAACAAGGTAACGGACAGCGGCAACTGGCCCATCACCACGCGGCCCCGGACCCCGAGCCGGCCGAAGAACCGGTCGATCCAGTCGGCCAGCAGCGCGTCCCAGGCCGGCCGTGCGGCCTCCGCCGGCGGCCTGTCATTGCCTGGCCCTGCCGCACGCTCGTTCATGTCGATCGGGCCGCTTGCTTGGATACGTACCATCCGTCTGTCCCCCCGGCACAGAAAAGAATCCCCCCGGGCTGCTTCAAGGGCGCTGACCACAGTGTAGACCGCCCGGACGGGGGATCGGGGTTGCGGCGTTGCCCCGCACCGTTCGGAGCCTGTGCCCTAAGCCGCGGGCTGTGAAAAGATCAAGCATGCGTCCCATGCAGCACTCCAGCAAACTCCAGAACGTCCGCTACGAACTCCGCGGGCCCATCCTCCAGGCGGCCAAGGAGATGGAAGCCGAAGGGCACCGGATCCTCAAGATGAATCTTGGCGACACGGCACCGTTCGGACTGGAAACCCCCGAGTCCGTAGTGGTGGACATGATCCACCACCTGCGCGGGGCGCAGGGCTACAGCGATTCCAAAGGGATCTTCTCCGCGCGCACGGCGATCTCGCAGTACTACCAGACCCGCGGCCTGATGCAGATCGGCGTCGAGGACATCTTCATCGGCAACGGCGTGAGCGAACTTATTTCCATGTGCCTCCAGGCGTTCATGGAAGACGGCGACGAGGTCCTCATCCCGGCCCCGGATTACCCGCTGTGGACAGCCGCCGTCACCCTGACCGGCGGCAAGCCCGTCCACTACCTGTGCGACGAGGACGAGCACTGGTGGCCGGACATGGCCGACGTCGAATCGAAGATCACCAAGCGCACCAGGGCAATCGTGATCATCAACCCGAACAACCCCACGGGCGCCGTCTATCCGCGGCACATCCTGGAGCAGTTTGCGGCGCTGGCACGCAAGCACCACCTGGTGCTGTTCTCGGACGAAATCTACGAGAAGATCCTGTACGAAAAGGCCCAGCACATCCACACCGCCTCCGTGGCGGAGGACATCTGCGTCCTGACGTTCAGCGGCCTCTCCAAGGCCTACCGGATGCCCGGCTACCGCGCAGGATGGGTGGCCGTCACGGGCCCGCTCGCGGCAACCCAGGCGTACCGCGAAGGCCTGGAGCTGCTGGCTTCCCTGCGCCTGTGCCCCAACGTCCCCGCCCAGCATGCCATCCAGACCTGCCTTGGCGGCTACCAGAGCATCGAGGCCCTGGTCCGGCCCGGCGGCCGGCTGCGCGAGCAGCGGGACCGCGCCCACCAGCTGCTCACCGCGATTCCCGGCGTCACGTGTGTACCGGCGGCCGCCGCCATGTACCTGTTTCCCCGCCTGGACCCGGAGCTCTACCCGTTCAAGAGCGACGAACAGTTCGTCCTGGACCTCCTGCGTGAACAGAAAATCCTGGTTTCGCACGGCACGGCGTTCAACTGGCCCAGGCCGGACCACTTCCGCTTCGTCATCCTTCCCTCAGTCGAGGACATCGAGGAAGCAGTGCGCCGCATCGCGGCCTTCCTCGCCTCCTACCGGATCGGTGTGGAGGACGAGGCCTAAGCCAGGACCGGACCGCTCATCACCGGGAGGATCAGGACGCGGCGGCCATCGGCGTGTAGCTGAAGGACTTCAGCGTCAGTGTGCCGTCCTTGGTCAGCGCCTTCAGGCCCGTGGGCGCGCCGGACGGATAGACGAGGGACGTGAGGGTACGCTCCCCGCCGTTGACGAACACTTCCACGGTGCTGTGGTCCACATAGACCGTCAGCTCGACCTTGCCGTCACGGGGTGCGGAGGCCGCCCGGCGGACCACGCCGTAGTCGGGCGCGAGTCCGGCGGTTTCCTTGGCGGCGCCGTCCCGGGAGACGAAGGCCGCTTCCGAGGCGAAGTCATAGCCCACGGTGGCGAAGACGCCGTTTTCGGCCAGCAGCTCCACCTTGGCTTCGCTGCCGTCGTCCCCGGCAGCCTTCTCAAGGGTCAGATCGAGCCGGTAGCCCCCGCCGTCGGGGGCAGGCAGTCCGCCGGCGCCGCCGGGGGTGAGCTTGCGGTCCGTCACGGTGGCGGTGTCGCCTTGCAGGGATTTCAGGGCGTTGGTGGGGGTGGAGACGAGCGTGGGCTTTCCGGAGACGGTCTTGAGACGGATGTCCCGCACCACGGTATCGGCGCCGCCGTGCCAGTCTTCGGTGGGCAGTTTCCGCGCATAGGCCCAGTTGTTCAGCCAGGCGACGGTGTGGCGGGAAGCCATGCGCTGGGCTTCCGTGAGCCGGGGATCGTCCCAGGTCACGGCGGCGTAGAAGTCGGCGCCGTCATCCATCCACTGGTGCTTGTCGTCCGCAGGCTCGAACCGGGTCCCGTCCCAGTTCCCCGTCCAGTAGGCCACGCCGGTGGACCGTCCTTCCCCGGCGCCGTTGGCGCTGGCAGCGAGGACCCAGGTCCGTTTGGCGGGATCGCCGTCGACGTCGAGCTGGAAGAGTTCGGGGCACTCAAGGATCCCCAGGCCTTGGCGTTCAAAGCCTGAGAGGTAGCGCCATTCCTTCAGGTTGGCCGAGGCGTACAGCCCGATCTTCTCGCCCTCGGCCAGCGCCATCACCCACTGGTTGTTCGCCTCATCGCGGATGATCTTCGGGTCGCGCCAGTGCTGTTCCCCCGGGTTGTCCATGACGGGGTTCCCGTCGAAGGCCTTGAACGAATAGCCCTTGTCGGTGGAATAGAAGAGCGACTGCCGCTGGATGCCCTCGTCCTGCTGCGTCATGACGGCGACGACGGCGCCCTTGCCGAACCCTGCAGAGTTCTCGTAGTCCACCACGGCGCTGCCCGTTTCAATGTCGCCCAGCCCGTTCTTGTATTTTTCAATGGCCACCCCCTCGTCCTTCCAATGCACCAGGTCGGTGCTGGTGAGGTGGTACCACTCGGTGCCGTTTTCCTCCGGGTAGCCGGCGTTGTAGAGGTAGTAGTAGTGCCAGAGACCGTCCAGCAGGAACGGCCGCTGGGGATCGTTCATCCAGTTTTCGCGGGGTGTGATGTGGTAGCCGGGCCGGTACGCGGAGGCACCGTCCGGACGCGCGAATGCGGGCTCCGCCGGTGCCGGCAGCTCCGGACCGGCTCCCAGGTCGGCCAGCATCGCATCCACCGCTTCCGGAGTAACGCAGTCCGGCCGGGAAATGTCCGCGGAACCCGCGCGCACTGCCTTTGCCTGCACGGCGGAGTCCTGTTCGCTGGACCGCACCATCACGTCCTGCGCGTCGCGGGCGGCGGCCACCCAGCCGTCGGCGCATTCGATGGCGCGGAGGTCGGAGACGCCGTCGGTCCGCAGCGGGCGGGCGAGGTTCTCCAGGCTGCGGTCTCCCCCGGCCAGCCAGTACGAGCCGTAATGTCCCGAGTCCTTCCTGGCTTCAGCCTGGGCGTCAGCAACGTCGGCAAGGGCCTCCGGGGCGGGACCGGCAGGGTCCGGCTGCTGCCCGGAGCCCACCACAATGGCCACGGCTACCAGCACGAGAGCCAGGGCGGCGGCCGCTGCGGCCCATAGGGCCCGTGGCGTGATTTTGCTGGGAAGGAACCTGAGCGACATGTCCACCGATCATCGGGATGCACAAACGCCGGCGCCGGTTTTTGGCCGGCGCCGGCGTTCATGTTGGTCTGATTCCGCTCAATTTTACAGGGTTTGCGCCGCCGAGGTCCCGCCGGAGTCCCGGCAGGACCCTGGCGGCGCCCCGGCACGGCCCTGGCGTCGGCTTAAGGCGGCGGCTTTAGGCGTCGGCTTTAGGCGTCGGCTTCTTCGAACTCCACCGCGGCCACGATCTCCTTGGTCGAGGGGCTGATCATGTAGGCCTCGTCGTCCTCCTCCACCATGATGAAATCGCCCTGGTCCGTGGTGAAGTGCCAGGCGAGGACGGTTTCGCCGTTGTGTTCGTAGTTGGGGTCGCCCATGGTGATTTTCCGGAGTTCCTGGCCCGCCACGTCGCACAGTTCGCGGATGATCAGTTCGAACTCCGGCGCGTTCTCGAGGGCTTCCTCAGCCGCTTCGGCCTGGCGCTCCGCAAGGTTGGGGATCTGGGCCACACGCTCGGCGATGTGCAGTTCCAGCTGCTCGTCGTCCAGCAGCAGCAGGCCTTCCTGGCGGCGGAGCCAGGCGGCGTTGAGCTCGAGGATGTCCTCGGTCTCAAGCAGCGACTCGAAGGTTTCGTCGAGCTCTTCGAGCTCCCTGACGGCTTCCGGGGAGCTTGTCCCGCCGTCGGCCTCGCCGAAGCCTTCGGTATCCCCGTCCAGGTACCTGTCGGCGTCGTCCTCGCTGAGTGCGTCAAAGGCCGCGGCGGTGCGGTTGAACAGCGCCAGGTGGGCGGTGGCGCCCATGCCTTCCAGGCCTTCGCGGACGTAGGCGTCAATCTCGTCGCGCTCCGGCACCGTGAAGACGTACTGGGCGAAGCCGCCGGCCAGCGCCTGCGTGAGGTAGAAGTCGACGTAGTAGCTGCGGAGTGCGTTGGGCGCGATTTCCGGGGCGTCGAGGAGCTCCGCGTACATGGCGTTGACCACGGTCACGTTGGAGTCGACAACGTCTTCGTTGGCCGCTTCGGCGCTTTCGAGTGCCAGGACGACGGGGTGCTTGCTGGCGGGCTGACCGGTGCTCATGGGAAATCCTCACTGCTGAAAGCGGGTGGTGCTTGGGACCCTTTCACGCTACGCGGCGCACCGGTCCGCGGGTTGAGGCGGAGTTGAACGTTGGGCGAAGTTTCAGGGCCTCTTCCGGCTCGCTAAGATGGATCAGATAACCTGCAGATTTTTGACCTGCTGAAAGTAGCGCGCACCATGCCATCCCAACCGGACGAGAGTGCGGCACTGGCAATACAGACCCCCGCGATCAACGACCGCTCCCTCGCGGCCGGACTCGCCTACGCCATGGGCAGCCGGGTTTCGGGGATCTCCTTTGATGCCGCCACCGGCCTGATGCTCGGCAAGGTCCGCGGCGGGCAGGACGTGCCGTATTCCACCACCGCGAAGCTGGTCCGTAAGGCCGGCGGCTGGAGCTGCACCGTCGGGGTCTGCAGCTGCCCCGTGCGCAAGGACTGCAAGCACGTGGCCGCGCTGCTCTTCGCGGCGGAGGACAATCCGGCCACCCGCGTCCAGCTCCTGGCCCCGGCTGAAAGCACCCGCCTGTCGCGTGAGCCCCTGGTGAAGGAGATGCCGGACTGGGAACAGGCCCTGGGGCCGCTCATTGCCCGGCCGGGAATCACCCCGTCCACCAACGGCATCCCGCTGGCCCTGCAGTTCGATATTGAGGAACCGGCCCCGCACTTCTCCTACACCGGCCGGCGCGATCCGCTCCGCAGTGTCCGGCAGCTCAAGGCCCGCCCGGTGATCATGGGCGCCAAGGGCAAGTGGATCCGCGGCGACGTCTCCTGGAACACGCTCAGTTACCTGAACTACCGGCGCGAATGCAACGAAGCGCATGTGGAGTGGATGCAGGAATTCCTCGCGTCCCACACCGCCCTCGCCAACCGCCAGCACAATTCCACCGCGCCCTGGCTGGGGCTGAACACCTATGCCGGCAAGAACCTCTGGAGCCTGCTCGCCCAGGCCCGGAAGATCGGCGTCGCGCTGGTCCACACCGGCAGCCAGGAGCCCGTCCGGTTCGTGGAGGAGCCGGCCGCCGTCGGCCTTAACCTGACCCGCTTTGGTACTTCCGGCGGGGGAGGCGCCGCCGCCGTCGAACCCGCCGCCGTCGAATCTGCCGTCGTCGACAGCGGAAAAACGTCCGACGACGGCGGGCTGACGCTGGCCCCCACCATCACCGTTGAGGGGGAGGTGGTTGATCCGGCCTCCGTGGGGACGATCGGCCGGCCCGCCCACGGGATCTTCCTGACGTCCGGTGCGGACGCCCTTCCGGGCGTGGGCAGCGGGTCGATCATCACCCTGGCTCCCCTGGAAACCGGCCTCAGCGAAGAACTCCTGACGTTCGTCACGGCCGGCAGCACCCTGCATATTCCGGCCCGGGACGAGACCCGCTTCCTCACCGGCTTCTACCCCAAGCTCAAGCAGGCTGCCCGGGTCACGGCGTCGGATGAATCCGTGGAGCTGCCCTCTCTGGCCGTTCCCACGTTGTCCCTCCTGGCCAATTACGGCAGCGACCACAAAGTGCGGCTGCACTGGGAATGGCACTACACGTCCGGGAACCTGGTCACGGCACAGCCGCTGTGGCGGCACCCGGGCGACCACGGCTACCGGGACGATCCCGCGGAGGCCCGCATCCTCGAGGCTCTGGGCCAGCCCTGGGAAGTGGTCCCCAAACTGGGCGAATCCGCTACCGGCGGCTGGGGCACCCCGCGGCTGGCGGCCTCGGCCGAACTGAGCGGGCTGGACACCCTGGCCTTCACGGAGGAAGTCCTTCCCCGGCTCCGCAACACCCCGGACGTTGTGGTGGACACCGCGGGGGACATCGCCGACTACCGTGAGGCCGAAGAAGCGCCCGTGGTGGCCATCTCCACCAAGGCCACCGACCAGCGCGACTGGTTCGACCTCGGCATTGTGATCACGCTCGAAGGCCAGCCGGTTTCCTTCGCTGCCCTGTTCTCCGCGCTGGCGGCCGGCGAAACCCGGATGCTCCTGCCCAGCGGCGCGTACTTCTCCCTGGACCTGCCCGAGCTGCATCAGCTGCGCGCACTCATTGACGAAGCACGCTCCCTGCAGGACAACAAGGACGCGCCGCTGCAGATCAGCCGGTTCCAGGCCGGGCTCTGGGACGAGCTCGCGCACCTCGGCATCGTGGACCAGCAGGCCTCCGCCTGGCGCGAAGCCGTGGGCGGGCTGCTGGAAGGCGGCATCAAGGGACTGCCCCTTCCGGACACCCTCAACGCCGAGCTGCGCCCGTACCAGCTGGAAGGCTTCAACTGGCTCAGTTTTCTCTACAAGCACGGGCTGGGCGGGGTGCTGGCGGACGACATGGGCCTGGGCAAGACCGTTCAGGCGCTGGCCCTGGTCTGCGCTGCCAAGGAGGCCGCCGCGGCACCGGCCCCCGCAGCGGGCTCCGCACCGTTCCTGGTGGTTGCCCCCACCAGTGTGGTGGGGAACTGGGAAGCCGAAACCGCGCGCTTTGCCCCCGGGCTTACGGTCCGGGCAATCGGCGAAACGTTCGCAAAAAACGGAGCGGACCCGGCCGAGGCGATGGCCGGAGCGGACATCGTGATTACGTCCTACGCCCTCTTCCGGATCGACTACGAGGCGTACGCGTCCCGCGAGTGGGCCGCCCTGGTGCTGGACGAGGCCCAGTTCGTTAAGAACCACCAGTCCAAGGCCTACCAGTGCGCGCGCAAGCTGCCGGCCGCCTTCAAGCTGGCCATCACCGGAACGCCGCTGGAAAACAACCTGATGGAGTTCTGGGCGCTGACCTCGATTGTGGCCCCGGGCCTCTTCGCGAGCCCCAGCCGGTTTGCCGAGTACTACCAGAAGCCGGTGGAAAAGAACGGTGACAAGGGGCAGCTGGACAAGCTCCGCCGTCGGGTCCGTCCGCTCATGATGCGCCGCACCAAGGAGCAGGTCATCCACGACCTCCCGCCGAAGCAGGAGCAGATCCTGGAGGTGGTGCTGAATCCGCGGCACCAGAAGGTGTACCAGACCCACCTGCAGCGCGAGCGCCAGAAGATCCTGGGCCTCATCGAAGACGTCAACAAGAACCGCTTCACCATCTTCCAGTCGCTCACCCTGCTGCGCCAGCTCAGCCTGGATGCTTCCCTGGTGGACCCGTCCCTGTCCGGTGTCCGCTCAAGCAAGCTGGACGTGCTGTTCGAGCAGTTGGAGGACCTGGTTGCCGAGGGGCACCGGGCGTTGATCTTCAGCCAGTTCACCGGCTTCCTGGGCAAGGTCCGGGAACGGCTCGTCGAGGAGAAAATCGAATTCTGCTACCTCGACGGCGGCACCCGCAACCGTTCGGATGTGGTGAACGAGTTCAAGAACGGCTCCGCCCCCGTGTTCCTGATCAGCCTGAAGGCGGGCGGTTTCGGCCTGAACCTGACCGAGGCGGATTACGTGTTCCTGCTGGATCCGTGGTGGAACCCGGCTTCCGAGGCGCAGGCCGTGGACCGCACCCACCGGATCGGCCAGGCGCGCAACGTGATGGTCTACCGGCTGGTTGCCAAGGACACCATCGAGGAAAAGGTCATGGCCTTGAAGGCGAAGAAGTCGCAGCTGTTCGCTGACGTGATGGAAGGCGATGCGCTCTCCGGCGGTTCCCTGACGGCGGAAGACCTGGCCGGCCTGTTCAACGACTGACGGCCGGGCCGGCTGTTCACGGACCGCGGCGAACGTTCAGCTGGCGAACCGTCAGCCCATGGCCGGGGCCAGGGACCTTCCCGTGGACAGCTGTTTCCGGGCCCAGCGGGCGAGCTTCTTGCCCTTGCCCTTCCACCAGTTGTCCTCGTCCTTGTCGTGGTGCAGCCGGAAGATGATCATCACCATCACGAAGACACCCATTGCCACATCCAGCCAGGACCAGAAGACGGCATCAACCAGGACGCTGATGCCCATCACGAGGACCGACGGCAGCGCCAGCGTCCGGAAGACGGTGCTGGCCACGTAGCGTCGGTGGGACCTGGGCACGGACAGGGCACGGACCATGTCGAAGCAGAGGCACGCCACCACCATCGCCTGGCCCAGGGACAAGATCACCAGCCCTGCCAGCGAGCCGGCGAACATGGCGACGGATTCCATTCCCGCGCTCATCGGACGCCGCCCGGCGTGGCAGGGCGGGGCAGGGACACTTGGGCATTGCAGAACAGACACATAGGAAACCCCCAGAGAACAGAGACCACAGCTGTGAGACCCAGCTGGGCTCCATTCAAGCCGCTGCCGCTCCGGTACGTCACGAGTAGTGAGTACTCTATTCTGTTCGCCGGTCCCGGGGCCCGCGCCTAGGTACCCGGTCGGTCAGAGGGTGATCCTGCGGCCGATGACTTTTGCGGCGGTTTCGTAAATGGTCTGGTTGTGGGCACGGGCATAGTCGCGAAGCATCGAGAAGGCCCGGTTCATGTCCACGTTTGCCGTGTGCGAGATGACACCCTTCGCCTGTTCAATCTGGATGCGGCTGTTCAACGCGTGCTGCAGCTGTTCGTTGATGAGGGCGTTTTCCCTGGCCGCGCGCTCCTGCAGCAGGGTGATGGTGGCGACGTCGGCAAATGCCTGTGCAATCGCAGCATCATCCGCGCTGAGCGGACCCGGCTCCCGGCCGAAGAGGTTCATGGCACCGATGGTCCGGCTGCGCAGGCGCATCGGAACAGCGTGCAGGGACTTGAAGCCCTGGGCAAGGGCGGAAGCCTGGAACAGCGGCCACCGGGACCCGTCCGTGGCAATGTCGTCAATGGCCACAACAGCGCCGGTGCGGTAGCAGTCAACGCACGGACCCTCGCCGGCCTCCAGCTGGAGAACCTCCACCAACTGGCTTTCCTCGCTCGTGGAAGCCATTACCTGGAGGTCACCGCCCGGGTCAACGAGCACCAGCCCGGCCGCGGCGGCGTCGAGTATTCCCACAGATTCGTCCACCAGGGTGTGCAGGAGGTCGAAAACGTCGTAATCCCCCACCAGGGTGTCCGCTATCCTGACGAAAGCGGCACTTACGCGTCCGGCGCGGCTCATCATCGCCATATTGGGATTCTACTGCACGTCATGGGCGGCGGGTCACCCCGTCGGGAGGCGTGAAATCCAGGGTCCTGGCGACGACGTCACGGGCCACTTCCCGGACCGTGCGGCCCTGGGAGAACGCGTGCGCACGCAGTAACAGCAGCGCATCGGTGGCGGAAGCCCCTGTCTGGGCAAGGACCATTCCCGTGGCCTGATGCACCTCGCGCCGGGAAAGCGGCGAGCCGTCCTGCGGTGCATCCGTGCCGTCCGCCGGGGCCAGGGTGAGGAGCTCCCGGAGCAGCTGCCAGGTCGCGGCATCGGCGAGCTGCAGCGCCGTCGAATGGTCGGCCGCACTGAGCGGGCCGGGGTCTGAACAGTAGAGTTCCGCAACCCCGATGTCCATGGCGCCGAGCACCAGGGGGAAGACGAATAGGGCGGACACGTCAAGGTCCCGGATGGCCTTCGCGAAGACGGGCCAGGCGGCATGCGAACCCGCGCGCACGTCGGGCAGGAGCACCGGCCTCCGTCGCTCCAGGGCTGTCCAGCGGGGCCCCTCACCCAGGTCGAACTGGAGTTCGTCAATCCGCGCCGAAACCCGGTTGCTGGCGCACACCGTGGTCTCCGGAGCCAGGCCCGAGAATACGGAGATCGAAGCGCCGGTAATGGGCAGCGACTCCAGGAACACCGTACAAAGGCCGGTGTCCAGCCCCTCAGCCATCGAACAGGAACCGTCAACCATGACGGCCCCGCGCGGCGACAGCCGGATCCGGGAAACGGAAGGACGTCGCTTGAACCATCGGAAAGGCACCTTCCATGCATCAACTGCTGTTCGTACAGTTTATGCCCGCTCCCGGATCAACCGGTTGGCAGCGCCCCGTGGGAGTTTGATCCCGGTTGGTCGGGCCCGGACCAGCCGGTTCAGCGGTCCCTGTTCACGTCCCGAGGCGCCGGATACACTTAATTTAGTTGCCCCAGACCCTGGTAGCGCCATTTTGTCGGCGAAAAATCCAGGAGGAGTCCACCCGATGCGCGGCAACCCATCCCTCGAAGTCTCGCTCACGCATGTGGCATCCCAGGACCATAGCGAGCTGCTCAGGGCCGCCATGGCAACGAGCCAGTGGAGGCAGCCCGATTTGCGCCTGAACCGAACCCCGTCCGACGCAGGGGACCCCGGTGTGGCGCAGGAGTTTGACTCGCAGGATTCCGACCGGTGGAACGACCCGCTGTTGGCGGAGATCGAGGACCTCGTCGCCGAGCTGAAGGCGAAAGTGGCACGCTACTCGCTCCTCCGGTCCGACCCGTCCCTCACGGGTCCGGCCCTCACGGGTCCGGTCCTCACGGGCGCCTCCCATCCGGGCGCGTCCCATCCGGACAACAAGACCGCCACAGACTGGATGTACGAAGCCCTCGAAGACATCGCCGCGACCGCCCTGGGCATCGAGCTGGCATCGCAGGAGCGCATTTTCCGGGCGATCTCAGACGCCGCACGGAGTCCCAGGGTCGAAACCAACCCGATCAAAACCACCAAGGAACCAAAGTCAGGAAACGCAGCATGATCAGCACCATCGAGGCCGGACGTACCTTTTTTGTCGAAGCCACGGATCCACGCCTTATCGACGCGGAGCTAAGCACCGCAGTTGAACAAGCACGGCAGCACGCCATGCAAGAGGGCCGCTGCGGCATCCTTGTAACGCGGCTGGGGAACACCACCTTCACCGTTGCCGTCAGCGAAGACGTCCCGTTCGGGGAGACGCTCGAACGACAGGCACCGCCCACAGCGGGCAACCCCCAGGGCGAAGCCGCTCGTTCACACTAACGGTCCGCCTCCCCTGCGCCAGCCCGGTCAGACGCCGGGCCGGGTTTCCCCTGCGCCAGCCCGGTCAGATCAGCATTGCTTCGCGCACCTTTCCTGCGGATTCGGCCCCGCCCGTGCCGCGGGAACTGACCCGTCCGGCGGCCAGCACGTAGTAGCTGTCGGCCGCGTTCAACGCAAAGCCGATGTGCTGTTCCACCAAAAGGACGCGCATGCCGCTGCGCCGGGACAGCTTGATGATAGTCTCCTGGATTTCGGCCACCACATTGGGCTGGATCCCTTCCGTGGGCTCATCCAGGATGAGCAGCGTCGGTTCGGTGATGAGTGCCCGGGCGATGGCCAGCTGTTGCCGCTGCCCGCCGGACAGGAGGCCGGCCCGGCGGCCCAGCAGCGGGTTGAGCGCCGGAAACATGTCCAGCGCTTCCGCCACGCGTTCCTTCGCGTTCCGGCGGCCGTCTGCCACCAGCTGGAGATTCTCCAGGGCGGTCAGCTGCCCGAACGACTGCTGCCCCTGCGGAACATAGGCCATGCCACGCGCCACCCGCTGGTGCGGCCGGAGGGCGGAGATGTCCTCCCCGTCCAGCGTGATGGTGCCGCGGGTGGGCTTGAGAAGCCCGACGACGGCGCGCAGCAGTGTGGTCTTTCCCGCACCGTTGTGGCCCAGGAGGGAAACCAGCGACCCGTCGGGGACGGTGATATCCACTCCGGAAATAACCTGGGTGCGCCCGTAGCCGGTCTGCAGGTCCGTGATTTCCAGCATCAGTGCCCTTCCATTCCGGCCGTGCCGAGGTAGACTTCCTGCACTTTTTTGTCGGCCTGGACCTGCGCCACGCTGCCCTCGCTCAGGACCTTCCCGGCCGCGAGGACTGTCACCGAAGTGGCGAACTCCCGGACGAAGTCCATGTCATGTTCAATCACCAGGGTGATGCGGCTGGCCGCGATCCGGCGGAGCAGCTGCCCGGTTTCGTCGCGCTCGTCCTGGCTCATTCCGGCGATGGGTTCGTCCAGGAGCAGCACGTCCGAGTTCTGGACCAGCAGCATGCCGATTTCCAGCCATTGCTTCTGACCGTGCGCCAGGGTGCCGGCCTGCTTGTCCGCGGCCCGGGTCAGCCCGATGATTTCCAGGGCTTCCTGGACGGCGGGGTCCACGCCCTTCCGTCTCCTCAGCAGCTCCCGTGCCTTCCTGCCCGGCCCGGCAGCGATATCCAGGTTCTGAAGCACCGTGAGGTTCTCGAAAACGCTCGCCGTCTGGAACGTCCGGCCCACGCCCAGCCGGGCGATCTTGTGCACTTTCCGGCCCAGGATCTCAGTGCCGGTGTGGTTCACGGATCCGGTGGCGGGAACCAGCCCGGTGATCGCATCGATGATGG
This sequence comes from Arthrobacter sp. CC3, assembly GCF_039907775.1. Taxonomy (NCBI): domain Bacteria; kingdom Bacillati; phylum Actinomycetota; class Actinomycetes; order Micrococcales; family Micrococcaceae; genus Arthrobacter; species Arthrobacter sp. CC3. The sequence goes on from NZ_JARCCY010000011.1 coordinate 112,404, forward strand.
TGGTCTTGCCGGCACCGTTGGGGCCGATGAGGAACCGCAGGTCGCCCTGGATGACGTCGAGGTTGACGCTGTCCACGGCGACGAAGCCGTCGAAGGCCACCGTGAGGCCGCGGACCTCGAGGTACTTCGGCCGGCCGTGGCGGAGCCCGCCGGCCCGTGGCTCGCCGTCGGGAAGCAGCGTGGGGGTGGTCATCGGCTTGCCTCTTCCGGGACGGTGGTTGGGGTGGTTGCTGCAGTTGCCGGGGCCGGCACGGCGGAGGCGGGAACCTGCGGCGAGGACGCCGGTGCAGCGCCGCGGGGCTGCTCCGTACGGCGCTGCTTCAGCCGGGAGACGAGCCGCGGCAGCGACGCGAGGCCGCCGGGCATGAACCCGATGACCAGGACGAAGAGCAGGCCTTGGAAGTAGACCCAGAACGACGGGAAGGTGGAGGCCAGGCTGGTCTGGGCGATGGCCACGCTGAGTGCTCCGAGGACGGGGCCCAGCAGGGTTGCCCTGCCCCCGATTGCCACTCCGATCAGGAAGGCGATGGACGGAATGACGCCCACGTCGGCCGGCGAGATGATCCCCACGATGGGCACGAACAAGGCGCCGGCGATCCCTGCCATGACGGCCGCGATCACATAGGTCACTGTTTTGATGGTGGCCGGGTCGTAGCCCAGGAACCGGACCCGTTCCTCCTGGTCCCGGACGGCGACGAGGAGTTCGCCGAACCGGCTGCGCATGAGCTGCCGGGCCGCCGCCAGGGCCAGGAGCAGCACCACGGCGGCGATCGAATAGAGCATCATTTTGTTGGAGGGGTCCTTCAAATCGAACCCGAAGAAGGACCGGAAGCCGCTGAGGCCGTTGGAGCCTCCGGTGGTGGCCTGCTGGCCGATCAGGAACACGGCGAAGGCGGCGGCCAGGGCCTGGCTGAGGATGGCGAAGTAGGCACCCTTGACGCGCCGTTTGAACACGGCCAGCCCCAGGACGAGGGCCACCAGTCCCGGAACGAGGACGACGGCGAGGAGGGTCACCACCGGGCTCCGGAACGGCTCCCACCAGCCGGGGACCTCGCCGCTGCCGTACAGCGACATAAAGTCCGGCACGCCGGACCCGCCGAAGAGGGAGGCGTCCGCCAGCTTGAGGTGCATGGCCATGATGTACGCGCCGAGCCCGAAGAACACCCCCTGGCCCAGGGTGAGCATGCCGCCGCGGCCCCAGGCCAGTCCGATCCCCACCGCAACGATCGCGAAGCAGATGAACTTTCCCAGCAGGGCAAGGTTGAACGCCGAGAGTGCCGCGGGAGCCGCCACGAGCAGAAGCACCGCTCCCGCGGCGAAACCGGCCAGCACCCCCCACCGGGACCGCAGGAAAGTGCTCATGCCAGGCTCCTTGTCTTGAGGCTGAAGATGCCCTGCGGCCGCAGCTGCAGGAAGACCACGATCAGCACCAGGATCAGCACCTTGCCGATGCTCGCCGTCGTCGAAAATTCAAATACGGACTGCAGCACGCCCAGTGCGAACGCCGCGATGACGGCCCCCTTGATCTGGCCGACTCCCCCGGCCACCACCACCAGGAACGCGTCCACGATGTAGTTCGTCCCCAGGTACGGGCCGGTGGACCCGATCAGCGTGACGGCGACGCCCGCCACCCCGGCCAGGCCCGATCCGATGAAGAACGTCAGCTGGTCCGTGCGCCGGGTGGAGATGCCGCTGGTTTCGGCCAGGTCCCGGTTCAGCACCACCGCCCTGATGCGGCGGCCCAGCGGCGTCCCCTTGAGGACCACTACGAGTCCTGCCAGGCAGACCAGGGACAGCAGCAGGATGAACAGCCGGGTGAGCGGGATGGGCGCTCCCAGCAGCTCGACGTTGCCTTGCAGCCAGGCCGGGGCCCGGACGTCCACGCTGGGGGCGCCGAAAATGTCCCGGGCGGCCTGCTGCAGGATCAGCGCCACCCCGAACGTGACCAGCAGGGTGTCCAGCGGACGGTGGTACATCCGCCGGAGCAGCACCGCCTCGAGCACCAGCCCCAGCAGGCCGCCCACCAGGAAGCCCACCGGAATGGAAACCAGCAGCGAGATGCCGGCGTCGGAAATGCTCCGCTGCACCACGAAGGCCGTATACGCACCGGCCATCATGAACTCGCCGTGGGCCATGTTGATGACCCCCATCTGGCCGAAAGTCAGCGACAACCCCAGCGCGGCCAGCAGCAGCACCGAGCCGAGACTGAGTCCGGCAAACATCTGTCCAATCAACAGTTCCATTCCAGCGGGCCTTTCCTCCGGGTTTCTGCAGGGGCGGTGGAAGCGGCTACTTGGCCAGGTCCTTGGCCCAGTCGTAGCTGGCCAGGAACGGATCGGGCTCCACGGCCTTCGGCGAGGACCAGACCGTCTCGATCAGGCCCTCGGAGTTGATCTTTCCGATCCGGGGCGTCTTGGTGATGTGGTTGTTCTCGCCGTCCACCGTGACAGTGCCCTCGGGCGCCTCGAACGTCACCCCGCCCGCGGCTGCCTGGACTTTGTCCACTTCGAAGGAACCGGCCTTCTCCACCATGGCCTTCCACAGGTACAGCGAGGTGTACGCCGCTTCCATGGGGTCGCTGGTGACGCGGTCGGCGCCGAACTTCGCCTTGAACGCCGCGACGAACTTCTTGTTCGCCGGCGTGTCAAGGGTCTGGTAGTAGTCCCAGGCCGTGAGCTGGCCCACCACGTTTTCGAGCCCGACGCCGGGCACTTCCTCCTCGGCGATGGACACCGAGACCACCGGCATGGATGCAGCGGTCAGGCCAACGCTCTTGTACTGCCGGAAGAAGGCCACGTTGCTGTCGCCGTTGAGGGTGTTGAAGACGGCGTCGGCCTTCGAGTCCCGCACCTTGTTCACGATGGTGGAGAACTCCGTGGACCCCAGCGGGGCATATTCCTCGCCAAGGACCTCCATGCCGTGGGCTTTGGCGTAGGCCTGGATGATCTTGTTGGCCGTTCGCGGGAAGACGTAGTCGCTGCCCACCAGGAAGATGGATTTGGTGCCCTGCTCAGCCAGGTAGTCCAGGGCGGGGATGATCTGCTGGTTGGTGGTGGCTCCGGTGTAGAAGATGTTCTTGGACGCTTCGAGGCCTTCGTACTGCACCGGGTAGAACAGCAGGGCGTCGTTGGCTTCGAAGACCGGGAGCATGGCCTTGCGGCTGGAGGAGGTCCAGCCGCCGAACACCGCGGCCGTGCAGTCCTGCTGGATCAGCTTCCCGGCGCGTTCGGCGAACTTGGTGGGTTCACTGGCGCCGTCCTCGCTGATCACTTGCAGCTGTTTGCCCATGACTCCGCCGGCGGCGTTGATTTCCTCGGCTGCCAGGCTCAGGGAATCAAAGACGGTGTTCTCGCTGATGGCCATGGTGCCGGAGAGTGAGTTGATGAATCCGACCTTCACGCTGCTGCCAGACGTGTCCACGCAGGAACTGCCGCTGCTGGCGGTGGAATTGGCGGAGGCCGGATCCGAAATCTGGCTTCCGCAGCCGGCCAGGGCCGTTGCCATTGCCGCCGCGGCCAGGGGGATCAAAGCGCGCCTCGTTACTGAAACCCTCATGTTTACCTGCTTCTCGCTCCGCGCTGCCTCGCGGCAGCTGCTGGTCTCCAGGGTCCTGTCGGGTCCCCCTGGGGCTCAATCTAGGAGCGAATTGTTTCAACACGCATGATGGTTCGTTTCCGCACGATTTCGGACCGGGCGTCCGCAGTGGATCAGAAGCCCGGAAACGGTAAGTTGGCTGACAAAATGGCGGAAAGTGCGGATGGCAAAGTTAACCTGAAGGAAACTTTCCCGCCGTCATTTTGGGTTTGGCGGCGACACAAATCCCCGAGGAGCAGCATGAGCGGCCAGCAGAACGCACAAAGAATCCTGGTTGTCGGAGCGGGGGCCACCGGCGGCTACTTCGGCGGCCGCCTGGCGCAGGGCGGCCGCGACGTGACGTTCCTGGTGCGGGAAGGACGGGCAGCCACCCTACGCCGGCGCGGCCTTCGCATCACGGGCCTGGGCCGCGACGACGTCATTGAACCGGCGCTGGTCACGGCGCCTGACCTGCACGGACCGTACGACCTGGTGCTGGTGACGGTCAAGGCCGCCGCCCTGCCGCAGGCACTGGCAGACCTTGCACCGGCGGTGGGGCCGGAAACGGTGGTCATTCCGTTCCTCAACGGCATGGCCCACATGGACGCGCTCGAGGCGGCCTTCGGCGCGGACCGCGTGCTGGGCGGGATCGTCAAGGTGGTCACCACCCTCACCGACGACGGCGACATCCTGCAGATGAATCCGCTGGCCACACTCACGGTGGGGGAACAGTCAGGCCCGCCGGGCGACCGCGTCGTGCGGGCGGTTGAAACCCTGACCGTGCCGGGTTTCAAGGCTTCGGCCACGGCGGACGCCCTGGCATCCATGTGGCACAAGTGGGCATTCATCGTGTCCGCGGGGACCGTGACCTGCCTGATGCGCGGACCGGTGGGCGCCATCGTCGCGGTACCCGGCGGCACGGACTTCGTGCATTCGGTGCTGGCCGAAGCCGGCGCCGTCGCGGCTGCGGCCGGCTATCCGGTGCCGGACCCCGAACATCAGCTGTCCGTGGACATGCTGACGCAGCCCGGGTCCACCTTCACGTCGTCCCTCTACCGCGATGTTGTTGCCGGCCGCCCCGGCGAAACCGAACACCTGCTGGGCGACTTCACCCGGCGGGCACGGCTCCTCGGGGCGGCCACGCCGCTGATCGACCTGGCCCTGATGCAGCTGAGGGTCAGCGCCGCATCCGGCTAGCCTGCGTGCAGCTCCCTGCTTACTTCTTCAGGAAGGCAAGGAGGGCCTGGTTGATTTCCTTCGCGTGGGTCCACAGCATGCCGTGCGGCGCGCCCTCGATCTCCACGTAGTCCGCGGCGGGCAGCGCGTCCTTGAAGCGCCGGCCGGTCACGTCGATGGGCAGGATGTTGTCCGCCGTTCCGTGCACGATGAGGGCAGGAACGTCGATCTTGGGGATGTCCGCGCGGAAGTCCGTCAGCCAGGTGGGCTGCGCCGCCACTGAGGCGTGGGCGGAGGACTTGCTGGCGGTGGCCCAGTTGGCGCGCAGGGCTTCTTCGCTGAGGCGGCTGCCCAGGGTGTCGTCGGTGTTGAAGAAGTTCTTGAAGAACTCCGTGAAAAACGCGTAACGGTCTTCCTTCACTGCGCTGAGCAGGCCGTCGAACACGTCCTGCGGGACGCCGTCGGGGTTGTCGTCCGTCTTCAGCAGGAACGGCTCGAGGGAACCGAGGAACACTGCCTTGGAGACCCGGTCCGAGCCGTAGGTGCCGAGGTAGCGGGCCACCTCGCCGGTGCCCATCGAGAAGCCCACCAGCACGGCGTCGGTGAGATCGAGCGCGGTGAGCAGGGTGTTGAGGTCGGCAGCAAAGGTGTCGTAGTCGTAGCCCTCCGTGGGCTGGCTAGACTTGCCGAAGCCGCGGCGGTCGTAGGTGATGACCCGGTAGCCTGCCGCCAGCAGCGCGCTGGTCTGCCGTTCCCACGATGCGCCGTCCAGCGGGTAACCGTGGATGAGGACCACCGGCTGTCCCTGTCCGTGGTCCTCGTAGTAAAGCTCAACGGTGGTGCTGTTTTCTTTTCCGACAGACACAAAGGCCATGAGGGCGTTCCTTCCGGGGCAGTGAAGACTGGCAACTGGCTTGACCATTCACTCTGTTCCGGCAGGCTTGGCCTGTCAAGGAACGGCGTGTCAGGTCAGTCCGGAAGGCTCAGCCTGCAGCGCTCACTCCGTGGAACGGGGGCGCCACACCACCACGGCCTGGGAGCGGGCGCGGGGCCGCTGGCCGCGGGCCAGGCTCACCACGTCGCCGGCTGCTCCGGCCGCGAAAATGCGTGAATCCAGCGGGCTGCGGCGGCTGCTGAGCTGCTCGGTCAGTTCGGACACCCGGCGCTGCAGCGCAGCCACCTGGTTCTCCAACTGGAGGATGCGTTTGATGCCCTCCAGCGAGACCCCCTCATGCGAGAGCCGCTGCACTTCCCGGAGCACGTTGACGTCCCGCTGGGAGTACCGCCGGGATTTTCCGGGCGCGCGGCTGGGCGAGACGATGCCCAGCCGGTCGTACTGCCGCAACGTCTGCGGGTGCATGTCCGCCAGCTCAGCCGCCACCGAGATCACGAAGATCGGCTGATCGAAATCAATGTCCAAGGCCGGCTCCTCCCGCTAGTCCCAGTCCCAGTCCGCGCGTTTCCTAGAGACGTGCCTTGGCAGCCAGTCCGGCCCGCACATCGTGTCCGTCCGTGGCTGCAGCGAACGCCTTCACGGCTTCCTCCGCTTCCTTGGTCAGCTTCTGCGGAACCACGACGTCGATGGTCACCAGCAGGTCGCCGGTGGCCTTCGCATGCTTGACCCCGCGGCCCTTGACCCGCAGTGTCCGCCCGGAGGGCGTCCCCGCGGGAACACGGACCTTGACCTTTTCGCCGTCGATCGTCGGCACTTCGATGTCAGCACCCAGGGCAGCCTCCGGGAAGGTGACCGGAACATGGATGCGGAGGTTGTCGCCGTCGCGCGTGTAGAAGTCATGGCCCTTGACGTTGACGGTGACCATCAGGTCGCCGTTGCCGGCCGGTCCGTACTGGCCCTTGCCGCGGACACGGACCTTCTGGCCGTCCTTGATCCCGGCGGGAACACGGACGTCGATGACGTCCCCGTCCGGTTCGCGCAGGCCGATGGTGGTGCCGCGGATGGACCCGGCGAATGAAATGGTGGTGGTGGCCGTACGGTCGGCGCCCTTTTGCGGGGCACGCTGGAATCCCGCTCCGGAGCCAGGGCCGCCGAACTGTCCGCCGAAGAGATCGGCGAATTCCGGCGGAATGCCGCCCGAGGTGCTGTAGCCGCCGGAGTGGCGCCCGCCGCCACCGGTGAAGAGGCCGCCGAAGAGGTCTTCGAAGCCGGCGCCGCCGCCTGCCCCGGCACCGCCGGGAGCGAACCGCGCGCCGCCGCCCATGGCACGGATGGCGTCATACTGCTGGCGTTCGTCCGGATCCGAGAGCACGGAGTATGCCTCGGAAATGTCCTTGAACTTCTTCTCCGACGCGACGTTCCCCGCGTTGGTGTCCGGGTGGTGCTGCCGCGCAAGCTTCCGGTAAGCCTTCTTGATATCGGCGTCGGAAGCGTCCTTGGCGACTCCAAGGATCTTGTAGAAGTCCTTGTCGACCCAGTCCTGGCTAGCCAATGGCGTTTCCTTTCAAGTTCTTACAAAATGCGCTGCGCAGGTGATGGGCCCCCGCCCCTTCGCGTGGTGGCCTGGTCCTTGCGGACCAGGCCACCACGCTCCGGCAGGCCCGATGCCACTCCCGGGGCCCACCAACTGCTACGCGCTTGTTTGGGCTACTTATGCAGGGACTGCAACAATAACCTGTGCTGCCCGGAGGACCCGCTCACCTGACCTGTAGCCGGAGCGCAGGACCTGGCTGACGGTGTCGATTTCGACGTCCGGGCCGGGCTGCTGGATGAGGGCTTCGTGGATCGTGGGATCGAACTCCACGCCGGTCTCATCGATGCGCACCAGGCCGTAGGTCTTCAGCGCGTTCTCCAGCTTGGCGGCGATCGCGGCGAACGGGCCGTCGGCCAGGTCGCCGTGCTGCCGGGCGGCGTCGACGTCGTCCAGGACCGGAAGCAGGGAGTTCAGGACGCCGATGACGGCCATCTCCCCTGCCACGGCGCGGTCGCGTTCCACGCGCTTGCGGTAGTTGACGTACTCGGCCTGCAGGCGGCGGAGGTCGTTGCGGAGTTCTTCCGCTTCCTCCGCGCCCACGCCCTGGGCCACCGATTCCTCGGCCGGAACCTCAACGCTGTTGAGGATGTCCTCGGCCTGCGACAGTGCGTCCCCGGAACCGTGGCCCCTTGCGGCGGCGTGCTCCTGGTCAGGGTGGCGGGCCTGGCCGGTCTTCGGATCAACCTTGCGGTTGTCGTGGATCACCGGTTTCTGCGGCTCGTTCTCCTGGTTGTCGTTGTCGCCGCTGGCGTGCGCGTGTTGCTGGCCTGCGGAAGAGTGGTGCTCTTCTTCATTACCGTGGTGCGGCATGGTTACTTCTTCTCGTCTTCGTCAACGATCTCGGCGTCGACGATGTCCTCATCGGCCTTGGCGCCTTCGGACCCGGGGTGGGCACCCTCTGCGCCTGCGGCACCCGTGGCACCGTCCGGCGAACCGGCCTGCGCGTAGATGGCTTCGCCGAGCTTGCTCTGGGAAGCCTGCAGCTTCTCAAAGGCGGTCTTTACCGCGGCGTCATCCGTGCCTTCGAGGGCCTTCTTCAGGGCGTCGACGTCGGCCTTGACCTCGGTCTTGACCTCTTCAGGCAGCTTGTCGGCGTTGTCCGCGATCAGCTTGTCCACGGAGTAGGCGAGCTGCTCGGCGGTGTTGCGGGTGTCGGTTGCCTCACGGCGGGCCTTGTCCTCGGCTGCGTGCTCCTCGGCGTCCTTGACCATGCGGTCAATGTCTTCCTTGGAGAGCGCGGTGCCGCCGGTGATGGTCATGGACTGTTCCTTGCCGGTGCCCTTGTCCTTCGCCGAGACGTGCACGATGCCGTTGGCGTCGATGTCGAAGGTGACCTCGACCTGCGGGACGCCACGGGGTGCCGGTGCGATGCCGGTCAGCTCGAACGTGCCCAGCGGCTTGTTGTCCCGAGTGAACTCGCGCTCGCCCTGGAAGACCTGGATGGCCACGGACGGCTGGTTGTCGTCAGCCGTGGTGAAGGTTTCGGAGCGCTTGGTGGGGATTGCCGTGTTGCGCTCGATCAGGTGCGTCATGATGCCGCCCTTGGTTTCGATGCCCAGGGACAGCGGCGTGACGTCGATCAGGAGGACGTCCTTGCGTTCGCCCTTCAGGACACCTGCCTGCAGCGCGGCGCCGACGGCGACGACCTCGTCCGGGTTGACGCCCTTGTTGGGCTCCTTGCCGCCGGCGAGTTCCTTGACGAGTTCGTACACGGCGGGCATGCGGGTGGAGCCGCCCACGAGCACGATGTGGTCGATCTCGGAGAGCTTGATGCCGGCTTCCTTGATGACGTCCTGGAACGGCTTCTTGGTGCGGTCCAGCAGGTCCTTGGTCAGGTCCTGGAACTTGGCGCGGGTCAGCTGCTCGTCCAGGTGGACCGGGCCGTCGGGGGTGACGGACAGGTACTGGAGGGAGACGTTGGTGCTGGTGGAGGAAGAGAGTTCCTTCTTGGCCTGCTCGGAAGCCTCGCGCAGGCGCTGCAGGGCGATCTTGTCCTTGGACAGGTCGATGCCCTTGACCTTGAGCTGGTTCAGCAGGTAGTCAACGACGCGCTGGTCCCAGTCGTCGCCGCCGAGGTGGTTGTCACCGGCGGTGGCGCGCACCTGGATGGTGGAGAAGTTGTCTTCGTCCTTGCCCACTTCGAGGAGGGAGACGTCGAAGGTTCCGCCGCCGAGGTCGAAGACGAGGATGAGTTCGTCTTCCTTGCCCTTGTCCAGGCCGTAGGCCAAAGCGGCAGCGGTGGGCTCGTTGACGATGCGGAGGACGTTGAGGCCTGCGATTTCGCCGGCCTCCTTGGTGGCCTGGCGCTGGGCGTCGTTGAAGTAGGCCGGCACGGTGACGACGGCGTCGGTGACCTTTTCGCCCAGGTACGACTCGGCGTCGTTCTTCAGCTTCATCAGGATGCGCGCGGAGATTTCCTGCGCGGTGTACTTCTTGTCGTCGATCGCGACGTTCCAGTCAGTGCCCATGTGGCGCTTGACGGACGCGATGGTGCGGTCGATGTTGTTGACGGCCTGGCGCTTGGCGATCTCGCCGACCAGGACTTCGCCGGACTTTGAGAACGCAACGACGGACGGCGTGGTGCGGCCACCCTCGGCGTTGGCAATAACGGTGGGCTCGCCACCTTCGAGAACGGAGACGACGGAGTTGGTGGTTCCGAGGTCGATACCTACTGCACGTGACATGTGTTGCTTCCTTCTTTCCGTGGAAACGCTGGTCTAGATTCAGGCACGCCCACTGATTGAGCGATCTACACTCAACTTTACCCACGGCCGGATTTAAGTCAATCCAAAGTTGAGTCTGATCCGCTCAACTTTGGATTTGCTGGCCAAGCAACTGTTTGCAGGGCAGCTGAAAAGGACCGTCATTCAGGGGTTTTGGGCCAGACGCAGCGGCACCAGGACAGGGTTTCGCTGTGCGTGAAACCCTGTCCTGGAGCAGGCTGGTGGCGTAATTGACTGTCAGTCGGTATCGCCCGGCTCCTCGCCAGATTCTGCACGGCGGGCCGGCTCGCGGGTCTCCGCCTGGCCTGCGGTACCGGCCGTTCCGTAGTCGCCGTCGGGGTATTCGGCTTCCTCCAGGGTCACCAGGTTCTCCCCCGCAGTGCCGGCCTTGCCGTAATCACCGGCCTCGTACTCGCCTTCGACGGCCCCGGCAGGTTCCTCGACCTCCCCGGCGGTTCCGTAGTCGCCTTCGGGATACTCGCCGTCGCCGGCGGCCACCTGGTCTTCGTGCGCAATTCCCGCCTTGCCGTAGTCGCCGTCGACATACTGGCCGCTGTCACCTTCGACTGCCGGCGCGGGTTCGGTGCTGCGCTGTTCCGCTTCGTTTGCGCTGTTCTTGGAAATTTCGCTGTTCTCTGACACTGACGGTTCCCTCCTGGAAGCATCGGACGCCCGGACGGGCGCAGGGGCAGTCTATCCATCCGCCCGGCGCTTCAACAGGGGCGGAGGGCAGAGCGGTTGACCCGCACACCGCCCGCAAACGCACGGCGGGCGGCCACGAAAACGTGCCGCCCGCCGTCGTCCGTCACGGTGTCCGCCGCGCCGGCGCACCGCCTCAGTTGCGTACGACCTCCAGTTCGATGGCCGTCCAGGACAGGGCCGGCAGGGTGGCCCGGACTTCGCCGCCGGCGGCCTTGACGCCATCCAGGGGGATGAGGCCCACGGCACCGGGGTTTGCCTGTGTGTTGGTGATGAACCGGTCCGCACCGTCCGGGATGCGCAGCACGTCGGCCCTGACAACCTGGCGGGCGTCGAAGCCGCGAAGGACCACTTCGACGTCGGCGGCTTCTTCCAGTCCGCGGTTGGCCAGGAACAGCGCGATGCGGCCGGTTTCCTCGTTCCAGGTGGCACTGACGTCCACGAGGTCGGCATCGCCGAACTTGGCGTTGCCGTACTTGTCCGAGTCCACGGCGAGCCGGAGGATCTGGCCGTGCGCCAGCTCGGCCATGCGGGCGAAGGGGTGGAAGATGGTCTGCTTCCATGCCGGGCCGTTTTCCTCGCTGAGGATGGGGGCGATCACGTTGACCAGCTGCGCCTGGTTGGCGATCTTGACCCGGTCACCGTGCCGGAGCAGGGAGTTCAGGAAGGTCCCGACGACGACGGCGTCCGTCACGTTGTACTGGTCCTCGATGACGCGGGGGTGCTCGCGCCAGCCGTGCTTGCCCACTTGCTCGGGGCTGTCGGCGTCGCCGGGGCGGGTGTACCAGACGTTCCATTCGTCGAAGGACAGGTTGATGTGCTTCTTGTGCTTGCCCTTGGCCCGCACAGCGTCCGCGGTGGCGATCACGGATTCGATGAAGTAGTCCATGTCCACGGCACTGGCCAGGAAACTGCCGGCGTCGCCGTCGTGCTCCTGGTAGTAGGCGTGCAGCGAGACGTAGTCCACCTGCTCGTAGGCGTGGGTCAGGACCGTCTGCTCCCAGGCGCCGAAGGTGGGCATCCCCGAGTTGGAGCTGCCGCAGGCCACGAGTTCGATGTCCGGATCAACGAAGCGCATGGCCTTGGCGGCTTCCTGCGCCAGCCGGCCGTATTCCTCGGCGGTCTTGTGCCCGATCTGCCACGGGCCGTCCATCTCGTTGCCCAGGCACCACAGCTTGATGTTGAACGGATCCTCGTGGCCGTTCTTGCGGCGCAGGTCGGACAGCCGGGTGCCGGACGGAATGTTGGCGTATTCCACCAGCTCACGGGCTGCATCGACGCCGCGGGTGCCGAGGTTGACCGCTTCCATGACCTCCACGCCGGCTTCCCGCGACCAGTCCACGAATTCGTGGAGGCCGAAGGCGTTCGTTTCCAGGGTGTGCCAGGCGCCGTCGAGCCGTCGCGGCCGCTCCGCCACGGGACCGATGCCGTCCTCCCAGTTGTAACCGGAGACGAAGTTGCCGCCGGGATAGCGGACCACGGTGGCGCCCAGCTCTTTGACGAGGTCCATCACGTCGCGGCGGAAGCCGCGCTCGTCGGCCCGGGGATGGCCCGGTTCGTAGATGCCGGTGTAGACACAGCGGCCCATGTGCTCAACGAAGGATCCGAAGATCCGGCGGGGAACCTCGGCTACGGTGAAGTCGCGGTCAATGGTGATGCGTGCGCGGGACATTTTGCTCCTGTCCTAGGGGTGGATTTGATGGCGAAGGATGCTGGGGCTGCTCACGTGCCGGCTAGTACTACAGTCGCGTTTATGGGGTGTGTCCGCGGGTTTTGTAATGACTATGTTGTGCGCGGTGTTGGTGTTTTCGTCGCCAGGTTGAGTGTTCCAGGACTTGTTTGGGGCTGGTAGTGCGGTGCCAGACG
>NZ_JARCCY010000110.1:0-838 GCF_039907775.1 Arthrobacter sp. CC3
GGCCAGGGTTGCGCGGAAAGTGAAAGACAAGCGGCTTTTGAAGTTGATTCGGCGCTATCTCGAAGCGGGAATCATGGCTGATGGCGTGCGGCAACCAACGCAGGAGGGAACCCCGCAGGGGTCACCTCTGTCGCCGTTGCTATCGAACATCATGCTGGACGATTTTGATCAGGAGTTCTGGGGCCGGGGGCACCGCTTCGTGCGGTATGCCGATGACATCAGGGTATTTGTGAAGTCCAAGAGGGCCGCGGAACGGGTACTGGAACAGAGCACGAAAGTTCTGGAAAGGGACCTGAAATTGAGGGTCAACCGGCAGAAGTCCACGATCAATCCGGCAAGCGTAGCTACATTGCTGGGTTTCGGATTCTACTTCGTAAAGGGCGGGGTGAAGATCCGAATTGCTCCGAAGGCGTTTAAGCGCATGAAGGACCACATCAGGGAACTTACCTCGCGCAAATGGAGTATCTCCATGGCTGACCGCATCCAACAACTGAACCGCTACGTTCGCGGCTGGACGGGCTACTTCAGGCTGTCACAGACACCGAGGAAGTTCGATACCCTCGACAAATGGTTCAGGCGCAGGATGCGCCAAATCCGGTGGAAGGAATGGAAACTCCCGCGAACGCGGGTGGCGAATCTGCGTAAGCTCGGGATCAGGCCGGACACGGCCTATCAATGGGGCAACAGCAGCCGAGCCTACTGGCGGGTCGCGAAGTCGCCCATTCTCCACCGGGCCCTGCCAGCCGAGTACTGGACAGGGCACGGCCTCATTTTCTTTCGCACTGCGTGGGATCGTTTTCAAACGACCTAGCGAACCGCCGTATGCGAGGCCCGCACG
>NZ_JARCCY010000111.1:0-808 GCF_039907775.1 Arthrobacter sp. CC3
CTAGTGTCCCGCGCCTGAAATTCGGTTCAGAAGTCGGCCGATGGATTCGAGGATCTGTTCTGCTGTCTTGGTCCAGGTGAAGGGTGTTGGGCTGGTGTTCCACTCGATGACCCATTTACGGATGTCGGACTCGAGCGCCTGGACGCTGCGGTGATCGCTGCGGCGCAGCAGGTCCTCGGTGACGAATCCGAAGAACCGCTCGACCTGGTTCAGCCAGGATGAGTACGTCGGTGTGAAATGCATGTGGAAACGCGGGTGGTTCTGCAGCCACATCTTCACGACGGGTGTTTTGTGGGTCTGGTAGTTGTCGCAGATCAGGTGCACGTCAAGGCCCGCGGGGACCTGGGCGTCGATCTTGGCCAGGAACTTCCTGAACTCGATGGCCCGGTGTTTGCGGTGCAGGCTGGAGATCACGGACCCGTCAGCGGTGTTCAGCGCCGCGAACAGGGTTGTGGTTCCGTGCCGGACATAGTCATGGGTGCGTTTCTCCGGCATGCCGGGCATCATCGGGAAAGCCGGCTGGGAGCGGGCCAGCGCCTGGACCTGGGACTTCTCATCCACGCTGAGCACCACCGCGGATTCGGGCGGATTCAGGTACAGGCCCACAACGTCATAGACCTTCTCCACGAAGAAGGGGTCGTTCGAGAGCTTATAGCCGTCAGCGCGGTGCGGCTTGAGTTCGAAAGACTTCCAGATCCGCCCGATCGTTGACTTTGAGAGCCCCGACCGCCCGGCCATCTTCGCCCGGGACCAGTGCGTGGCATTCTTCGGCGTCGATTCCAGCGTCGCAACCACGACATCCTCGACC
>NZ_JARCCY010000112.1:0-795 GCF_039907775.1 Arthrobacter sp. CC3
CGGTCCTGGCAGAACGAAGCTCGCCCAGGATCTGTTCGTATTCCTCAGAATCCGGCAGGCCCCCCACGGCTCCGTCCTCCGGATCGAGGACTGCAGGGCTGGTGCCTTCACCCGCGGGGACGTTGGGGGGAGTTGCTGCCAAAGCGTTGTCGGCGGGCAACTCCTCGGGAAATATGGGTTTTAAGTCATTGCTTGTAGCCATGAGCGAATCCTTTGCTCGGTGGATCATGGGCTTGCGGACGTAACAGGGGATTGAGGGGTGAGCCGGGGGAAGATTGGGGGCTTCCTCCGATTCAAGGATCATGATGATGCCGTCGATGATCAGCACTTTGTGGGCGCCTGCCGGAAGTTGGCCCGGGGGTGCATCCGGTGCTCCGGTGCGGAGGTTGACCTGGATGCGTGAAGCTGGCACTCGACCCGGCAGTGCTCCACATGGCCGTCAACCAGTGAGGCATCCAGGCGCTACATGGGTCAGGGGGCTGTTCCGTATGACTCAACGAGAATCGCACTAAGCAACAGATTGCGCTTGGTAATAACGGATGTCAAGGGTTTTGGCTGATTTTCCGGGAATCTTGACAGGAAACGGTGGCCCGACGCGCTGTTCTATATCGCGAAGGTTGTTGCGCAGGATGCGTCTGCTCCACCCCCGGGCCTGGGCGCCAGAAAGCAGGGCACCCCAAAGGTGGGGTGCCCTTCCGGTAGCTGCGGACTAGTCGATCTTGTTAGCTGCCTCTGCGTCGGATTCCGTCTGGCCGGCGCCGAGGTTGGCGCGGAGTTTGGCGCCGAGGTCGGCGT
>NZ_JARCCY010000113.1:0-668 GCF_039907775.1 Arthrobacter sp. CC3
ACCGAGAGCATCAGCACCGTGAAATGCTGCGGCAGCGGAGCCGGCGCCACCGTGTTGACCACAAACAACGCGGCGATGCCCGCGGCAAAGAGTCCGGCCTTGCCGGCGGCGCTGAGGCCTTCCTTCTTCTTCGGCGCAGTGCTCTCCGCGGCTGGGCTCTGCGTCTGCGCCATCGGTGCGGCGGAGACCTGGACCGGCGGCGGCGGCCAGGTCTTCTCCCCGTCGCGCACCACGGTCACTGAACGCTGCACGACGTCGTCGAAATCGATCCGCAGCTGGCCGTCCTTCTCCTTCGTCAGGAGCTTGAGCAGGTTCAGCATGTTCGTCCCGTACAGCTGGGACGCCTGCGCCGGCAACCGGGCCGGGAGGTCGGTGTAACCAAGGATCACCACACCGTTCTCCGTGACCACGCGCTCACCGGCCACCGAGCCTTCCACGTTCCCGCCCTGCCCGGCGGCCATGTCAACGATCACGCTGCCGGACTTCATGCCGGCCACGTCCTCGGCCGTGAGCAGCTTCGGCGCCGGACGCCCCGGGATCAGGGCTGTGGTGATGATGATGTCCACGTCCCGGGCCTGCTCGGAATAGATCTCCGCTGCACGCCGGTTATACGCCTCGGACGTGGCCTTGGCATAGCCGTCGGCGGACTTCATCTCTTCTTCCACCTC
>NZ_JARCCY010000114.1:0-649 GCF_039907775.1 Arthrobacter sp. CC3
CCCCTGATTTGGGGCGTCATCCAGTGGTTTTATTGATGGGTCGGGTTCGAGAGGTGGATTATCCCAGCGCCCATGATCCCTCGTTCCTCGTCAGTCCCAGAGTGAGGAGGCGTCGCAGGTTGAGTCCCGCGATCCGTAGCTGCAGCCAGGCGTTGTTCCGTTTGATGCCGCGGTGCGGAACGCGCCGGTTGCCGCGGGTGAGCCAGGCGATGGACCGCTCGACCATGGGCCGGTGCGTGCGGTACTCGTGTTGGAAGGCCTGGTCCGCGGCGCGTTGACGGTGTTCGCGCTGCAGCGCGTCGTGTTCGTGAAGGACCAGTTTGCGTCCCCGTGGTGAGGTGGTGCACCGGGCCCTGAGAGGACACCCGTTGCAGGCTGTGCCGAACGTGACCCGCCGTTTGGCGGTGATGGTGCGGGTGACGTTGTGCGGGCAGGTCGCGGTGCCGGCTGCCTCATCGACGCTGAAGTCATCGAGGGTGAACCCGCCGTCGACGGCTGGGCGCAGCGGCCAGGACTTGATCACCGGGGTATGGCCGGTGCGGGCGAGAGCGGCGAGCATTTCCCCGGAGCCGTAGGCCGAGTCGGCCAGGACGTCCACCCTGGTGCCGGTGATCGTGGGATCCATGCCGATCAGCCGGGCACCGACGGC
>NZ_JARCCY010000115.1:0-638 GCF_039907775.1 Arthrobacter sp. CC3
GTGATGACGTCGTCGATCTCGTCGTTGAAGCGGAAGGAGCCCTTCAGTTCCAGTTCGCGGGTGATGGCGAGTGAGATCAGGACCGGTTGCGGGCCGGCGGGCAGCAGGCCCACCATCACCACGGTGCCGCCGCGGGCGGCGCCCTGGATGGCCGAGGCCAGGCCGTGGTGGTTGCCGGAGGATTCAATCACGACGTCGGCCTCGACCGCGGCGATCGCCGCCGCGTCGGAGGCGGCGAGCACGTCGTCCGCTCCCACGGCCGCCGCGATGTCCAGCGGCCTGGCGTGCATGTCCACGGCCACGATCCGCCGGGCACCGGCCCGTTTCAGCACGGCGACGGCCAGTGCTCCGATGGGGCCGCTGCCGATCACCAGGGCCGTTTTGCCGCTGACGTCCCCGGCCCGGGCCACCGCGTGCCAGGCCACGGAGGCGGGCTCGATCAGCGCCGCGGTCCGCAGGCTAAGGCCTGACGGCAGTGCCCGGAGCATCCGTGCCGGCAGGTTCACGTACCGGCTGAAGGCGCCGTCGGTGTGCGGGAAACGGGCGGCACTGCCCAGGTACGTGCACCCCGGTGAGAGGTTGGGCCGGTCCGCCGGGTACCGGGCCGCGCCCGGGCCGGGCGTGGCCGGATGGACAGC
>NZ_JARCCY010000116.1:0-616 GCF_039907775.1 Arthrobacter sp. CC3
GAGCCGCTGCACCCCGGAGCGCAGCCGACCCTGCTCGATACCGACGGGCACAGGATCACCGCGCTGTTGACCAACTCACCGCGGTGGCACGGCCCGTTCCTGGACGCCAGGCACCGCGCCCGGGGACGGTGTGAGAACAGGATCAAAACCCTGAAAAACACCGGCCTGGGCAAACTGCCGTTCTTCGACTTCGCCGCGAACCAGGCCTGGGCCAACATCGCCGCGCTGGCCTTCAACCTCGTCTCCTGGCTCCAGCTCGCCGCCCTCCCTCACGGCCACCGGGCCAAAGCCTGGGACATCAAACGCTGGCGCTACCGGCTCTTCGCGACCGCCGGGAAAATCATCACCCGCGCCCGCCGCAACCAACTCCTCCTACCCGAATCAGCGCCAGAGAAAGATCTCCTGAAACTGCTCCTGGAAAACACCGCCCGCCTCAAACAGGTCCTGCCTCCTGCCCCAGGGTGAACGGGCATTCATCCTGTCCTGACGAGAAGTCCCATCACCGGAAGTGGAACCGGCGCCAACCAGGCGATCCAACTGGCCACATCACACTGCCCGAAAACAGAAAACACCCGCCGATCAACACACCGGCACGAACCAGCGACCATCACCGACC
>NZ_JARCCY010000117.1:0-612 GCF_039907775.1 Arthrobacter sp. CC3
CAGGGCACCGGTTTCAAAACGTTCCAGCGCAAACGGCTTATTCAGCTTGTGCGGGGCACCCGTGGCGATATTGTGCGCGAACGTCAGCCCGGCAGCCGGGGTCGCCTTGAAACCGCCCGTGCCCCAGCCGCAGTTCACAAACATGTTCTCCACCGGGGTGTTGCCCACGATCGGGGACGCATCCAGGGTCGTGTCCACAATCCCGCCCCAGGTCCGCAGCACATGCGCCCGGGCAAAAATGGGGAACAGCTCAACCGCGGCGGCCATCTGGTGCTCAATCACATGGAAGGACCCGCGCTGGCCGTAACCGTTATACGAATCCACGCCCGCGCCCATCACCAGTTCGCCCTTATGGGCCTGCGAAACATAGACGTGCACGTGGTTGGACATCACCACCGTCGGGTGGACCGGCTCGTGCAGTTCGGAAACCAGTGCCTGCAGCGGGTGGGACTGGATGGGGAGCCGGAAACCGGCCATTTCGGCCAGGACCGAGCTGTGCCCGGCGGCTGCGAGACCCACCTTTTCGGTGTTGATGGTGCCCTTGTTGGTCTTGACACCCACCACGCGGTTGCCGTCCTTGATGAAGCCGGTGACTTCACAGTTCTGGATGAT
>NZ_JARCCY010000118.1:0-593 GCF_039907775.1 Arthrobacter sp. CC3
TTCATCTCCGTGATCGCCGGCGGCTTCGGCATCGCCGCTCCCACCACGAGTGGAGACACAG
The DNA here is from genome assembly GCF_039907775.1 of Arthrobacter sp. CC3. NCBI lineage: Bacteria > Bacillati > Actinomycetota > Actinomycetes > Micrococcales > Micrococcaceae > Arthrobacter > Arthrobacter sp. CC3. Next base: position 62 of record NZ_JARCCY010000118.1, read on the forward strand.
ACCACGGCGAGCACCGCGAAATCACGGCCCAGGCCACCGCGGAAATGCTGGCCAACGCCTCGTCCGTCGTCATCACCCCCGGCTACGGCATGGCCGTCGCCCAGGCCCAGTACCCCGTCGCCGAACTCGCCCACCAGCTCCGGGAACGCGGCGTGAACGTCAGGTTCGGCATCCACCCGGTGGCCGGCCGCCTGCCCGGACACATGAACGTGCTCCTCGCCGAGGCAAAGGTCCCGTACGACATCGTCCTTGAAATGGACGAGATCAACGAGGACCTAGACGGGACCTCGGTGGTCCTGGTGATCGGGGCGAACGACACCGTCAACCCCGCCGCGGCCGAGGACCCGTCCAGCCCCATCGCGGGCATGCCCGTACTGCGGGTGTGGGAAGCGGACAACGTCGTGGTGTTCAAGAGGTCGATGGCCGCAGGCTACGCCGGCGTCCAGAACCCGCTGTTCTTCCGCGACAACTCGCAAATGCTCTTCGGCGACGCCAAAGCCCGCGTCGAAGACATCCTCCGCGCGTTCTAGCA
>NZ_JARCCY010000119.1:0-577 GCF_039907775.1 Arthrobacter sp. CC3
GTGAAGGTCACCGCGCCGATGAAGACACCGATGAAGACCTCGGCATGGTGGACGGCCATCAGGTCCGGGGACAGCGCGGGGGCTTCGAGGTGCCCGTTCCAGCCGACGAGTACCGCGGCGAGGCCAACGAAGCTGTGCAGCAGGGCGATGAGTTCGGGCATGCCCGTCATCTCCACCACACGGGCGCGCCAGAGTCCGATGGCGCCGCCGACCAGTACCGCGGCCAGGAGCAGGATGAGCCCGGTCAGGCCGTGACCGGTACCCCAGGCGCCCTGCACGGTCAGCCAGACGGTGGCCGCCAGGGCGATGACCATCCCGGCAATGCCGTAGATGACCCCTGCCCGGGCCTTTTCATGTTTGCTCAGCCCGGCAAGGCTGAGGATGAACAGCAGGGCCGCGACGATGTAGGCCGCCCCCGCGATGGAGTCGGCGGTCAACGGACCGGAGACGGTGTCGGACACGGTAAAGCTCCTCGTTAGGATTCCTGCTGCGGTTTCGGGTACGGCGCTCATGAACGTGCCTTGTCACCGCGGGAGAACATCGCGAGCATCCGCCGGGTGACAGCGAACCCGCCGAA